>JAAVAM010000061.1 GCA_014804085.1 Treponema sp. | reverse complement strand
GTCGCCGTCGCGCAGTTCGGTCTTGGACTCTGCTATTACGATGGACATGGCGTAGAACAGGATTTTTCCGAGGCAGTGAAGTGGTTCATGAAAGCGGCGGAACAAGGAAATGCCGAAGCACAGGTCAACCTTGGACTCTGCTATGACAATGGAGAGGGCGTAGAAAAGGATTATTCCGAGGCACTGAAATGGTTCAAGAAAGCGGCGAAGCAAGGAGTCACCGTCGCGCAGTTCGTTCTTGGAGTCTGTTATTACAATGGACATGGCGTAGAGCAGGACTATTCCGAGGCGGCGAAATGGTACAGGAAAGCCGCCGAACAAGGGGATGCCTCGGCACAGTTCTATCTTGGTCTCTGCTACGACAATGGAGAGGGCGTGGAAAAGGATTGTTCCGAGGCGGCAAAATGGTACAGGAAAGCAGCGGAACAAGGAAATGCCTCGGCACAGTACAATCTTGCACGCTGTTATGACAAGTGAGTAGAAAGATTATTCCGAGGCAGCAAAATGGTACAAGAAAGCGGCAGAGCAAGGAAATGAGGAGATAAAAAAGCAATGATGGACGCAACAGAATGGAAAGCGGAGTTTAGGAAATGGCTGGTAGACCCGGACGGCGGAAACAAGGAAACCACCACACGGAACACCTATATATCCGCAATCGAAAAATTTCAGGAGGAGCTGCTCGGCGGGAAGAATTTTTATGCATGCGATATTGCCCACATAGACACTATCAAAAACGAAAACGAACTTACGTTCGATGCGCTCAACAGAAAAAGAGGCGGCGCAATCAATGCGGCAATAAAAGCATACCGCGCTTTTCTGCACTACGCCCCTATCGCGCCGCAGCACATCCTGCACAAAGCACCGCAGAACATCGACATCACGCAGGACGTGACGGAAGCCCTGCTGGTACACCTGTTCATCAAGACCTACCAGACGAATTTTCCCGGCTATGAGCTATACCGTGATGCGCAGGGCAGGAACTGCAAGGATTTTTCCGTGCTGCTGGAGCATCCGGCGGAAAAGAAAGCCCTGTTCGTCGTCCTCGTGCCGCATTCAACGGACAGCAGGCAAGACCTGCTCGAACATGTCAGCGCAGACTTCCACATGCTGCGCGAGCTGTTCCACAAAGCGGGGGAAACGCTCTCCATGCTGGTGGTGGCGGGGCAGTTCGGGGTGTCTTTCAAGGCTGGCTGCAGCTTTCTCCCCGACACACGGCTCGCGCGCTATTCGCTGGGTGCGCTTGAGTTGCAGGACGCGTAACGCCCGGCACAAAAAGCACGGCCGCCGCATGTTTCTCAAAATGTCGCCTCGCAGTTGACCGATTTGCGCGTGGCGTGTGGTATACTGTCTGTGCTTTTTGAATACCGCCGCACGACAGGAGGATGAATTCATCGTATGGAGCAAGACATCGTGGAAAGGACGCAGGAACAAGACGGGGCTGAGCGGGCGCAGACGGTGCGCGTGGACATAGACGGACTTGGTGAATACACCTATTTCATGACAAACGATTTTTCCGATGTCATCAAGAAACTGAAAAACCTAGGCTACCGCACTCCCCGCCCACAGGACTGGCGGTTGAATCCCGATCTGCACCAGAACGTGCGCGCCAAAATGGCGGAACGGGGCGCAACATACTCGCTGACAATGAGCCACGGGGCAGCCGTCCTGAACAACTACGTGCCGGAGTACGTCCCGCACATCATATATCTCTCCAATCTGGCAAAGCCGCAGCAGACGGAGGCGATGCGCGACAGCCTCACCCCCGCCGCACAGGCCGAAAAAGAAGTCATGCGGGTGCTGACCCAGAAGGGCGCAAACATGTCGATGCAGTCAAAACGGGCATACTACGCGCTGATGCATGCCATCGTGCTTGTCGCAAAAAAGACCCTACGCATCAACAAACAGGTCAGGGCAAAACTTGAGCGGGTCTCCCCCACTCCCGCCATCGACAAGCGCAAAGTGCCGTTCACGGAAAAACTTGCGTTCTATCTCCAGAACAGTCTCCAATACAGCAAGAACAAGAGCCATGCCATCATCTACAAGCGGGGCGGCATAAGCCGCCAGACCTTCTCAAAAATCATAGGCGAGGACTCCTACTACCGCCCCAAAAAGGACACGGTGTTCCAGCTTGCCATCGGCATGCGCCTGACAATCGAGCAGACCAAAGACCTGCTGGAAAGTGCCGGACACCATCTCCTGCCCGACGACGCGTTCGACGCAACCGTTGCCGACTTCATCTCCCGGATGGATTATGACCTCCGCACGATTGACGAGGCGCTCTTCAAGAAAACCAACAGGACGTTGTGCTCATACAAGTAGCGCGCCCCCTAGCACAGTAAGGAACAGTTGATGGCAAATAAATACGGGAAGCACGTGCCGTACCTGCTGGGCGTGCTGAAGATGTGGCTGGTTATCATGGTGCCTCTATTCGTAGTGGTATGGTACGTGTCTTTGTGCGCCGGGTGTTCGTCCGCGCCGTACCCGACGACACCGGCGTACAGCAGGAGCGAGGCCGCGGAATGCAGGGAGGCGAACGAGAAGCTGATAGCTTGGATAATAAGCGAGAGCAGGGAGAGCCTGCGCGACGTGAACAAGGACGGCAAGGTGAACTGCGTGGACTACAGCGTGGTGTTCAAGGAGACCTGGGACAGGCTGCTGTGGGCAAGGAAAGAGCGGTGCGATTTTGTCGTGAACGATAACGTGCCGGACAAGTGGTGTCACATGTTCGTGACGGTGAAGAACGTGTACTGGCCGTGGGACACGGTTAAGGTTGAGCCGCAGGCGAACGTGAACCCGTACATGAAGGACAAGTCCGCCATATACATTGACAATCACTGGGACGGGAAGTACAAGCCTGTGTATGACAAGACAAGTTTCGCCCAGTACAAGTGGGTGCTTGACAAGTGCGAGTGGGAGGGCAAGCGGGAATATTATATGCAGAACGGAGGGACGACAAGATGAACATTGAAATCGATTGATCACACTTTCAATAAAGAATACAATGCAGATAAGGCAAGAACTTGAAAGACGGAGAATCAATTTTGACTTACGCAGAAGCATGGAACAAAATCGTCGGCTATTATGAAAAATACGGCACAGATTTAGAGGAAAAAATTCAAACGGTATGGGAGGATTCCGTATTCTCGGCGATTCTGAATTATAACACGACCGAAATCGATGCGCAAAGGGCTATGCAGATGGGGTCTACTAAAAAGGCGGACATTGTTGTACGAAAAGACGGAAAAGATGTGGTCGTCGTAGAACTAAAACGCCATACAGAAAGCGTTTTAGGCAAAGGTCAGGATCAGCTGTTCAGCTATCTGAACCAGTTGAAATCCGTCGATATTGGAATCCTTGTCTGCAACAAATTGTATGTCTATGACTTTGATTTTACCAAACAAAATGCGGAGAACGCAGAAAACAGACTGGAAATTCCTTTTGAGCGCGACAACCCCGATGGAGCAAAATTCGTGGAGCTGTTCAGCAAAGAGAATTTCAACGCACAAAACATCTATGAACCCTCACCATGGAGATACGATTTTTCAAGATTTTGTACAAAGAACGATTGCCGACCTTTTGAAATGGAATCTTATTCCCGCTACAGAAATTGAGAAATTGCAAAAGTTCGATTATTCAAAGGAAACGTTCGGCTTGCAGTATGCATTATTTCAAAAAAACTGGAAAGACTGCCTGGATAATACCGGCAAACCAAGATATTGGGCAAAGAAAATCAACAATATGTTTTATGCCTGTTCCCAATGGTGGAAAGAAAAAGTCGTTCCTATCTACGAGGATAAATTCGCAGAATGGCTGAGATACTTGTCAAGGATTTGTGACAACGGTTAATAATAAGGATATTTCATACCCGACATCCGCACTATTTTCACCGCAAGGCACGTATTCTATCCGTTATTACTGGAACAAGAACAAAATAAATACTTACGTAAGAACATTTGAAATACTTACGTATTTATCTCTTTCTTACGTAAGTAAGAACAACTGAAATACTTACGTATTCACAACTTTCTTACGTAAGTAATCATGACTTTCTTACTTACGTATTCGCGACTTTCTTGCTTGAGCATTTTCTGCGAAACATGGCTTTCATCGCTCGTATTTTTCCCACACCGACTGAATGAGCTGCGCGATTATTTCCAAGTCCTTTTGTGAAAAGCGGACGAGTTTCTTTTCGATTTCCACGATTTCGGGTTTTAGCACATTCGTCCGGTCCATGTGCTCGATTTTCTTTTCCGATATTGAAATGCCCGTCACCAATAATTCCGCGGGAATGTTCAAGACTTTTGCGATTTTTACGGCTTTTTCTACGTCGGGAATGGAGCCGCTTTTTTTAAGATAGCTGTTGATTGTGTTGATGCTTATGTCCGTCTTTGCCGCAAGCTCTTTTGACTGAATTTCTTTGCATTCCATAAAATATTTTAGATTTTCATTGAAAGCCATTGGTAAAAAAATACTAGAAAAACCGCGCGAATGGTTGCAATTTAACAAAAAATTATTTATAACAATCACTGTAGTAAAATAATACCAATCCGTGCGGAATTATAATTTTGCGCGGCGCGCACGCGCGCAAGGGCAAAAAACGTGGGCGACAGAGACAAGAACAGTGCGTAAAATGTCGCCTCGCAGTTGACCGCTTTTGCGTGTGCCGTATGGTAAGATGGCACTGCTTTTTGAGAACCGTCGTGCGGACGTAAAGCGCAAGGAGCATACTATGATGAAACTGAACGCAAAGAAAACCGGCATGGCACTGTGCGCGCTTGCCGCGCTGACCGTTGCCTGCATGACTGGGTGCGAAGGGTCGGTCTCCGGCGAAATCGAACTGGGGGGGGGTAATGACAATGGCACTGGCAGCGGCAACACGCCCGACACAGCCGACGGCATCGACTATACGAACCAGCCGAACGGGACGCTGACCATCAGAAACAACACGAAAAAAGACATGGTGCTGTTCGAGGGCGAGACTCCGACCAAAGACACCATACTCGGCGGCGTTCGCGCGGGAAGTTCGCGGGCATTCGACGTGTCGGGCAAAAACGACTTTGCCGTGGGCGGCTGGATGATCATAAAGGGCATGGCGGCAAGCGAATACGCGGCGAAAAAAGACAAGCTCACCACGGCGAAAGTGGAATATTCGACCATGGCGACCTACCACGCGGGCGAATACTACGAGGCGACAATAAACGCCGCCTATACGGGCGACTACTGCATCAAAGTAAGCAACAACGGAAAAATCGGCATTGAACTGCACAAGGACAGCTTCAACGGCGAAAAAATCGCCTACCTGTCTCCGTACAAGAGCAACCAGTACATCTACTTTGACGACAACAAGTCAATCAGGCTGTACCCGGTCTATGTCTATTACAGCACCCGCAACCACACCGTATCAACGTTGAGCGGCGATTTCTTTGAATCAAGAACCGTCGTACCGGCTTCCGTCACGGAATCATATATGCAGACATACAGTTTTCCGGCCGACCCGAATACAACATGGTCTCAGATTATGGAAAACATCTCATTCCCGACGGCGTACATCACGGTTACAAACGGCGTTGAAGAAGGCGCGTATTTTAAGATTGGCTCGGCACAGTATGTCGCGCAGAACGGACAGGATGCCGTTGGCGGCGTACCCGTAACCTTTGAGGTGGTATCGACCAAAGATGGGGAAGAAAAACAGATTACCCTTGCGCTTTACAACGGGAACGTGTCAGTCCCGGTCCTCACTGCCGGCGGCGGCATTCCGACCATTCAAAATGGCTATGACTACAGCGTTTCGCTCACAAAAGTCGCACTCGGAAATACCCCGGCCATCCTTGCAGACCCGAACAGCTACAAAGCCGTCATCTCCGCAGGAACGCCGCGCGACATCAAGTCTGAAATAGAAACGCTGCCGCAGCAGTAACAGGCGGGATTTTCCGCGCCCCGCAACGCGCCGTCCGCAAAAAAACTGCGGGCGGCGCATATTCCGTCTTGCACACCCGGAGGTGGCCGAACATGAAACGAATGCTATTGGTATGGGGATGTATTTTTGCGCTGGGATTTCTCTCATGCGGGAGCGACGACAATGACGATGACGACAGCATCTCCATACTCGTCAACGGCGCGGAAACGGTGTCTGCCGTAGAGGCAGGCCAGTCGGTTCTCCTCCACCTGAGCAACGGCATTCCGGCGGCATGGTCGGTCAGCGACTCGTCCGTGGCGACGCTCTCCGCTACGACGGGCGTTTCCGTAAACCTTGCCGCCCAGGCGGCGGGCAGCGTGACCGTCACGGCGACGGCGGGCGGCAGACACTATACCCGCGCGCTCCAGATAACGGCACAAAGCAGCGACCCGAACGGCGGCACTGCCAACGCGCCGAACGTCACGTTCATCAACCTGTCGGCGTACAAAGTGGTCGTATGCCGGGACGGGCTGTCCGCCGAGCTGACGACGGTTGCGCCGGGCGCAACAAATTCCGTGTACGTCGCCCCCGGCACGACCGAAATCACGTTCCATTTCCGCTATTCCTACTGCGTCCTTGATGATGCCGACAGCGGCATGGTCTGGCTAGACGTGGCGGACAGCACCGCATACACCTACCCCGTCGATTCTGCGGACATCGTATCGGACACCGTGCAGGTACGCATACCCGCGCCAAAGAACCCGCAGTTCAACGCCGCCTATCTCAAAGTCGCCAACCAGTCGGACGCGCCCATCTCGCTGTACAACGGGAACACCCAGCAGAAAGTGTACGGGCAGGAAAAATACTACATCCAGCCGGGGCATTCGGGCGTGTACGCCATACCGCCGGACGCACCGTTCGACGGCTTCAGACTGGGCGCAACGCCGACTTCCGCAACTCCCGTAGCTTCGTTCTATGCGGTGAGCGGGGTTGTATATGCATGCATTTTTTCCGTAGACGGCTCGCTTACAGCCGTAAATGAAGAATTACGACTGGGGGAAGCGCAGATAGAAAAAACATTTGCCGTAACATTTGAAGCAAATAGCGGAACGGTTTCCTATCCCATAGAAGCAAAACTACTGGAAGAATCAGATATGCCAAAGCCGACACGTCAAGGATACCTTTTTGCCGGATGGTATATCGACATCGACCTGCAATCCGCTGTCGCCTATCCCTATGTTGTGAGCAAAAACACCACGCTGTACGCAAAGTGGACAGAAAATACCGATACGATTTACACGGTGCGTCATTTCAATCAGAATATTGACCGTACATCGTACACGCTCGCAAAAACAGAAACGCTGACAGGAACAACGGGAACAGTCTCTGCCGCCGTTGCGATGACATATATCGGCTTTACCGCAGAGTCATTCGAACAAGTGCCTATATCCGCAGACGGCACGAGTGTTATCGACATTTATTACGACAGGAACGCATACACCGTCACGTTCGACGCGAACAACGGCACGGGCAATACGCAAACTCAAATCTTTTATTATGGCATCGAAGAAAAACTGAAAGATACTATGTTTTCTAATCCCGGCTACACCTTTTTGGGGTGGGCGACTTCAAAAACAGACAATCCTATATATAGCAACCAAGCAGATTTTCTAATCGACAGTCAAAATCCGACGGACATCACGCTGTACGCAGTTTGGCTATGCGGTATTATTGTTACGGCTGATACCATCGAAAGCATAGACTTGAGCGGTATTACAGACGAGTATACAATCAAAGTGACGGGAAATATATCGCAAAACACGTTGCAAACGCTCGCGGACAAGATAAAAACCGCAAAGACCTCAATTAACCTTGATTTGTCAGAAGCGACAGGACTTGTAGCGATAGGAGCTACAAGCGATTCAAAATCGATATTTGCCGACTGTCCGCTGAATAAAGTTGTATTGCCAAAAACACTGGAAATAATTGGTAGTTATGCATTTTATAGCTGCACTATAAAATGCGTGATAATACCCACCAGCATACAAACGATTGGAAATTGGGCGTTCTGGAAATGTTCCAACCTTGAAGCAGTAGAAATTAACGGAGCAGAAACAGTTGGAAACTATGCTTTTTATAATTGCAAGAATTTGAGAACTATTACATTAAAAAATGTTAAGACCCTCGGCACGTATGCTTTTGCGTACTGCACAAATTTGCTATCAATTACTATGGAGGCGATTGGTTCTATTGATAGTTATGCTTTTGAGGATTGCGAAAGCTTGTCATCAGTTTCCATCAACGCAGAATCTATAGGTACCAGAGTTTTCTACAATTGCACGTCTTTAACAGCTGTAACTATCGGGAAGAACGTAAAGTCAATTAACAATACTTACGCCTGTTTCGATGGATGTACACTGCTCACCTCGGTGCGGTTTGAGGATACGGAAGGCTGGTATTGCAAGTCTTCAAGCGGTTATTCATTTCAAAAAGATGTGACGAATGCCGCAGAAAACGCAAGCAACTTTAAATACTACAACTATTTATGGTATAAGAAATAAGACTGGCTTACGTTAAGATATATTGCGATTTATAATATAAAGAATAATTTTTATAGGGGAGTAATGAAAATGAAAGCGAAAAAACTGGAATGCCGGTTCTTAGAAAGAGAAATTGTTTTGAGAATAGAGCATATTTATTGTCAAAATCCTAAAATGATAAACAAAGTCAAAGATTCCACGAAACTGATTTGCATAGGAAAAGAGAGGTGCAATTGTAGGCAATATAATGAATATATGGAATAGTATTCAGAAAATTTTATTTATAAACTCAAAACATGAGGCCATGTGCGTGTTTATGCTCGCCCAAAACTTCACGCTGTAACACGCAACGCCCTCGCCGGTGGTGGTTGCAAACAATCTACTCTTCCAGCCTTGTCCCTTTCCATTCCACAAAATCCGAGGAATAAAGCAGTTCTTTCACGTCCGCTTCTGCGCAGTTTCCAAACACTTCTGGAATTCCGCCAGTCCATGCACGGACGTTTTCTTTCCCGAAGATTGCCCATGCGTTTTCAATCGCGGGCACTCCGTAAGATTCAGCGTCTTTGTCTTTCTTGTATTTTGGGACATATTCCTCAAGCTCGTTTTGATAAAGCCATCGTTTTTCGCCCTTGTAGCCAACGACTACGGTGCAATATGCTTTTTTGTTAGACTGAATTCTGCAACGCACGGCTTCCGCAAAAGTCTGCTGCCACACAGTGTCGTCCGGCGGTAACTGATACCCAAGGAGGACGATATGCCGAGCGTTCTCTATCGAAACTTTTACGTTCCGCTGAATCTCTTCCAAGAAAGATGTCGGGGTCGATTTGTACATCGTCTGCATAATCATCGGCGCGGAATGCGCGAACGTCTCGGACTCGCAGTGCATACACTGCATTGAATCGTAATGAAGCAAAGCTTTCCGCCACTTCCATTCTTGTTTTGTAAGCAGCTCGTAATCCTCATACTCGAAAAACGGAATCGGGAACGGCGGAATAAGTTTCTGCGACTTGTATTCCCAATGGTTTCCGCCGTTAAAGAATGTCATGCGGCCGCAGGCAGGACATTCGCGCCAGTTTGACGAGCCGTGCGCAAAATAAAATTTCCCTGCGCGGTTCAGCGGCGTGCCGATGTGGTCGTCCTCGTTCTCCCTGCTCGCGACGGATTCCGTGAATTCAAGCGTGGGATTAAGCCTTTCCTCGTTATTATCAGTTTTTCTTCCGCGATGTTCCACGCCGAAATCCAGCCAAAGTTTTATGGGATGGTCTTTGATGAAAGTTTTCCGTTCGCTGTTCAGCTCGCGGTGAGCGTTCATCATAAGCCATGGGAACACCATCTCAAAGTTGAGGGAGACGAACGAACACGTGAAAAGATAAAAGTCCCGCGCGTTCACTTCATATCCTTTCGCAAAGAATCGGTGTCCCTCGTCCTGCATCATCTTCCCGAACGTATTGAGGAAAGCCTTGTATTTTGCGAATGCATCGCCTTTTTCGCCCTGTGTGATTTTGTGCCACGCCGCCGCGAACAGCATATTAATGAACAGCGTCAAAAAATTGCGCGCGCCCTGCAATCGGCTCACCGGCAGGATTTCCTCATTGCCGTCGTCATCTGCAAGGACTTTTATTGACTGGTTGTTCAGCAGTTTTTTGTCGATTATGGAATACAAGTCGCGAATCAAGTTGTCGTTGTCGTCTTTTTTATCTGGACAAATTCCGATGATTTTTTTAGCGGCGTTCCAGTCGTAGTCGCGGCGCAACTCAAGCATGCGGTTTCTCAAACGCTGTTCGTCATTTTCGTGCCGGTAGATGTTTTTCATTTCTTTTAAATCATCGTCCAAAATTTTGAGGTTGCACGAATCATCTTTATCGCCGTCAAGGACTTTTAAGAAGCTGACCATCTTGGAGAGATCTTTGTCGCCGAAAAATTCTTTCAGTATTTCCTTAAGATTTGCATCGTCTTTTGATAATGCGCGGAACAATTTTGACTGGTCGGCAGTCTGCGGCATTCCCAATTTTGCGGTCGCCCCCGCGCCGATGACGACGAGCACTTCGGAATGGCGGGAATTGAATTCGAGTTCTTTCATAGCGTTTTTATTTTTAAAGTAAAGTTACGGATTTTATATCAACTGCGGTTTTACCTTTAGCCTCTTGTTGAGCAGGGGCTGATGAATTAAGTTCTTGTGCAGGTGCAGATTCTTGAATATGCTTTTTTAGCGTTCTCTCTGAAACTGCCAATCGAATCTTCTTTCCATACATAGATGCCTGTGTCAAAATGTTTTCAAAATCTTTGTTCCCGATAAATTCAATTTTAGAATCAACGATATATCCCTTGTCACAATTCCCTGTCTCTAGCAAATCTTTAGGACAAAAAACATTGTAAGTTTTGTCGCCTTGTTTTATCGCATAGCCTTCTGTACCAACGATTTTCACTGAAATTTTAGTTCCCTCTTTTGTTAATTCAGAAACAGTGCCTTCGATAACATAATTCGCCATAAACGTTTCTCCTTATGCTTTCTAGAATTTATTGACCTTAAGATGTATTATATTCCCAAAATCTCCAAAATAAAAGCATTAACTAAGTTTTTTTTCTTTGCCACGGAATTTTCCCGCAGTGTCCTGCACGATGAGGAGCGCACAAAAACCCTAACAGCGGCACATTTCCCCCTACACGCATTCCACCCGTCCTTACCTGCGTAATAATAACGAGATTACCTGAGGGAAAACAGCTATATTACCTCAGGTAATATAGCCAGTTTACCTGTGTAACAATAACTATATTACCTAAGGGAAAATAGCTAGTTTACCTCAGGGAAAATAACTAGTTTGCCTGCGTATCTGCAAAACAGTACCGAGCAAAGACAACTCCGTTCGCCATGCCCGCCTGCGACGCTTCCCATTCCGCCCCAAATACGCTAGGATAAAAAAATGAAAGAAAAATGTATTATTATGCTATGTTTTTTCGCGTTTTTGGGGTATAATGGACAGTGCAACACGCACAGGAGTCATACTTTGGACACGAACGTAATCGAGCAGTACATCGAAGAGCTGATGACGAAATCTACGGCGGAGTTTCCCGTTTGGAATATTGAGAAAGCGCGCAGCGGCACAAAATCGGGCTGGGACTATATCGACGGCTGCATGATTATGGCGCTGCTCGAAATGTACGCCACCCGCGGCGACCAAAAATACCTTGCCTTTGCCGACTATTACGAAGACTTTAGGATCAAGGACGACGGGACTATCAGCGGCTACAAAAAAGAAGAATGGAACATCGACAACGTGAACGGCGGCAAGAACCTGATTACGCTGTACCGGCTGACCAAAAAGGAAAAATACCGCAAGGCGGCGGCGGTGCTGTTCTCGCAGCTGGAGGGGCAGCCGCGCACGGCGGAAGGCAACTTCTGGCACAAGAAGATTTATCCCGACCAGGTGTGGCTGGACGGCCTGTACATGGGGCTGCCCTACTACATGGAATATGAGACGCTCTTCAACGGCGCAAAGAACATCGGCGACATCTACCGCCAGTTCAGGACCGTGCGGCAGAAGATGCGCGACGAAAAGACCGGCCTGTATTTCCACGGCTACGACAGCAGCAAAAGCGCGTTCTGGGCGGACAAGGACACGGGGCTGAGCAAGAACTTCTGGCTGCGCTCGCTCGGCTGGTACGCCATGGCGTTGCTGGACACGCTCAACAAAGCCCCCGACAAGCACAGCGACGACTGGAACGAGCTGCGCGCCACGTTCACCGACCTGTGCGAAAGCATGCTCGCGTTCCAGGACAAGAGCGGCATGTGGTATCAGGTGCCCAACTTTCCCGGCAAGGGCAAGAACTACCTTGAGACATCCGGGTCGGCAATTTTTGCGTATTCGCTGCTCAAAGGCATGCGCACGGGCATCCTTGAGGACAAGAAGTTCCTCGAAGCCGGAAAGAAAGCGTTTGAGGGCATCGCAAAAACCTACCTGACGACCGACGGCGGCAAGCTGAGCCTTGACGGCATCTGTCTGGTGGCGGGACTTGGGCCGGAAACGAACAAACGGCGCGACGGCAGCTTTGACTATTACATGAGCGAGCCGATCGTCAAGGACGACGCGAAGGGTGTCGGGCCGTTCATCTTGGCATACAACGAATACGCGCTGCTGCCCTGACGGCGGCTACAGCCATCCGCAGAACGCCGCCTGCACGGTCATCGTGCGGGACTGCTCGTCGGCGGACAAATGGCGCAAAAACGCCGCCTGACGGCGGAAACTGCCGAACGGATAGCCACCACGCGTATCCTGCGCGCAGGCAGTGCAGTCGTCCGCAATCACGATGTTTTCCGCGCGGACACCTGAGCGCACAAGCACCGCGCCATTCGCCGTTGCCAGCGAAAGCCGGTAGCAGGTGTTTCCGTTTTCGTCGGTCATGGGTTTGACGCAGGCGGACGTGAACTGCTCCGCAAAATATGCGGCGCGGCGTTCGTCAACCGTATAACAGCAGTCATGGATATGCGGGCCGATTGCGACGCAGACATCGCGCGGGTTCGTGCCGTATTTTTCCTGCGCCAAGGCAAGCGCGTTGCCGATGATGCCCGTGCCTTTCCACCCGGAATGACAAACCCCGAACACACCCGTAATCTCATCATACAGAAAGACCGGCACACAGTCGGCGACGGTCACCACGGGAACAAGCACGGCGTTCCGGGTAATCATGCCGTCACCCGTCCTGCCGTCCGTATCTATGGGGGAAGCTATGTCGTACACGGTTTTTGAATGCGTCAGCTCCAGGGAGATCGGCTGCTTTGTGCCGCACAGCGCGGCAAGCAGCCGCGCGCGGTTCTCGTTCATCTCGTTCCAGCGGAAGCGCATTGTCCCCGCCCGGCGCAGGGTCATGCCCCAGCGCGCGCCCCGTGCGAGCGGTTTGCCGTCCTTGTAGAACGGCAACAGCACATAATCTTGGTCGCCAATGCAGTCACGGACGGCTATCGTATTCATGTTTTCATGCTCGGCGTGTCAATCGGCTCAAGCTCTTTGACAATCGCAAAGGCGTGGTCGAGCGAATCTTTTGCGTCCTGCAAACGCTTGCGGAACAGCGCGTTGTCCTTGCCGCCGATTTCATCGATGTTGTGCAGCGAATCGTAGCGGGAATCCGAGGCATAGCCCGTCAGCCCCGTCAGTACCTGCCCTATTTTGCGGCTTGCCTCGCCAAAGCGCGACAGCAGATGTCCCACGTCCGCCGCGCATATATGCAGTGCCTGCTCGGCTTTCTGCTGGTTCTGCGCTGTCGGCTCGCCCTCCCATTTTTTAAAGGCCGCGCCCAAATCGCCGCTGTCGCCGGCAGTGCGGCATACCGTGTCAAGGCCGCCGCCCACCTGCGCGAACATGTCGAGCGCCTCGGAAAAATCCGTGAGGTTGTCTTTCTTCATAAAATCGCCCTCGGTCTGCACGGTCTTGAACGTCGGCTCATACTGCGGAAACTGGTCGCGGAAATACCAGCACAGGAATCCGCCCGTCAGCTCGTAGCGGAACGGCAAGCCGAAGCGCGCCCAGGGGCGGGCAGGAAAGCGCGGAAACTGCTCGATGCCAAAATAGCGTTTGAGGCTCTGCCGCACGATTTCTTTTTTGCAGTCGTTGCTCCAAGCTTCCCATTTCTGGTCAAACAGGCGTTTCCAGCCCATTTTGTATTTGACGAACCAGTCCTCCGCCGCCGCAATCGTGCCGGGCGACCAGTACGCGTTTTCGTACACCACCCGACCGACCGACCGCAACGGCACGGACGTGATGAACGTATGCATCGCCGCAATCTGCGCNTGCGCNTTTTCGATAAACGATTCGGCACTGTCCGCCGCGCTGCCGACCTGCCGNCCGCGCGTCTTTTCATGGTAATAAAGATACAGCGATTCCAGCACCTCGTTGGGAACGGACTGCCCGTTGCACAGNACGCGCGCGAATTCGTCGATGTCGGCGCGCGCCACGGCAAACGGGCACGTGCATTCGCCCTCCACCATTGTGTTGAAATGCGAAAGGAACGTGTTGAACGGCAGTTTTGTCAGCTGCAAAAGCCACTCCGACGCACGGGCGCACTCGTACATCATCGCCTTCTGCTCCTGCGGAATGTTTGCCATCACTTCGTCCATGCGGCGCAACAGTGAGACGCGCTGCTCCGGCTTTGCGCCCTTGTCGAGCGGAATGGAATACGGATCGACTTCCTTTGCCATCTGCTCGGCAACCTGCGGCATACCCTGCATGCCCAAAAAGACATAGAAATCGCCCGCCGCGTCAATCAGCGCGCAGTACGGCTTGAAAAAATCCGCCGCCTTTTTCAGCTCGTTGAGCCGGTTGAAGCATACCGTGGCAAGGGATTTCCGCCGGAAATCGACAAGTCCGGGAGACACGCGATCCAAGTTCCGGGCAATTGCCCCCACCTGATACGCATTGTACAGCGTTGCGGGAGGAGTATTGGTAATAAGCGATTTTATCCACAGCCACAGGCGGAAAAGAAACGATTCGTTTTTCAGCTGCGCCTCGGCAGACACGCCCTCGTCCGCAGCAATGTCAACCGGCGCAAGGGATTCCTTTTCAGGGTCGCCGCGCGCCGCCTGCATTTTTTCGAGCATTTGTTTCCGTTCTTCCGAAGACAGCCCGGAAACAAGGTGGTCAAACGAATTCTTCTCCGCCATACGCTGATTATCGGCAAGAAGCCGTTATTTATTCAGTTGCGCCACGACCAGCTCGCCCATTTTCTTTGTTCCGACGAGCTTTCCGGCAGCCTCAACCGCCGCGCGCTTTGTTCCGGCGATGTCGCCCGTGCGCCAGCCTTCGTCAAGCACGGCGTGTACCGCCTGCTCGATTGCCTTTGCCTCGGCCTCAAGCGCAAAACTGTAGCGCAGCAGCATTGCCGCCGACAGAATCGTCGCGAGCGGGTTCGCAATGTCTTTCCCGGCGATGTCGGGCGCGCTGCCATGAATCGGCTCGTACAAGCCCGGCCCGGTGCCGTCGCCCAGCGACGCGGAAGCGAGCATACCGATTGAGCCGGTAATCTGGCTCGCCTCGTCGGTCAGAATGTCGCCGAACATATTGCTCGTCGCGATGACGTCAAACTGCCGCGGATTGCGCACCAGCTGCATCGCCGCGTTGTCGATGTACAAAAAGTCCAGCTGCACGTCCTTGAATTCCTCGTGTACTTTCTCCGCGACCGTGCGCCACAGGCGGCTCGAATTCAAGATGTTCGCCTTGTCCACCACCGCAAGCCGTTTCTGCCGCTTCTGCGCGAACGTAAATCCCATGCGCACGATACGTTCGATTTCTTCCCACGTGTATTTTTCCGTGTCCCAAGCNGTCTTTCCGTCCGCGCTCATCCCGCGCTCGCCAAAATAAATACCGCCCGTCAGCTCACGGACGACCAGAATGTCCAGCCCGTCGCCCACGATTTCGTCCTTGAGCGGNCATGCGTCCTTCAGCTGCTTCCACATGACCGCAGGGCGCAGGTTCGCGTACACCTTCAAGCCGCCGCGCAGACCGAGCAAGCCCTTTTCCGGGCGGATTTCCGGCGCGACGTTATCCCACTTCGGTCCGCCGAGCGCGCCGAGCAGCACCGCGTCACTGCGCAGGCAGATGTCCAGCTGATCCTGCGGGAGCGGATGCCCCCACTTGTCAATCGCCGCACCGCCCGCAATCACTTCCGTNTAAGAGAACGAATGCCCGAACTTTGCGGCAACCGCATCAAGCACTTTCACGCCTTCCGCAACGACATCTGGNCCAATCCCGTCGCCGGGAATCAACGCAATATTTCTTTCCATAAAAGAATCTCCTGTCATAAATCGATGGCTTATTATAGCAAAAAGCAAAATATTCTGCTACTATNTCGGTATGGAACAGTACAAGAAAGCATTTATNGATTTTATGGTCGCGTGCGACGCGCTGAAATTCGGGTCGTTCACGCTCAAAAGCGGGAGAAAGTCGCCGTTTTTTATGAACGCCGGCGCATACATCACGGGAAGCCAGCTTGCCCGCTTGGGCGAATTCTACGCCCGCGCCGTCCATGACAATTTCGGCGACGATTTCACGGTGTTTTTCGGGCCTGCCTACAAGGGCATTCCGCTTGCCGTAACGACGGCGATTGCCTACCACGCGCTGTACGGAAAAGAAATCAAATACTGCTGCGACCGCAAGGAAGAAAAAGACCACGGCGCGGACAAAGGCGCGCTGCTCGGCTACAAGATACAGGACGGCGACCGCGTGGTGATTATTGAGGACGTGACCACATCGGGAAAATCAATCGAGGAGACGTACCCCAAGATTAAGGCGCAGGAGACGACCGCAGGCGGCATTACGATTGTCGGCGAAATCGTCTCGCTCAACCGCATGGAAAAAGCCCCTGACAGCGACAAAGCCGCGCTCGATGTTATCAGCGAGCAGTACGGCTTTCCCGCCCGCGCCATCGTCACCATGGCAGATGTCATTGAGCATCTCCACACCAACGGCGACCGCACGCTGATTACTGACGACATCAAGCGGGAAATCGACGCATATTACGAGCAGTACGGCGCACGGTAACCGCAGGAAAGCAGGGGAAAAATGCTTTCCTGCGCCCACTACAGCAATTTCTGAAACTTTTTCTCCATGTCCTTGATCAGTTTGTACTCGAACGAATCGACGAGTGCCATCCAAGATGCCTCAACCACGTCATAGCTCACGCCAATGGTCGTCCAGCTGTCCGTGCCGTCGCTGCTTTCAATCAGGACGCGGACGCGGGCAGCGGTGGCAGATTTTCCGTCAAGGACGCGCACCTTGTAGTCCGTCAGGCGGATTTGCTCGACCGCAGGATAAAATGACTTGAGCGCGGCGCGCAATGCGCGGTCGAGCGCATTCACGGGACCCATGCCCTCGCCCGCCGCCAGTTCGATATGCCCGTCCACTTCAATCTTGAGCTGCGCAAACGCATACAGGTTTTTGTCCACCAGCGGAATCTCGCCGCTCGTCTTGTAATAATGCAGCTTGAAAAACGGCTGGTACTTCCCGATTGCCTTGCGCACCAACAGCTCAAAACTGCCGTCCGCGCCCTCAAACTGATAGCCTTTATGCTCCAAATCCTTTACCGTCTTGATCACGTCGGCAACAATCGGGCTGCTTTTGGTAATCTTCGCATCGAATTTCTGAATCTTCTCCAAAATCAGGCTGCGCCCGGCAACCTCGCTCATCAAGAACACCCGCTCGTTCCCCACGCTTTCGGGCGCGATGTGCTCGTATGCCGCAGGATTCTTGATAACCGCGTCAATGTGCATGCCCGCCTTGTGCGCAAAAGCATTGCCGCCCACATACGGCATTCCCGCATACAGCGCGATATTCGTGATTTCGCTCACGCGGCGGCAAATCGGCGTAAGCTGCTTGATACGCTCCGGCGGAATGCATTCGTAGCCCATTTTAAGCTGCAAGTCGGCAATAATCGTGGAAAGATTTGCGTTTCCCGTGCGCTCGCCAAAGCCGAGCAGAACGCCCTGCACGTGCGTCGCGCCCGCCCCCACCGCAACGAGCGAATTCGCCACCGCAAGCCCGCAGTCATTGTGCGTGTGAATGCCGACCGCACACGACGCGCCGAACCGCTCCACCACGGCGGACGTTATGCGCGCGCAGTCGTCCAGCATACAGCCGCCTTTTGTCTCGCACAGGCAGAGCGTCTGCGCGCCGCCGTCCACCGCCGCCTGCAATGTCCGCATGGCATAGTCGGCGTTCGCCTGATAGCCGCTGAAAAAATGCTCGGCATCATACAAAACGGTGCGCCCGCGCGAACGCAGGTACGCTACCGTATCGCGAATCATCGCCACATTTTCTTCGAGCGTCGCATGCAGGATGTCCGTCACCTGAAAATCCCACGACTTTCCAAAAATCACGACGGTATCGGTCTCCGCCGCAAGCAGGCTCTGCACGTTGGCATCCTCTGGACAGGAAGTGTCTTTCCGCCGCGTCGAACCGAACGCGACCAGTTTTGCATGACGCAGTTCGAGTTTTTTCGCCTCCTCAAAAAATTCCATGTCCTTCGGGTTTGAGCCGGGATTGCCCGCCTCNATATANGCCACGCCCAGNTCGTCCAGCGCGCGCACGATATGTATCTTGTCNTGAACCGAATAACTGATTCCCTCGCCCTGCGCCCCGTCGCGCAAAGTGGAATCCAAAATCTCAATAGTTTTGCCCATACGCTATAGTAGCAGATAACGGAAGTGTTGTCTATCAAAAGAAAAGTCCCGCCAGTGGGAGGTCTGACGGGACAAGCCTGATGGTTAGATAGGCCGTAATGTTCACTCTGCCAGTGGGTATATGGGGTACTGACAAAGCACAAAAGCCCATGACACATAGTGGTATGTCAT
This sequence comes from Treponema sp., assembly GCA_014804085.1. Classification (GTDB taxonomy): domain Bacteria; phylum Spirochaetota; class Spirochaetia; order Treponematales; family Treponemataceae; genus Treponema_D. The sequence goes on along the minus strand of JAAVAM010000061.1, from coordinate 2,543 downwards.
TGCTCTATGAATACATATTACACTATATATAGCGGCTTGTCAATTATTTTTACGAAAAAAGACGCTATATCTTTAAAAAGAATTGAGGGCGCACTTGTGCGCCCTCAACAGCAAAGTCACTGTCTTATATGCAAGCAACCGAACGTTGCGTTACACCGTAAACAAGTCAACCTGCAAACCAATCTTGTCGATAGCTTCCTGCACTTTGCCGGAAATCTCAGTCAGCGCGATACCCGTCTCGTTAATCCGGCGCGCACCGATAGAGATTTCTTCCATGCCGCTCTTCATAACGGCGGTCACATCGCTCAACTGACTCATACCGTCCGTAACGGCATTCTTTTGGTCATTCATCATCTTTGAAGAACGCTGAACTTCGACCGTCGTGTCGTTCATGTTGCGCAATGCTTCGGTAATCTGCTTTGAACCTTCGTTCTGCTCTTCCATGGCACTTCTAATCTGCAACATGATTTGGTCAGTTTCCTTGATTCTGTCAGAAACGCTCGCCAGCGCATCGCTTGATTCCGCCGATGACGCAACGACTTCCGTAATAGAATCGCGGATTTTATTGATACCGTCGCCGATAGACTTAGACTGCGCGGAAGACGTTTCAGAAAGCTTACGGATTTCGTCCGCAACGACCGCAAAGCCCTTACCGGCTTCACCCGCATGAGCAGCCTCAATAGCCGCGTTCATAGCAAGCAAGTTGGTCTGTTCCGCAATGTTAGAAATCGCCGTGTTCGCGTCCGCCAACATCTGTGACTGACCTTCCATCTGCTTGATTTTCTCGCTAACGTTCTGCTGTTTCTTAAAGCCCGTATCGGCATTCGTCTCAAGTGCCTTAAAGGAAGTCGCCATCTTATCGACTGACTTATTGACCGAAGCGATGTTTCCAATCATCTGCTCGATTGCCGCAGAAGCCTGGGTGACGACCGCAGACTGGCTCGCAATCATGTCATCCAAATTTATGATAGCGGTTGAAATCTCTTTGACTGAGCCGTCCACGTCGTGAACTTTGTCGCTCTGCATGGCAATCTGCCCGCCGATGCTCTCAATGTTCGCGATAATTTCCGTGATAGAAGAGCCGGTATCCTGTGCGCTGCTCGTCAACTCGGAGCCGGACGTAGTAAGCTCACCCTTAGACCCTTTCAATTCGCTCACGATAGACTGCAACTTGTCCATAAACGAGTCGAATTCCACAATCAATGCACCGATTTCATCGCGGATAAAGAGCTTACAGCGTTTGGTAAGATCTGCCTCGCCGCTCGCCAAGTCATGCAGGAACACCGTCACGTTGTTGATACGCCACATCAAGTAATGCACATAACGCGCACCGATAAGAACCAGCACCAAAACTAACAGCAGTGCGACGGGGATAACCACGACGAGCGTATTATTGCGCACCTGCTCAACGACACGCATTGACTCCGCAATAAAAATCATGCCGCGCACCGTCCCGCTGCTGTCAACAAGCGGCGCATAATTTGCCATATACGTCTGACCGTTGATGACGTTCTCGCCCATAAATTCAGTACCCTGGCGCAGAACCTGCGTAGCAATCGCCTCATTGACAAGCGTCGTACCAATTAAATCGCGCCCTAGCGTGGTCGAAACACGCGTCCGATCCTTGAAAATCGTACACTCAACACCAAAACTTGACTTCACGATTTCACAAATCGAATCATTGCCCGTGTCGGTCAAATCGTGCCCGACAATCACCATGCCTTCAATATATCCATTGATGCGAATGGGACAACCTGCAAGGATACCAAACTCCATATTTCCAATGGAATTGTACGAATAAGAATCGGAACCCCGCAACGCATTCTGCACGAAATCAAGGTTTGAAACATTCGAGCCGGCAGACACGCCCTTGCCGCCGATAACCATACCGTTGCTGTCGGTAACGGCAAAAATATCTATGCCCAAACGCGCGGCCTTATCCGCACAAATCCTGTTCAGCGCGGTCGAATCACGGTCGTCAAAAGCCTCTATCACTTCCGTATTCACGGACAGGACTTCCGCATAACGACCCGCGTTGTCTTTCCACTCGTTTATGACGTAGTTCGCGCCAGAGGCCGTATACGCAAGACTCTCTTCCGAATTCTTGTACAATCCCTTGTCAAAAACAATCAGCGCGATAACGGCAACCGCAATCGCACCAAACGCAACCGCAGCCCCAATAAGCAACGTTGTCTTAGTCTGAATTGAGACATCTTTCTTCGGGTTTTTCTCAAACCTGTCCAATTCCTTTTGTTGTTTTGCCATAAAGCAAGCATCCCCCATCTCGGTGTAATTTCAAACGATAGAGACAGTATACACCACTTTACTTCTTTTGTCATTCTTTTTTTGAAAAATTTTCATTAAACAAAAAAGGAATCGCCTTTGCGATTCCTTTTTTGCGCGTTCATTTACCGCGTGATTTTTTAGAATTCCTGCTTGACGTTTTTCACGTCGATGCCTTTGTCGTTTTCACGGATTTCTACGCGGCGGATTTTTCCGCTGATTGTCTTTGGCAGTTCCTCGACGAATTCGATTATGCGCGG
>JAAVAM010000052.1 GCA_014804085.1 Treponema sp. | reverse complement strand
GCATTCTGGTCAAAGGCTCGAACTATCTTGAGAAGTTCAGTCGGGCGAATACGTTCGTCTTTGACAAAACGGGAACGCTCACGAAAGGCAACTTTGCCGTGACGAACGTCTCCCCCGAAAGCGACAGAGATGAAATTCTGCGTCTTGCCGCCATTGCCGAGCAGGATTCGAACCACCCGATTGCACGTTCGATTGTCGCCGCCTATGGCGGGGAAGCGGAGCGGGGCTACACGCTGACGAACGTTGCGGGCGAAGGCATTGTGGCGGAGCGCGGCGGCGACGAAATATTGTGCGGCAACGAAAAACTGATGGCGGAACACAACATTCAGTTCGTAAAAGAGGACGGGCTTGGCACGGTCGTCTACGTAGCGCGGAACGGGGCGTATATCGGCTCGCTCTTGATTGCTGATGAGATAAAAGAGGAATCCCGGCAGGTCGTCGGTGAACTCAACGCGATGGGCTGCAAGACCGTCATGCTCACCGGCGACAACGAGGCGATCGCAAAGAGCGTCGCAAGTCAAATTGGACTTACGGGTTACAAAGCGTCGCTTTTGCCGCAGAACAAAGTTGAAGAAGTGGATGCCATGCTGCGGGCAAAAGGGCAGAAAGACGTGCTGTGCTTTGTGGGCGACGGCATTAACGACGCGCCGGTGCTTATGAGGTCGGACATCGGCATTGCGATGGGCGGCGTGGGGAGCGACGCGGCAATCGAAGCCTCCGACATCGTTTTGATGAAGGACGACCTGCGCGGCATTCCGCTTGCCAAGCGCATTGCGCAGAAGACGATGGGCATCGTGGGGGAGAACATCTGGTTTTCGATTTCCGTCAAGCTTGCCATCCTTGCGCTGTCGGCGGTGGGCATAGCAAGCATGTGGATTGCCGTGTTCGGCGACGTGGGCGTGGCAGTGCTCGCGATACTCAACGCTATGCGCGTCAACACGCGGTACGCGTGAGCGGCGGGGCGGCATGATCCGGCGGGCGTGCGGCGCGGATGTCAGGGCGTGAAAACTTCTGCACGGACAATCGAATTTGTTTTTGATAGCAGGAATAGGCTATACATTTTAAATGGATAGCCTATTCCGCATATAAAGAATAGCCTATACCGTATACTGCGTATAGCCTATGCTGCATATACGGAATAGCCTATACCGCATACCAAGAATAGGCTATGTCGCATATTATGAATACCCTATAGATTTTGAATGATAGCATTTCATCTTCAAATAAGCAACATTTCAACTTGAAATACATACTGCATGACTCGCACGAGCGGTCTTTGAGCAACTAAAAGCCCGCCCCGCACTACCCGAAAAAAAAACGCAGAATTCTCCGAAAAAACACCGAAACCCCTTGACAAAAAACGCGGGGGGGGGGGTATTATTGGGCATACCTTGTCGCATAGAGGAGAAAGACATGAGAAGAAGCATTGCCCAGTATGTTGCCGCGCCTTGGTGCGCGCTTGCGATCCTGCTTGCCGCCTGCACGGGCGACGGCGCAGCCATGGAAGACGAACGGCACGTCGAGACTCCCGCCCCCAAGCCGGAAACGCCCGCCGAGCCGGACACCCTGGACACGCCAAACAACCCGGACAATCCCGATAGCACAGGGAATTATACGCCTAAATATGAAAGCGCAAAGGCTGTCCTAAAGGAAATTCTTGGCGACAAGTACGAAGATATATCAGCGGGAATGCCACAAAATATAACGCTGACGGCACAGGCCATAGACGCGGTAACGGGTATTTCCTCTGTCCTTGAATCTGTTACAAAAGCCTCAAGCGAAGAGCATGAAACTGAAAACATGACTGACGCAAAAACAAAAGTTAATACATTAACGGAAAAAGCAGGGGGATCAGAAGAAGTTCTACAAGATCCTAGCGCAGAAGGACTAGAAAAAATGCTGCAAGCTTTTAATGCAGAAGAAGCAAAACAGGCTCTACAAGCCCTTGTTGCACAAGCTGAAGAGATGATCAGTGTAAGTAAGAAAGAAAATAATGAATTACTAGGAAGTTTTGAAGATGTAAATGAACCAAATAAAGTAGCAGATCCAAAGGATGGTAATAATTTATATATTTCTGCATCTGACGAATATAAAGTTTCTTTATCTGGTGAATTTGATTATTTTGATAATCATATAGAATCATTAGAAGGGGATATCGATATTAGTAAACTTATAATTGTTTCTCATGAAGATCGTGGAGATAGAGTGCTAGTTGCATCAAGTTCCTTAAGAAAAGAAATATATGAGAAACTTAATTTAGAAAGTAAGGAAGGTGATGCTTTACCTACATTAAAGTTTGGTTTAACTCATGATAAAGACCTTGGACTTAAATATTTCTTGGATATATACAAGAAATATAATAAGTCTAAAAAATTAAAGATAGATGCTCATTTCATATCTATGGATGGTAGGACGCTGGTCGAGGGCGTTGCCGAGGACGAGTACACGCTGTTCCAGGCGGACGGCAACACCGCGAAGGCATCGAAGGACAGAACAATCAAGTCGTTCGACATAAATGAATTGGTAGATTTTGCTGATACATATCATATATCACGCTTCAGTAATTTAATAATATCTGGAGATGCAAAAGAAGCGGATGTAAATTGGCAACTCACAAATATTATATTTGAAGGTAATATGAGTCAACTTACAAATACATCAGGAACTAGCTTGAAAGGTATCATATATTTTAAAGATTTGCCTTATGATAATACAGAGCTAGATGAGAATAAGAGACCATATTTGGATGGTGCTCTAAAATTAAATAAATGGGCATCAACTCTTAAAATACAAGTTGGATTGACTAAAGCTAATGTTTTAGATATAAGTAATATTGACAAAAATACTATGGAGAAATATAGTATAAAACAAGGTGATGTCTTTTCTTATGGAGGAATTTCAACTATATATTTTCATGAAAGTATTGAGGATAGTGCTAGGAAAAGTGATAAATCTTATGATGTATCATTTTATAAAAAATTTATTAGTTTATCTGCAGGAGGAATTGATAATGAATATTTTGGAACTGGTGATAGACAAGATTCTTATAGATCTAGAAATAGAAAAACTGCTGCATCAAAGACACCAAGAAAATTAAGTGAATTTGAATATTATGGAAATAATAGTTACTTTGAACACGCTGCTGTTGAATCTTATAAGGATGATTTTTCTAGTGTGACACCAGAACAAAGAGATGTTTTGAAAGGTGATATAAATGTTAAACTCATTGCGAAGGTCAGCACCATTTGCCCTTTATGCTAGAAAATATGCGTGTATGCGCACAAAAAACGGATGCTTTTGCATCCGTTTTTTGTGTCGTCCACCCGTTCGGGTAGTATTTTTTGCCCGCCGCTGGAAATGCAATTATGATAATTGCAATGCCCGCTAGAGTTGGGAGCGCGCCCGCCGTGACGACGTTTTTTGCTTCGCGCGGGGCTTCGCCCTGCCATAAAATCCGCTTGAGGCAAAAAAACTGAGTCCTATCAGCGGCTAGGTTTCCGAAGAAACGCACGGCATGAAAGCCGACTTTCACCAACCAAGGACTCTACCTGTATACTATCGTGTTTTTTGGGAAAAAGCAAGTGTTTTTCCCGCGCACGCTCACAAATGCTTTAGGTTTTTGCGGTAGTGTTGCAGGTCGGCTTCGTCGTGGCGGGCGAGCAGGCCGTCGATTGCCGAAATCAGTGCGGCGCGGTCGGCGGGGAGGTTGCCGTGCAGTTGGACGGCGTTGGACGCGCCGAGCGCGGCAAAGTGCGTCCGTATCGTCAGCCCCTGGATGAGCAGTTTCAGCTCCTCGTATTTTTCGGTCTCGCCCGCTTCCGTCCAGTTCCCGTGCTGTATCTCGGTGTACAGCTCGGACGTGGGTTGGACGGTCAGCATGGACGCGCCGATAATGCGGGGGCTGAGCCGGTTGAGGACGTTCAGCGTGTTTTTTACGCCGCGCGCGCCGTTGCCTGTGCCGCAGATGCCCGTGAGGTAGAAGACGTTGTATTCGATTCCCGCCTCGTCGAGCCGGCGGCATTGCGTCAGGATGTCGGCGGCGACGTAGCCTTTGCGCATGAACGCCAGCGCATCGTCGTCGCCCGTCTCCACGCCGATCGTGATGCCGGTGTACCCGCAGGAGCGCAGGTGGCGCAATTCCTCGTCGGTTTTGGGCGTGATGTCGGTTATCCGCGCGAAGCAGCCGATCGTCCTCAGCCGCTGGAGGTGCTGCTTTGCCGTGTACGCAATGCCCCGCAGTTTTTCCGGCGAAAGCACGAACGGGTTTGCCCCGGTCAGGAACAGCCGCGTCACGTCGGGCGTATGGCGGCGCAGTTCCCGCAGGTCAGCCTCGATTTCTTCTGCCGGGGACAGGCGGAATTTGAACGGAATGTCGTCATAGAGCGTGCAGAATTTGCATTGGTGGTGCGTGCAGCCCGCCGTGACTTGCAGCAGCGCGGACCACGCCTCGTACGGCGGCCGCCAGATTGTGCCGGTGTAGTGCATATCGATACCTCCGAAAACGTCGTTTTGGTATTTTCAGTATAAGCCGCATGGTATGTGCGCGCAAGTACGGTCTTTTTTTGGTGGTAGTACCAAAAACGATACTATGCGGTTGCGTGACGGGCGGCGATGCGGTAGAATGAGAACAGGAGCGGTGCGGTGGCGGACAACAAATTTACCAAAGAAGACGTTATGGCGCGGTGCGTGCCGATGAGCGCGGTGCAGTCGGTGCTGGGCGGCAAATGGAAATTCCTCATNNTGTGGTATATCGCCGTCAGCAAGGTGCAGCGGTTCGGCGTGNTGNTNCGGCGGCTCGACGGNATCACGCAATCGACNNTGACAAAGCAGCTGCGCGAGCTTGAGGACGACGGCTTTATCCACCGCGAGGTTTACAAGGAAGTGCCGCCCAAAGTGGAGTACACGCTNACCGGNCGCGGGCAGAGCTTNGTNCCCGTGTTGGTGCAGATGCTGCGCTGGAGCCAGGCGCACCTGTGCGATCCCGGCTACGTCAGNCCGTACACGGACGAGCAGATTGACATGATGTTNCAACAGGCGGCAGGGGCATGAAACAGNTAGNGATCAGGCAGTGGCGGCTGTCGGATGCCGGTGACTTGGCGGCGGCAATCTCAAACGAGCGCGTCCTGCGCAATCTGCGCGACGGCATACCGTANCCGTACACCGAACGCGATGCGGCNTATTATATCAACGCCATGGCGNAAGATCCGCATAAAAATCTGGTGTTCGCGGTCTGCTATGACGGAAACGTGGTGGGAAATGCCGGCGCGTTCCGGCAGGAAAACATCCATTGCCGCACCGCCGAGCTGGGCTATTACGTGGCGGAGGCGTACTGGGGCAGGGGCATTGCGACGGAGGCGGTGCGCCTGCTGTGCGCGCACGTTTTTGGCAGCACCGACATCCTGCGCATTTTTGCCGAGCCGTTCGCCGACAATGCCGCTTCCTGCTGCGTTCTGGAGAAGGCAGGATTCCAGTACGAAGGCACGATGCGGAGCAACGTGGTAAAAGACGGGCACGTCAGAGACATGAAATTGTATGCCCTGCTCAAAGAAGAAGCGCACATGGAGACATTGGCATGCATGAAGTGAGGGAAAAAGCGATGGGCATAGACAGAACGGCACTGGCGCGGATGATTGACCACACGCAGCTTGCCGCCACGGCGACGCGCGGCGACATCGAACGGCTCTGNGCCGAGGCGCGGCAGTNCGGCTTTGNGTCCGTCTGCGTGAATCCCGTGNACGTGCNGCTTGCCGCGCGGCTGCTCGCAGGNTCGGACGTGGCGGTCTGCACGGTGGTCGGCTTTCCGCTCGGTGCGGACGGCACNGATGACAAGGCGGGGCAGGCGGGAAACGCGCTCTGGCACGGCGCGACGGAAGTGGACATGGTTATNGACATCGGTGCGGCAAAGGAACACCGCTGGGATGCCGTGGAGCAGGANATCGCGGCGGTNGTCCGNGTGGCGCATGGCGGGGTGGCGGCGGGCATCGTCAAGGTGATTCTGGAGACGTGCTACCTGACCGACGACGAGATTGCGCAGGCATGCCGGTGCGCGGTTCGTGCGGGCGCGGATTTNGTCAAGACGAGCACGGGATTNGCCACGCCCAGGGACGCGGACGGCAACGCGNTCCCNAACGGCGCGACGGNNGCTGCCGTGTCGCTGATGCGGCAGACGGTGGGCGCNGGCATGGGCGTAAAGGCGAGCGGCGGCATCCGCACGGCGCAGGCGGCACNGGCNATGATTGCCGCCGGNGCGACGCGGATCGGCACGTCNAGCGGCGTGGCTATCCTCACGGCGTGGGANTGACTTTTTTCCAGAGCATNCGGTTGCCGGTGATTTCGTAGGTNATCCTGCCTTCGGCATGGAGNCTGGAAAGATAGGAGCGCACGGTGCTGCCGATCAGCTCGAACTGGCTCACTTTGAGCGGTATCTGGTTGCGGTNCGCCACNGTCGTGAGGATTTCCTCAAAGGTGAGCGGCTCGGTCAGCGCGTCCTCGATCATCGCNTCGGTCTCCAGGACGGCAAGCAGGTTCAGNTCGACCAGNCCCTCGATTTCCGTCACCATGTCCCCGTGGCCGGGCACNTAGGCATCCGCGCGGATGTCCCTGATTTTNAGGAGCGACGACTTGAANTCNTGNTCGTTGAACAGGTACTGAATCCAGTACCGCTGTATCACGTTGCGCCCGGAAATGCCGTCCGCAAGGAAGCAGACGCTGCGCTGCCCGTCCTGNACGCGCACCGCCGCCATGTCGATGTAATGNCCGGGAAGCGCGATCGGGTCGATGNGCAGGTGCTGTGCCAGCGGNATNGGCTCGCCCTCGCGCATGATGCGGTCAACGGGGCAGGGGTCGGCCTTGAGGTATTTCGATTCGATGTCCTTGATGGGCGAGCCGCCGTAGANGAGCGCGGTCTGCAAAATCGGCAGTTCCATGAGNACGCTNTCGCCCTTGGTCGCCCAGACGGCGCAGCCGGTCAGCTCCCGCAGAAAGACGTTCCCGCCGCAGTGGTCGGCATGCGAGTGCGTGTTGATGATCGCGTCCAGCNTNGGGCGCNGAAACCGNCGTTGCAGTTCGCCCCACAGGCATTTGGTGAGCGCGACCGTGTTGGGCGTGTCCACCAGCCACAGCCGNGTGCCGNCGTCCTGCGGNTCGGCAATCACCCCGATGTTCGTCGCGCCCTTGAAATAGCCGACNCGCTCNGTGAGCGGCACGTATTCCAGTCCCGTCGTCATGGCATGAGTATAACAGAAAACCGTTTTTTGTGGTATACTGTCGGTATGAGTGACGCGATTTTTTATGCGGTGGGCATCGGTGCGGGCGACCCCGAGCTGCTGACCGTGCGGGCAGTCCGGGTTTTGGACGGATGCGACGTGATTTGCTTTCCTGAGACGGGGCGTGGCGACGATACGCGCCACCTCGCGTATGACGCGGTGCGCGGCGCGGTCGATATGCGCGGAAAGGAGACGGTGTTCTGCCCCGTGCCAATGACGCGCGACCGGGAAAAAGTGGTGGCGGCTTATGCGCGGATTGCCGAGTCCTGCGCGGCATTCCTGCGGCAGGGGAAGCGCGTCGCGTTCGTTTCGTTGGGCGACGTGTCGCTCTATGCCACGGCGGCGCACGTTGCAGAGCGGGTGCGGGCGGCGGGATTTTCCGTGCAGTTCGTGGCGGGCGTGCATTCGTTCTCCGCCGCCGCGTGTGCCGCGTCCGTCAGCCTGTGCGGTCGGGACGAATGCGCTACGATTATTCCGGCGGACGCGTATTTTTCGGCAGGAAAACTGGAGACTGCCCTCCGCGCAGACGGCACGAAAATCCTGATGAAAGCCGGGCGGCATCTGCGCGGCATCCTCGCCTTGATTGACGAGTGCGGGTTGCTCGCGGACACGGTGCTGGTGCAGCAGGCATCGCTTCCCGGTCAGCGCGTGCTGTGCGGCGCGGCGTTGCGCGACGCGGGCGACGAGCTGTTCCGGGACGCGTATCTTTCGGTCGTCATTGTGGGTGGCTCGCGATGATATATTTTGTGGGCGCGGGGAGCGGCGCGGCGGATCTGATTACCGTGCGCGGCATGCGGCTTCTGGAGCGGGCGGATATGGTCGTGTGGGCGGGTAGCCTCGTGAACGGCGAGCTGCTTTCGTACTGCAAGCCGGGTTGCGAGATACACGACAGCGCATTGCTCACGCTTGACGAGACGGACGCGCTGCTGCGGCGGGCGGCGCGGGAAAGCAAGGAGTGCGTGCGCCTGCACACGGGCGATCCTGCGCTGTTCGGCGCGATCCGCGAGCAGATGGAGCGGCTCGACGCGGCGGGCATTGCCTATGAGGTCGTGCCGGGCGTTTCGTCGCTGTTCGCCGCCGCCGCCGCGCTCAAAAAAGAACTGACCGTGCCGGGCGTGAGCCAGACGGTGATTGTCAGCCGCATGGCGGGCAGGACACCCGTTCCCGAACGCGAATCTATCCGCGCGCTCAGCCACTACGGCGCGACGATGGTGCTGTTCCTTTCCGCCGGCATGATCGCGTCGCTGACCCGTGAGCTGCTCGCAGGCGGCACGTACACGGAGCGGACGCCGTGCGCGGTGGTCTACAAGGCGAGCTGGCAGGACGAACGGATCGTGCGCGGGACGCTGGGCGACATCGCGGAACAGGCCGCCGCCGCAGGCATTACCAAGACCGCGCTCGTCATTGTGGGCGACGTTTTGGGCGATCGCTCCGAGCCGAGCAAACTCTACGACCGGCAGTTTGCCACCGCGTTCCGCCCGGCACGCGTTTCGTTTGATTTTGACCGCATGGCGGTGGCGTGTTTTAGCGAAAAAGGCGCGGAACTCATGGAAAAAATCGTCGCATGCGGCACGGACGGCGAGCCGGGGCATCCGCNNTTTATNACCGCGCGCTGTTTNGGCGACCGGCATCCGCCNCTTNCNNGTTTTTGCGCGGAACAGTTTGCCGCNGCNCANGCCGGGGCNCGGACGCTTNTCGTGTTNGTGGGCGCGGCGGGNATTGCCGTGCGGGGCATCGCGCCGTTCGTGCGGGACAAGGCGCGCGATCCTGCCGTGGTCTGCNTGGACGAGGGCGGGCAGTTCGCCGTGCCGCTTTTGGGCGGNCACNGGGGCGGCGCNAACGAGGNGGCGCGGANGNTNGCGCAGGCGGTCGGTGCNGTTCCCGTGGTGACGACGGCGANCGACGTGCGCGGNGTCTGGGCGGTTGACGACTGGGCAAAACGCCACGGCTTTGCGNTGCCCGACCGCGCGGCGGCGAAAAAAATCAGCGCGGCGGTGCTGGCGGGAAAAAAGGTGNTNGCNGTGGGAATCGGCTGCAAAAANAACACGGACGGCCACGCGCTTGCCGCGTTCGTGCGTTCGGTNNTCGCGGAGCGCGNNCTGGACATCGCGCTGGTCGGCGTGGTCGCGAGCGTCGANCTGAAAAANGACGANCGNGCGATTGCCGACTTTGCGTCGTCGCTTNNCGTTCCGTTCGTCACNTTCCCGGCGGCGGAGCTGGANGCGATTCNGGGCGATTTTGCTTCGTCCGATTTCGTGCGCCGGNCGGCGGGAACGGACTGCGTGTGCGAGCGCGCGGCGGTGCNGGCNGCNCGGACGACGGCGGACTGGCTTNTGGTGCGCAAGACGGCGCGGGACGGCATGACGGTTGCCGTTGCCGTTTTTGCGTGATACAATGCGGATTATGGCAGGTCTTTTTATCATCGGAATCGGNGGCGGCAGCCGNGACGGCATGACGCAGGCGGCATGGGANGCGCTTTCGCGTTCGGACGTGATNGCGGGCTACACGGCGTACACGGATNTGGTCGCNCCGCTGTTTCCGCACANGCCGGTCTNCGCCACGGGNATGACGAAAGAGCTAGAACGNTGCGAACGCGCGCTGCGCATGGCGGCGGACGGAAAGACGGTCGCGCTCGTGTGCAGCGGGGACGCGGGCGTNTACGGCATGGCGAGCCTTGCCTGNGAGNTTGCCGCCNCGGATGCCGCNTTTTCTGCCGTNCGGATNGAANTTGTCGCGGGCGTGACGGCGGCATTGGCGNGCGCGGCNTTGCTCGGCNCGCCGCTNGCGCACGATTTCTGCGTCATCTCATTGAGCGACNTGCTCACGCCGCAGNCGACGATTGAAAAACGTCTCCGCGCGGCGGCACANGGCGATTTCTGNATCGCGCTGTANAACCCGCGCAGCGCGCACCGCCCCGATTCGNTGCGGAACGCCTGCGCNATCCTGCTGGAGANGCGCNCNCCGCANACACCGTGCGGGTGGGTGCGCAANGCCNGTCGGGCGGGGGAGACGTGCCGCACCTGCACGCTCGCCGACCTCGCGCGGGCTGNACTCGACATGTCCTGCACGGCTTTCGTCGGGAACAGCACGACAAAAATCCTGANNATNAACGGCACGGAAAAACTNNTCACGCCGCGGGGGTATCAGCCGTGAATCTCCTCGTGTTCGCCGGGACGACCGAAGGCACTGCCGTCACGCAGAAAGCCCTCGCCGCCGGGNATTCCGTCACCGTGAGCGTGGCGACCGATTATGGCGCGGACTTGCTGCGCAAAAACGTCCGGGATTCTGCGGGCGCGCTCCGTATTTTGCACGGACGGCTTGACGCGGACGCAATCGCCGCGCTCGTNCCGCCGTTCGACGCGATNGTGGACGCGACGCATCCCTATGCCGCNGAAATCTCCCGCAACCTGCGCGCGGCAAGCCGCCGTGCCGCCGTGCCGTATTTCCGCCTCGCGCGCCCGGTTCAGCCCGTTGTGGCGGAGCGNCTGCGNGAATTNGACGANCTTNCCGCGNTGGTCAGCGCGCTNGCCGGGACGACGGGCAACGTGTTCGTCGCCACNGGNAGCNGNNCGCTTGCGCCGTTCNCNGCGNTGCCCGGCTGGCAGGATCGCNTGTTNGTGCGCGTNCTNCCGTCGTCCGAATCGATNGNGGCATGCCGCGCGGCAGGAATCGATCCGGCGCACATTATCGCCCTGCACGGCGCGTGCAGCACGGAGCTGAACAAATCGCTGTTTGCCGAGTACGACTGCCGTATTCTGGTGACCAAAGAAAGCGGCGCGGCGGGCGGATTTGCGGAAAAAATCGCCGCCGCGCAGGAACGCGGCATGGAAATCTTCGCGCTCCGCCCGCCCGCCGAATGCGCGGCGCAGGACGGGACGCTGTTCTTTTCGGCGGACGACCTGCTTGCCGCCCTGCGCGCGCGCGACTTTTTCACCGCGCTGACCGGCTTGCTGGAGGACTGAATGCGGAGCTGTACGCTTATCGGAATCGGCATGGGAAATCCCGCCACGCTCACGCAGGAAGCCCGCGACGCGTTGTCCGCCGCGTCGCTCGTGGTGGGGGCGGAACGCGTGCTTGCCGCCGTGCAGCACCTCGTGCGGGGAAAGACGCTCGTCTCGTTCGACGCGCGGACGATTGCCGCTGCCTTTGCCGCCGCGGACGGAAACCCCTGCGCCGTCTTCAGCGGGGACACGGGCTTTTACAGCGGTGCGACCGGCCTGCGCGCGCTGCTGGAATCGGAAGGCTGGACGGTGCGGACGCTGTGCGGCATCACGACCGCCCAGTACTTTGCCGCGCGGATCGGCGAGCCGTGGCAGGACTGGCATCTTGCGAGCGCGCACGGTACGGACTGCGACCTCGGCATCGCGCTGTCCTACGCCCCTCGCACCTTTTTCCTCACCGGCGGCAGCATCACCGTCCGCTCTATCGCCCAATTCCTGCTCGATCGCGACTGCGACGCGACGCTGAGTGTGGGAAGCCGCCTTTCCTACCTTGACGACAATGCAGAACATATTTTTTCCGGCTCGCCCGCCGAAATTCTTGCCCGCGACGACTACGACGAACGCCTCGCCTGCGTCCTCGTCACGCGCGCCGTCCCCGACCTGCCGCGCGCCGCGCTCCCGGACGATTTTTTCGTCAGAAGCCGCGCCCCCCTCATTCCGATGACCAAGCAGTTCGTCCGCGCCGCCGTGCTCGCGCTCCTTGCCGTCCGCGACGGCGAGACCGTGTGGGACATCGGCGCGGGAACGGGTGCGGTCAGCATTGACATCGCCCGCAGCGCGCACTGCGCCGTGTACGCTGTGGAAGAGAACGCCGCCGCCTGCGCCCTCATCCGCCAGAACCGCGCCAAGGCGGGCGCGGTCAACGTGGCGGTCTGCCCCGGCCGTGCGCCCGACTCGCTTTCCGGCTTGCCCGCGCCCGCTGCCGTTTTTGTCGGCGGCTCGGACGGCGACCTGGACGCGATACTCCGCGCCGTGTACCAGAAAAATCCCGCCGCCCGCGTCGTCGTCTCCTGCGTCACGCTTGAGACGCTCGCGCAGCTGCAAGCGACCGCCCGTGCGCTCGGACGCGACTACGAGGCGGCGCAGCTTTCGGTGGCGCGGACAAAGGCGGCGGGCGCGTATCATTTTCTGGCGGCGCAGAATCCCGTGTGGCTGGTCACCCTGCATTCATGAGTACGCGCGTCATTCCCCGCATCCTGATTGCCGCTCCCGCCAGCGCGTCCGGCAAGACGACCGTGACGTGCGCCCTGCTCAGGCTGCTCGCGAACGCGGCGGCGGTCAAATGCGGTCCCGACTTCATCGACCCGCTGTTCCACCGGCAGGTCTCCGGTCGTCCGGCGGGCACTATCGACCTGTTCTTTACACCCCCCGCACAGGCGCGCGCGCTGTTTGCCCGCCAAGTGCAGGGCGCGGACGTTGCCGTCTGCGAGGGCGCAATGGGATTCTACGACGGCGTGGCGGGCACGGAATCCGCCAGTGCTTACGACGTTGCCCGCGCGCTTTCCTGCCCGGTGATCCTCGTGGTCGATGCAAAAGGAAAAAGCCTTTCGCTGTGCGCGGAAATCAACGGCTTTGCCGCGTTCCGCGAGCGCGACGGCGACCGCAGCGGCATCCGTGGGGTCATTTTGAACCGCTGTTCCCCCGCGCAGTACGAGCGTCTTGCGCCCGCAGTCGCCCGCGAATGCGGCGTGAGCGCAGTGGGCTTTTTGCCGCCGGACGACGCGTTCTCCGTCGCGAGCCGTCATCTTGGTTTGGTCACGCCGGATACCGTGCCGGACTTGCGGCAGAAAATCGACGCGCTTGCGCGTGTTGCGGCGCAGACATTGGACATGGCGGCACTCATGCGCCTCGCGCAGTTCGCCGCGCCGCTGGAATACGATGATGTCGCCGAGCCGGAGGCGACGTGCGCGCGCGTCCGCATTGCCCTTGCGCAGGACGAGGCGTTCTGCTTTTATTACCGCGAGAACTTGGATCTGCTCGCCGCGTGCGGCGCGGAACTCGTGCCGTTCTCCCCGCTGCGCGACTGCCGTCTGCCGGACGGCTGCCAGGCACTCTACTTGGGCGGCGGCTATCCTGAGCTGTTCCCGGCGCAGCTGGCGGCGAACACGGCAATGCTCCAGAGCGTCCGCGCGTTCTGCCGTAGCGGTGCGCCCGTGCTTGCCGAATGCGGCGGCTTCCTCTATCTCAAGCTCGCGGGCATTCTGGCGGGCACGTTCGAGAACACGGGGCAGCTAGTGCGCTTCGGCTACGTCACGCTGACGGCGAACGAGGACACGTTCCTGTGCCGGAAAGGCGACCAGATCCGCGCGCACGAATTCCACTATTTTGACACGACGCACAACGGCGGCGCGTTCACCGCGCAGAAACCCGACGGCACGGCGTGGCAGTGCATCGAGTCCGCCGCGCCGGTCGCGGACATGCGCCTGCCCTGCGGCACGTCCCGTGCGGCGAACATCGTCGCGGGCTTCCCGCACCTGTATTTTCCGAGCAATCCCGCGTTCGCCCGCAATTTTGTCCGCGCCGCACAAGCATTCAGCACGCGCGGACGGGCGGGCTGCGCCGGGTGCGGCGGCAACGGCGGCTGTCCGGCGGGGCATTCCTGCGGCGGGTGCGCACGGTGAGGGCGGTCGTTTTTGCGCTGGCGGTGTGCCTGCCCCTGTTCTCCTGCGTCATGGCGCATGACACGGCAGGTGCTGGCAGGACGGTTGACTGCCCGGCGGCCATTGCGGCAACGGCATTCGGCATAATGCAAGTGAGGACGATATGATAGACGATATAGGGGCGGAGATTTCTCCCGCCGACGAGCAGTATGCGGCACGCTCGCGCGCCTGCTGGGACACGATCGCCAAGCCGCTCGGCGCGCTCGGACTGCTGGAGGACGCGGTGTGCCGTCTGGCGGCAGTCCAGCGGACGGAACGGCCCGCGATTCCCCGCCGCGCGCTCGCAGTGTTCTGCGCGGACAACGGCATTGTGGCGGAGGGCGTGACGCAGACCGATTCGTCCGTGACGGCGGCGGTGGCGCGGAACATCTGCGCGGGCACGGCATCGGTGTGCGCCATGGCGCGCGTCGCGCGGTGCGACGTGTTCCCCGTCGATATGGGCATGCTCGCTCCCGTCGCGCACGAAAAGATGACCGACCGGCACGTCGCGCGCGGCACGCGCAATTTTTTGCATGAGGACGCGATGACGCGCGCGCAGGCGGAACAGGCGGTGCGGACGGGCGCACAGTTCGCGCAGGAGCTGATTGGTCAGGGGTACACGGTGATTGCCACGGGCGAAATGGGCATCGGCAACACGACCACGGCAAGCGCGGTCGCCTCGGTCCTGCTCGCGCTGCCTCCCGAAGCCGTGACGGGCGCGGGCGCGGGGCTGAGCGCGGGGGGCGTGGCGCGTAAAATCCGCGTGATCGATCAGGGCATTGCCGCGCGCGCCCCGGACGCTTCCGATCCGATTGACGTGCTCGCCACGCTCGGCGGGTTCGACATCGCGGGCATGGCGGGCTGCATGATCGGCGCGGCGGCGCGGCGGACGGCGGTCATCGTTGACGGGCTGATTTCGCAGGTGGCCGCGCTCGTTGCGGTGCGCCTGTGCCCGGCGGTGCGCGGCTACCTGTTTGCGAGCCACGTCGGCAGCGAACCGGCGAGCCGCCTGGTGCTTGCCGAACTCGGTCTTGCCGCGCCCGTGCAGGCGGGTCTGCATTTGGGTGAGGGGAGCGGCTGCATGACGTTGCTGCCGCTGCTGGACATGGCGCTCGCGGTGTACGGCGGTGCGGCGACGTTCGGCGACCTGCGGATTCCGGCGTACCGCCCGCTATGAACGTGCTGGTGCTCGGCGGCGCGGCAAGCGGCAAGAGCGCGTTTGCGGAACAGCTTGCCTGCGCGCGCGCGGAACAATCGGGTGCGCCGCTCGTGTACGTCGCCACGCTCGACCCCGCTTCCGGCGGCGACACGCGCACGCGCATAGCGAAGCACCGCGCCACCCGTGCGGGAAAGGGCTTCGCCACGATTGAGTGGCATGACACGGAGCGCATACCCGCCGTGCCGGACAACGCCGTCGCGCTCGTTGAGGACGGCGGCAACCTGACGGCGAATTTCCTCTATCCGCCGGGAAAGCCGCCCGCACCATGCGCGGAACCGGCCGCCGCCGACGCGGTGACCGAAAAACTGCGCGCCCTTGCGGCGCGGTGCGCGGACTGCATCGTCGTCAGCAACGAAATCTCCCTCGGCGGCGACATTCCCGCCCCGTCGCGCCGCTACGCGTCCGTGCTCGCCGCCGTGAACCGCCAGTGGGCGGCCGCCTGTGATGCCGTCTACGCCGTCGTCGCCGGCATCGCGCTCCCGCTCAAACCCTGACGCGCCCCCGCGCGGACGAATCCGTCGCGCCCGATGTCGTCGCGCCGGGCTGCATGGACAGATTCGGTGCGCCAAATATCGTCATGCAGACTTGCGCGGACGAATTTGGTGCGCCCGATGTCATCACACAGACTTGTGCGAAGGAATTTGGTGCGCAAAATATCATCACACAGACTTGCGCGAAGGAATTTGGTGCNNCAAATGTCACTNNNNCGGAGTNNTGNGAACGAATTTGNTNCNCCAAATACNANTTTGTCGANTGCTGAGAACNAATTTGNTGCGCCAAATNNNANTTTGTCGAGTGCNGGGAACGAATTTGNTGNNCCAAATNCCNNTTTGTCGGGTGNNGNGNNCGAATTTGNTGNNCCAAATNGNNTCTTGTGNNTNCGTGGGGCNGTTGCGGGGTGGCTTGCAACGGCGCNGGGGCGTGTTGTACAATAATGNGGCGGCCGTGCGCGTATCGTCGCGGNCTGCTTGGGGGCATGATGGCGTTTTTGAGGGCGNTCGCGCTTGCNTTCGGNNTGTTTTCCCGNATTCCCGTGCCGCGCGTGGNNTGGAGCGNGCGGAACATGCGNTTNCTGCTGTGCGCGTTCCCGCTGGTGGGCGNGGTGGTGGGCGCGNCGGNNGCGGCGGCGGTGCTGTTCGTGCGTGACGGGCTGCTCGTGTCGCTNTGCGCGGTGGTTTTTCCCGTGGCGGTGACGGGNGGNATTCATNTNGACGGNTTTATGGACACNTGCGANGCGCTGGCGAGCCATGCCGGGCGCGAGCGGAAGCTGGCGATCATGCAGGACAGCCATGCGGGGGCGTTCGCGGTGCTCGGCTGTGTGCTGTACGTGCTCGCGCAGTTCGTGNTCGCGCTGGTGCTGTGGCGGCGGACGGACGNCGCGGTCGGGCGGGAGCGGCTTGCGCCGTGGCTGTGCGTCTGCGCGTCGTTCGTGCTGTCCCGGCTGCTCAGCGCGNTNTCCGTGGCGGTNTTCCCGGNGGCAAAGGACAGCGGNCTNGTGCGGACGTTTGCCGACGCGGCGGCGCGGCGGTGTANGGCGGCGTGGAGCGTTTGTTGGTTCGTGGCGGNCGGCGCGGCGATGACCTGGNNTTTCGGTCGGTACGGTGNNGCGGCGGCGGGNGCGCAGGTCGNCGNGTTCGCNNGGTATTTTTGGCTGACGCGGCGGCAGTTCGGCGGCATTACGGGCGACACGGCGGGCTGGTTCGTGCAGGTTGCCGAGCTGGCGAGCCTTGCGGCGGTGACGCTGNTGGCGGNGCGGGCATGAGCGGGGGAANNCGATGATTNTGGTGCTGGGCGGCGANCACAGCGGNCGGCACGATTTNTGCCGGTCGATNGGCGTTGCGGCGGCGGACTGCCGGACGGTGNCGGCGGACGACGCGCGCGATTTTGCGGCGGAGCATGNNCCGTGCCCGGCGTTTTCGTCCGTGTGCTGCCGCATTGCGTCCTANCGNGCGGTCATCGCGACCGAAAAGGGGCTGGGCATCATTCCGGCGGACGCGGCTTCCCGCGCNGANCGTGAGGCGAACGGTCGGCTGAACATNGCGCTCGCGTCCCTNGCGGACTGCGTGGTGCTTNTGGTGGCGGGNNTTGCCCGCGTCATCAAGGGCAGCCTNGCCGGGCAGGAGCGGGCGGACTGGCAGCTGCTGGTGTTCCGCCANGGCGCGACGCNGGCGAATCTGGNNCGGCGGTATGCGGGCTGCATGACGGACGAGGATNTGTGCGCGCAGGGCAGGGANCAGGNGGTGCGCGGGCGGGAGCGGCTNGCCGCCTTTGCGCGGGANGTTTCGCCCGCCGTCCGCGCGCAGATGCTGTCGCCGCGCGTCGTGTANGTCTCTCCGCTGCGGCGGGCGGTGCAGACGGCGGNGCTGNTGTTNCCGCNGGCGGAACNGCGNGTNGTGGCGGACTTGCGCGAGATGGATTTCGGGCTGTTCGAGAACCGCACGGCGGACGANNTGTGCGCCGATCCNGCGACGGCCGCGGCGTACCGGGCATTTGTGGNNGGCGGCGGGAACGTTCCTTGTCCGCCGTCNGCGGTCAGTCCCGGCGAGCGTGTCGCGGATTTTNGGGCGCGGCAGGCGGCGGCGTTCGCGCATATCGTGCGGGAGCAGGCGGCGGCGGACGACGGGACGCNTNTGGTGACGGTCGTCGCGCACGGCGGCACGCAGATGGCGTTGTTCAGCCAGTTCTGCCCNTGGCNGNTCNGCGNCGCGGAGACCGACCCGTACTATGCCTGGCAGACTCCGTGCGGCGGCTTNCGCTGGGGGCGCGTGGCGGTGGACGGCGTGGCGGGTGTATCGTGGTGAGGATGAGCGCATGAAGTGGTTTCTGTGGTATCAGCTGTTCCGGTTGCCGGTGGCGTTCGCGCTGGACGCACTGTTAGGCGACCCGCGCTGGCTGCCCCATCCGGCGGTGTGGTTCGGTCGGCTGATCGTGCGGCTGGAGCGGGTGTTCAGGGCGGCGTTCCCGGCGACGGCGCGGGGCGAGCGGCTTGCGGGGGCGTTGTTCGCGGCGGTGACGTGCGCGTATGCGTTCGCCGTGCCGTTCCTGCTGCTGTACGGGCTGGCTTTTGCGGGGGTGCGGCTGCACTGCCGTCCGCTGGTGGCGGCGGCCTGTCTGCTTGACGTGTTCTGGGGCTATCAGTGCCTTGCCGCGCGCNGCCTGCGGGACGAGGCGATGCACGTGGACGCGCAGGCGGGAACGTCGGTGGCGGCGGGGCGCGCGGCGGTCGCCCGGATTGTCGGGCGCGATACGGATCGTCTGGACGAGGCGGGCATCGTCAGGGCGTGTGTGGAAAGCGTCGCCGAAAGCACGTGCGACGGCGTGGTCGCCCCGATGATTGCCTATGCCGCCGGTGGCGCGCCGCTCGCGCTGCTGTGCAAGGCGGTCAGCACGATGGACAGCATGGTCGGCTACAAAAACGACCGCTACCGCTTTTTCGGCACGGTCGCCGCGCGGCTGGACGATGTGGTGAACTACCTGCCCGCGCGGATTTCCGCGCTCTGCTTGATTGCCGGCGCGGGCGTGTTGCGCGGGGCTGCGCTGGTTTCCCGGCGGCTGTTCCGCTATGATGTCGTCCGTGCCGTCNGCACGTATCTGCGCGACCGTTCCAAGCACCAAAGTCCCAATGCCGCCCACAGCGAATCTGCCGTTGCCGGTGCGCTCGGNCTGCGGCTCGGCGGCGGCGCGTATTACGGCGGGGTGTTTGAGGAGCGTCCGCCGCTGGGCACCGCCGTCCGCGCCCCGGAGCGAGCCGACATCCGCCGCGCCGTCACGCTGATGCAGGCGGCTGCCGTCATCGCGCTGGTCGTCTGTACGCTTGTCAAGCTGGCGGCGTTGCGGCACGGAATGGGACGGTGAACCGATGACAAGGAGCGAACGACGATGAGCCATGGCGGCGCACAGCCCGGTCTGCTTGATTTTTCCGCGAACGTCGCGCCGTTGGGCGTGCATCCCGCCGCGCAGTCGGCGGTGGCCGCGCTCGCGCTCGATACGGATTCGCTGGCGCGCTATCCCGATTCGTCGTGCGCGGCACTGCGGTCGCTGCTCGCGCAGTTCTGGTCGCTGGGCGTGTGTCCGNCTGCCGCGCTNGACGCGGACTGCGTTGTCTGCGGCGCGGGGGCGGTTGACGTGCTGTACGCGCTCGTCCGCTCGGCTGCCCCGCGCAAGAAAATCGTCGTCATNGAGCCGGCGTTCAGCGANTATGCGCGCGCNGCGCACCTGCACGGCTGCGNCGTGGAGCATTTCCNGNCCGCGNCGGAACGCGGCTTCGCGCTTGCCCCGGCGGATCTGCCGCGCCTTGCGCCCCTGCTTGACGGCGCGGACCTGCTGTTTTTGGCAAGCCCCGCCAATCCTGCGGGNACGGTCACCGATATTGATACGATCCGCGCCCTTGCCGCGCTCTGCGCGCAGAAATCGGTGCTGCTGGTCGTGGACGCGTGTTTCGCGCCGTTTTCGGCGGCGGCCGAGGACGGTATCCGCGCGCTGCTTTCCTGCCGCCGCGAATTCCCGGATGTGGTCGTGGTGGGCGCGTTCACCAAGTTTTACGGCATGGCGGGCATCCGGCTGGGCTACGCGCTGTGCGGTTCGGCTGCCGTCGCGCGGCGGCTTGCGGATTCNCTGCGCCCNTGGGCGGTCGGGGCGGTGGCGCAGGCGGCGGGCNGTGCCGTCATGCGCGCGGAGCTGGCGGAAAAACAGTCCGCGCCGGGGCAGTGCGGCGCGTCGTCNTGGGANACACAGGTGCGCGNACTCGTNGCCGCCGGACGCGCGCGGCTTGCGGATTTTTTGCGCTCCTGCGGCTGTCAGGTCGTCGCGGGCGCGGCAAATTATCTCCTGTTCCGTGCCGACGACCCGAATCTTGCGGAATCCTTGCTCCGCCGTGGCATTGCCATCCGTTCCTGCGCGGATTTTTTCGCCCTTGACGCGCACTGGTANCGCATTGCCGTCCGCACGGAGGCGGAGAACGAACGCCTCATCGCCGCGCTGTCCGCGTGTNTGAATANCGCCGCGCCGCCCGTGCCGAGACCGTCGCGCGCCCTGTCACAGGCGGCGAACATCATGATTCAGGGGACGATGAGCAACGCGGGAAAATCGGTGCTGGTCGCCGCGCTGTGCCGCATTTTCGCGCAGGACGGCTACCGCGTCGCGCCGTTCAAGAGCCAGAACATGGCGCTCAACAGCGGCGTGACGGCGGACGGGCTGGAGATGGGACGCGCGCAGATCATGCAGGCGGCGGCGGCGGGCATTGCGGCGGACGTGCGCATGAATCCGATCCTGCTCAAGCCGACGGGCGAGACGGGCAGCCAGGTGGTGGTAAACGGCGTGCCGACGGGGACGATGAGCGCGCGCGACTATTTTGCGCGGCGCACGTCGCTCGTGCCGCAGATTATGGCGGCGTACCGATCGCTCGCGGCGGAGCACGACATCATCGTGCTGGAGGGCGCAGGCAGCCCGGCGGAAATCAACCTGCGCGACGGCGACATCGTGAACATGGGGCTTGCCGCGCTGACGGACGCGCCCGTGCTGCTCGCCGGGGACATCGACCGCGGCGGCGTGTTCGCGAGCCTGTACGGAACGGCCGCGCTCGTGAGCGCGCAGGAGCGCGCGCGGATCAAAGGCTTTGTCATCAACAAATTCCGCGGCGACGTGTCGCTGCTGCGCGGCGGNTTGGACGAACTGCACGCGCTGACGGGCATTCCCGTGCTCGGTGTCGTCCCGTTCCTCCCGGATTTGCTCATTGACGACGAGGACAGCCTGTGCGACATCGAATCGCGCGGCGCGGACGGCAAGGACGATGCCGTGCTTCACGTCGGCGTGGTGCGCCTGCCGTATCTGTCGAACGCCACCGACCTGCTGCCGTTCGCCCGCCTGCCGTCCGTGCGCGTCACTTTTTTCGACACGGCGGCATCCTGCGCGGCCGCAATCGATGCGCCCAATGCAACCGATTCGCTCGACCTGCTCGTGCTTCCCGGCACGAAGAACGCCGTGCGCGCCATGGACTGGCTGCGCGACACCGGGCTTGACAACATCATCGTGCGCGCGGCACACAGCGGCGTGCCGGTCGTCGGCATCTGCGGCGGCTTCCAGCTGCTGGGAAACGCCCTGCACGACCCGGACGGGAACGAGGACGAATCCGCCCGCCCTTCGCTCGCCGCGCTCGGCCTGCTTCCCGTCCAGACGACGTTCACGCCGCAGAAGACGCGCGCGCGCGTGAGCGGGGAACTGCCCGCGCTCGGCGGCACGTTCTCCGCGCTGTCGGGGTGCGAGGTGGCGGGCTACGAAATCCACCACGGGCAGACGACGTTCATGGACGGGGGCGCGTGTCCCCGCGCCGTCTCATGCGGAACTGTCCTCGGCACGTATCTCCACGGATTTTTTGACGGCGACGCGGTGTTCCGCGCCGTCCTGTCGCTGCTGTGCGCGCGCCGGGGCATTCCCGTGCCGCCGTACCGCCCGTACCGGGACGAGCGCGAAGCCGCCTTTGACCGCCTTGCCGCCGCCGTGCGCGCGTCGCTCGACATGGACGCGGTGTACCGGATTATCTTCGGCGCGGGACGGTCATAGCGGCTGCCTGAGCTGCGCCGCCACCGCGTCGGCAATGCCCGCGCGGATGTCGTCCGCAAGCCGTTCCCGGACGCGCTCGGCGAGGGCAGCGACCAGCGCGTCGGTTCGCGCCGCCATAATGTTCTCCGGGCTTTCCGCCGCGCCGAACAGCTGCGCGGGAGTCACGCCCAGCGCGTCCGCCAGACGGTCAATCGTCTCCGGCGCGGGAAACGCCCGCTTGCATTCGATCTGGTTGACGCAGTTCTTGCTCATGCCGGCAACGCGCGACAGCCGCTCCTGCGTAAAATTGCGCAGCTGGCGGAAATACCGCACGTTCCTGACAAACATATCACGTGTCCGTTCGCTCATGCTTTCAGTATACGCCGTTTTTTGCAGAAAGTCACCAATNTTATCGTGTTTTCTGATGATTTTCGGTAAACATACGACAGAAAGGGGGAAGATACCCTGTTCCGCCGTGTTTTTTCANGTATTCGTGCCGAATATCCATGAATACGGGGAAATATACCATTTTTGCCGTGCTTCTTTTGGGATTTTCCTGCAACATCGACGAACGTGGGGAAAACGACTAATCCTGTCGTGTTCGCTGGTCGATTTTTGCAAAACCTCAACGAATAGGGGGAAGATTACGTATATCATCGTGTTCGTCTGTCATTTCTTGCAGAATATCCGTGAACAAGGGGAAGATGACCATGAGTGCTGTGTTCTTCGGTCTTATATCGTCAATACCCCACGGAATGTGGGCAGGACGACCAGTATCATCGTGTTTCTGTGAGNATATACGCAGATACACGGCGGAATAGGGGAAATCGTGGCTGTCCGCCGCTTTTCTGCGTCCGGGGGAACGGCTGCCTGTCAAAAAATCGCGCGGTGTGGTATACTGGGCGCATGGTGCATTTGTATTATGGCGGCGGCAAGGGAAAGACGACTGCCGCGCTCGGGCTTGCGCTGCGGGCGGCGGGGAACGGGTGGCGCGTGGTCGTCGTACAGTTCCTCAAGGGGCGGCGGACGGGCGAGCTTGCCGCGCTCGGAAAGCTGGGGGCGGTCGTCCTGCGCGGCAAGGCGGGCGGGCGTTTCGTGCCGCAGATGACGGCGGCGGAGCGGGAGGAGACGCGCGCGATCTGCGACGCGAACTTTGCGCGGGCGCGGGATTTGTGCGACGCTGATGCCGGNCCGGTCCTGCTCGTGCTGGACGAAATCTGCGCCGCCTACGGCAGTTCGCTCGTCGATACCGGCGCGGTGGACGCGTTCCTTGCCGCCGTGCCTGAGCGGGTGGAGGTGGTGCTGACCGGGCGCGAGCCGCCGGAGGGCTTTTTTGCGCGCGCCGATTACGTCACGGAAATGCGGTGCGTCAGGCATCCGTTTGACGCGGGCGTGGCGGCGCGGTCGGGGGTGGAGTTTTGAGCGCGCTGGAGCTGTTCCCCGCTGGCGCGCTCGCGCGCTATCCGTCCGTGCGGGAGCTTGCGCCGCGCGACATTGAGCCGGAGAGCTTCCGGGTGATTGCTGATGAGCTTGCCGCGCGGGGCATCGTCGTGCCGCCGGAGCGGCAGGCGGTGGTGTTCCGTGCCATCCACGCGAGCGCGGACTTTGACTATGCGGAAAGCCTCGTCTTTTCTCCCGGCGCGCTGGATGCCGCGCGGGACGTGCTTTCCCGCCGCCCGGTGATCGTGACCGACACGAACATGGCGCGTGCGGGCATCAGCGCGGCTTCGTGCGCGCGGCTCGGCATAGAGACGTGCTGTTTTATGGCGGACGACGACGTGGCGGCGGCGAGCCTGCGCAGCGGGCTGACGCGGGCGGCGTGCGCGGTGGACAAGGCGGCGCGGCTGTTCGCGGACGGCGGTCGCCCCGTGCTGTTCGCTTGCGGGAACGCGCCGACGGCNTTGGTGCGGCTGCGGCAGCTGCATGACGCGGGGTTTTTCTCGCCCGCGTTCGTGGTGGGCGTGCCCGTGGGGTTCGTGAACGTGGCAGCCGCCAAGGAGCTGGTCCTGCGCAGCGGNCTGCCGTATATCGTCGCGTGCGGGCGCAAGGGCGGTTCGTCGGTTGCCGCGGCAATCGTGAACGCGCTGCTGGCTCAGGCGTGATTTTGGTGGCGCGATGCGTCGTCCTGTGCTATACTGTGCGGGACGCGGAGATGAGGGTGCTGCCCGGGCTGCCGGCGGTTCTCATCGTTGCGGGGAGGTGAGGTATGAGAAGATATTCGCGGCTTGCCATTGTGTTTTCCCATGACAGCCCCGACGATGTGGAATCGGGGACGACCGTTCAGCTGACGAACGGCGCGAACGTGATGGAGGTCTCTGATTTCCGGGTCGCGCTCGGTTTGTTGCCGCCGGGGAGCGAGGTTGTCGTCGTGGCGGAGGGCACGGTCGGCGGCAAGACGGTACATCGTATCAGCGATGCCGTGCGTGAGAGCCGCGTGTTCGTCTCCCTTGATTTGTCTGCGGTCACCGAATGCTCGCGCGTGTCCGGCAGCCCGTTTGCGGGCAACCGGCAGCTTGTCTCTATCCGTTTTCCGGGCAATCTTGCCGTGATCAGCCGGGGCGCGTTCGCGGGTTGCACGGCGTTGGCTTCCGTTTCTATCCCCGTCGCGTGCTGTGAGATTGGCGCGGAGGCGTTCAGCGGCTGTGCTGCCCTGCGGCAGCTGGCTTTTGAGGAGCCGGACGGCTGGCGGTGCGGCGGCGTGTCCGTCTCGGATCTGGCGCGGGCGGCGGAAAACCCGCCGAAATTCGTCCGTGCGGGTGGCGCGTACCATTCGGTCGTGCTGACGAAAGCGCGCGTTTGTGCTACCATTGCCGTATGAAGATTATCTCGTGGAACGTGAACGGCATCCGTGCCGTGGAAAAGAAAGGGTTTGTGGACTGGCTTCTGCGCAGTGATGCCGACGTGGTGTGCGTTCAGGAGACCAAGGCGCATCCGTCGCAGCTTTCGCAGGCATTGCTCGCGCCGGGAAGCGGGGAACAGGCGTTCTTTCCCGTTCCCGAAAAAGACGCGGTTTCGCCCGTGGCGGTAACGGACGGTGCGGCGGCGTTCCGGTCCTACTGGTCGTCGGCAAAGAAAGCCGGGTATTCGGGGACGGCGATTTATTCGCGCCGCGCGCCGGATGCCGTCGAGCTGTTGGGCGACCCGGCTTACGATGATGAGGGCAGGGTGACTGCCGCCTATTTCGGGAAGCTGGTTGTCGTCAGCGCGTATTTTCCCAACAGCCAGGGACCGGGGCTGCGGCTCGGCTACAAGCTGGGCTTCTGCGACGCGATGTTCGCCTACCTGAACGCGCGCGTCGCGGACGGCTACGATGTCGTGCTTTGCGGCGACTACAACATTGCCCACAAGCCGATTGACTTGGCGAATCCCAAGGCGAATGAGGGGAACGCCGGTTATCTTCCCGAAGAACGCGCCTGGATGGATTTTTTCACCGCGAACGGCTACGCCGACGTTTTCCGCGCGCAGCATCCCGAACCGGCGTTGTACACTTGGTGGAGCTACCGTTTCCATGCCCGTGAGAAGAACATCGGGTGGCGCATTGACTACACCTGCGTCAACGACGCGCTCGTGCCTGCCGTGTCGTCCACGCGCATCCTTGCCGACGTGCCCGGCTCTGACCACTGCCCCGTGGAAATCACGGTGNACGCATAAAAAACGCCCCGCGCGAGCGGGGCGTTCTGCTTAGAACTTCGCGATGTTTATCGCCTTGACGGCAAAGCGGTAGGCATGACCGTTGATCTCAAAGTCCAGCTCGTCGCCGAGTTTGTGGTCGAGCAGCTCGTTCCCGAACGGGGACATATAGGAGATGATGCCGTTGTCGGTGTCCGACTCCCACGGTCCNANNATCGTGTAGGTCTCGTCCTTGCCCGTGTCCTTGTTGGTGAGCGTGACCGTCGTGCCGAACGAAATGTATGACGTGGTTGCCGTCGTGGGGTCGAAGATGACCGCGCGCGCAAGCTCGCCTTGCAGNTGCGACAGTTTTTTGTTCAGGTAGTGCTGGTGTTCCTTTGCCGCCTGGTATTCGGCGTTCTCTTTCAGGTCGCCTTTCGCGCGCGCCTCGGAGACTTCCTGCGCGTTCTGCGGAATCTGCACGGTCTGCAAGTCGGTCTCCTCGTCCTGCTTTTCCTTGAGCTTCTTTGCCGTGACCAGCATTCCCTTGGGCGCGGCGGANTTCTCCTCGGCCTTGTGGAATTTGTAGTCCGGGTATTTCTCAAGGATTTTGTTGCGCAGCTGCGCCTTGATGCTTCCCTCAAGGTCGGCGATGTCGTCAACGAGTGTGTACAGGTGGCTCATCGTCGCCTCGTCGCTTTCGAGCATATAGCCGAGCAGCGTGCCGCTGTCGAACAGGAGCCGCTCCGCGTTCCTGATGACCTTGCGGTTTTCCGTGGTGTCCACGTGGCTGTTGATTTCGCGGTAGGAGTGCGCGATGATGTTCAGCAGCGCGATGAGCTGTTTCTGGAACGGAATGCCCGCCTGCACGAACCAGTCCTCGTCGCGGCAGTGCTCGAAGAAATACAGGATCGCGTCGCGGTAGCCGCGGAAGTCGTCGAACGCCGTGACGGCGAGTTTCTGCACTTTTTCGGTCTCGCCCGCCTTGATGAGCGTGTCGAGCATACGTTTTTCGAGCACGGCGGGGAACAGCATGATGTACTGGTCAACCCAGTCCGGCAGCATCCTGATGTCGTTCAGGTAGTCCTCGCGCAGCGTGGTGTTCCTGGTGTCCTTCAGCTCGTCGTACATGGCGCGCGGGTTCTTGATGCGGCGGTACAATTTTTCGAAGCTGTATTTTGCCGGGACGGAGAGGTTGGGGCAGCGCGCGCTCACGTTCTGCACGACCAGATATGAGGCGACGACCTGCTCGTTCGCGTCGTTCGTGGTGGCGAACGACTTGACGTAGCCCGTGAAGTAGCTGAACATGTCGGCGAACAGGTCGCTTTCCTTTTCGGTCGCCTCGTCGTTCAGGTAGCGCATCAGAATGTCGATGCGCTCGAAGAATTTTTTCTGCGCCTTGAATTCGCTGTTCAGCTTCTCTTCCGTGGTGATCTCGCGGTCGCGCACGATGTATTCGTTGATGTCGTTCGGGTTCACGCCGAACGTGGCGTCGTTCTCAAGGATTTTCTTTGCCGCGCTGTTCCAGCCGGTCCATTCGCCCGGCGTGAGGATTGCGGGGACGAGTTCCGCCTTGATGCGCTTGAAGTCGCAGCTGCCGTTGAAGCTCTTGATGATCGTCTTGAGCGCCCATGCCTTGTCGGCCTTGACCTGCTTTGCCAGCTCGTCCTTTGCCTTGGTCGCCTTGAGCACCCAGATGTGGTCGTCGGCGAGCGGCTGGAGCGCGTCCACCGCCATTTTGAGCGACATCTCGCGCACGCCGTTTTTCTTGCCGAAGTTGATCGTGAGCGTGTCGTTCTCCACCTTGCGGATAATGCCCACGTGCCAGGTGCGGTGGAACACAAAGTGCTTCACGTCGAACGCGATGTGCTTCTCAAAGTCGTTGATTGCCTCGAACACGTTGCGGAAGCTCTGACCGAGGTTTGACGAGCGGATATAGTCCGCCACGTTGCTGTGGCCGGCGTATTTTCCCGTGTAGCATTCGACCAGCTCGCGCCGCGCCCAGTTGTCCTTGGGGTCGATTGAGAGGATGAGCTTGAGGATGTCGATGGCGGTGTCCCACTTCTTGGTGTCCTTGTACCAGCCGTACAGGTCCTGCATCAGGAGCGCGCTCTTGTCCGCGCTGATGGTCTTCGCGATCTTGCGCTGCACGAGCATGAAGAAGTCGATCTCCTCCGGGACGAGCTGGACGAGCTTTTTCCAGACTTCGCTCACGGCGGTGTAGTTCTTCGCGTTCACGTAGCGCAGCAGCGCCTTTTTGTAGTAGTCGATCGCAAGCTCTTTGTCGCCCGGCTCGTAATGGTCGCCCAGCAGCTTTGCGGCATCCGCTTCCTCAAAGTCGATTTTTACGAGCCGTTCGTAGATGTCCCAGATTTTTTCGTTCTTGTCCTCGCGGTAGCAGCTCGCGAGCGTGCGCAGCGCGAATTTGTTGGACGCGTCGTCCTCAAGGATTGACTCGCACAGGTAGACGACCACGTTCTCCTTGTGGTTCTTCCGGAAGATGTCCACGAGCGTTTCGAGCGCGGAGGTGTCCAGCGTGCCTTTCTTGAGCGCGAGCATGCCGGAAATATACAGGGCGATGATGCTGTCCCGGTTGCTTGCCAGCTGCTCGTCGCAGATCGCCTTCACCTCGTCGGCGACGTCTTCTTTTTTCGCCTGCTCAAGGATGTTCGCCAGCTCAATCAAATTGTTCTTGGTGTAGTTGCTGATTGTTGCGCGAGTCCACGTCTCTTCTTTGAGCATNTCCTGGACTTTTGTTACGAGTTCTGACATAAAATCTCCTATCAGCCTATTTTGCGTCGTACAGGCTGTAAATATTCCTATCTATCATTTTTATTTTGAGCAGTATCTCACTGGTCTTGTCCCGGTTGTCCTCCGTGTGGACGTAATGGTCAATCAACCAGAAATACATGTTTATCAGCTTGGGCGTCAGGACGGCAAGGTCGCTTGACGGGTCGCAGCGTTCGGATTCCATCGCGTAGATGTTCCGCTTGAGGATGCCGACTTCCTGCCCCTTGAGCTTGCGCTTCGCGCTGAACACGCCGTACACCGTGCCGTACACGGGAATCCATTCCTGCAACGCCGCGCCCGTGTAGCCTTTGCCCCGCACCTGACGGATGAGGCAGCAGATAAGCTCGCTGTCCAGAAAGTCAAGGTCAACCGCCTGCGCGTCCTGGAAGAACGCCTCGCGGAAGAGCACCCGCGCTTTTTTCTCCTCGCCGCACAGCGCGTAGCAGTCCGCCATTTCCGCTATGATCGGCGCGGAAAGCGGCATGCGCCGGTTCGCCTCGGTAAGGCAGCTGAACGCGTCGGCGTAGTTCCCCAGCTTCTTGTGGCACAGCCCGGTCTTCCGGAANGTCTCCGCCTGCTGCTGCGCGTCCTGCTTGTCCGCCGCCGCATAGCTGGCGAGCGCGAGCGAGAACACGCCCCGCTGCGTGGCGTACACGGCTTTTTCCGTCGTGTCGTCGCGGAGCGCGATGTCGCGGAGAAAGACTTTCCAGTGCGTGACCAGCTCCTCGCCGCGCTCAAAGGCATCCATCGCCTTCAGGGAACCGACGAAACGGTCCCAGAAAGTGCAGCACCACAACGCGAACGACGCTTCCTTGTTCTCCAGGTCATACTGGATGGCTTCCGCCAGCACGTTCCGTGCCTGCGCGGGCTCGCCTGCCTCAAGCAGCGCGTATGCCTTTGTTAATGCTTCTTCCGACTGATAGCCCATAGCGTATACCGTCTATTATATCAGAATGCAGGTTTTAGTCAATAAGATACGGAGTTTTNGCAAAACGAGGGCAAACAGTAAACTGCTTTTTTCGCGTTGTGTCAATATACCCCGGACGGATCGCGGCTGAGACATGAAAAAATTACACGAAGGTGGCAAAAACCTAGGAACTTTTGGGCAAAAAGGTAGGAACTTTTCATGCAAAAGCTTATAAGGTTTTTGGTGAAAAGGTAGGAACTTTTTGCCCAAAAGCTAGGAGCTTTTTGGGGCGGAGGACGCAAAAAGCGCGTCAGTGCCGCTTTTGCCCGCCGCGCGCGGTCGGTTGACATGTTCCGCCGGTTTCTATTATAATGCCGCATACGAGGTGACGACATGATATTTCCCCTAGAGGCGTTGGTCAAATTTTCCGGGAACGTGTATGAGATTACGTGCGCGTCCAGCCGCCGTGCGTTCCAGATGTCAAAGATNGAGGATCCGGCAATCGAGGAGAACGACGGGAAGGTCGTCTCGCTCGCGGCGAGCCAGCTGTTCAACGAAAAAGTGCAGTACCGCATCGAAAAACAGTAGCGGTCAGCGGAACGCCACTTGACGAAACTGCGTTTTCTGCTATAATGATAACATATCTTTATTAAGGAGTGCCGAACGTGCCCTGCGGAAAGAAACGAAAACGCCAGAAGATGGCGACGCACAAGCGAAAGAAGATGCTGCGACGCAACCGTCATAAGAGCAAGTAAGCTCTTTTGCGACGGACTTTGAAAGACCGCGAAAGTAATCGTACTGCGCGGTCTTTTTTTCGGGAGGACGGTTACGATTCTTTCAGGCATTCACTCACCGGACGACCTCAAGCGTGTGCCGGAATCCGCGCTTCCCGAACTCACTGACGAAATCAGGCGGACGATTCTCGCCGTCGTCGCGAAAAACGGCGGTCATCTGGCGAGCAATCTGGGGGCGGTCGAGCTGACCGTTGCCCTGCACCGCGTGTTCTCATCCCCCTCGGACGCGATTATTTTTGACGTGAGCCATCAGTGCTATGCCCATAAGATTCTGACGGGCAGATATGATGCGATCGGCACGTTGCGGAAGCACGGCGGGCTGTCCGGCTTTACGCGCACGAAAGAAAGCCCCCACGATTTTTTTGACAACGGCCATGCGTCCACGTCCATATCGCAGGCGCTGGGGCTGCTGACGGCGTGGGAACTGCGGGGAATGGCGGGGAAAGCGGTCGCGGTGATCGGCGACGGCGCGCTGACGGGCGGCATGGCGTTCGAGGCGCTGTCGCATGCGGGGCAGCTCTCCAAGAATCTTATCGTCGTGCTGAACGACAACCAGATGTCCATCAGTGCGAGCACCGGTTCGCTTTCGCGCTATCTGAGCCGGCTTACGATGTCGCGCACGTACCAGTCGTTCCGTTCCTGGGTGGACGGCATTGTGGACAGAATCCCGTATTCCGAGCGGCATCTGGGCAAATTCATCTATCGTTTTAAGCGCGCGCTGAAAGGGCTGCTGCTCTCCAACAATTTTTTCACCGATTTAGGCATGGAATACGTCGGTCCGCTTGACGGGCATGACATCGCCGAGCTGGAGAACGTGTTCCGGCGTGTGCGCCGCCTGTCCAAGCCCGTCGTGGTGCACGTGCGGACGGTCAAGGGCAAAGGCTATTCTCCTGCCGAGAACGACCCGGCGACGTTCCATGGGGTCGGCCCGTTCCAGATTTCCGACGGCACGTTCGAGCGGTTCGACACGGTCAGTTTTACCGAAAGTTTCAGCCGGTCGCTCGTCGCGTTGGCGGAGGAATGCCCGCAGGTCGTGGCGATTACGGCGGCGATGCAGAAAGGCACGGGGCTGGANGCGTTCTCACGCCGTTTTCCGGGCCGGTTCTTTGACGTGGGGATTGCCGAGGAACACGCGGTGACGTTTGCGGGCGGCCTTGCGGCGGGCGGGCTGATTCCCGTGGTGGCGATTTATGCGACGTTCATTCAGCGGTCGGTTGANCAGATTATCCATGACGTGGCGTTGAGCGGGCGGGGNGTNGTCATCTGCCTTGACCGGGCGGGCATTGTTCCCGGCGACGGCGAGACGCACCAGGGGCTGTTCGACATCGCGCTGCTGCGCCCCGTTCCCGGACTGACCCTGCTCGCGCCGGTCTCCGCGGCGGATTTGGCGCGGTGNCTGTCCTGGGCGGTNGCGCAGCAANCGCCGGTCGCCATTCGCTATCCCAAGCTGTCGTGCCCGACGGAGATAGCCGCGTTTGGCGGTGCGGTCGAGGTGGGGCGGGGCATCCTTGTCCGCTGCGAGGATTACGCGCCGTCGCTTTCGGCGGGGAGAACGCCGTCGGTGCTGTTCGTGACGACGGGCGGCTATTACGGCGAGGTGGTGCAGGCTGCCCGCGCGCTCGCGATTGACGGCATCTGCGCCGACGTGTACAGTCTGCGTTTTGTCAAGCCCGTGGACGAGGAGTATGTTGCGGGCATCGCGCGGGGCTATGCCGCCGTCGTGTTTGTGGAGGACGGTGTGCGTTCGGGCGGCGTGGGCGTTTATTTGCAGAACGTGCTCTATGCGCGCGGCATGGCGCACACGGCGGTGCTCGCGTTTCCCGACGCGTTNNTNGCGCACGGCACGCGCGNGGAGATTGCCGCGGACGCGCAGATGANTCCCCGGCATATNGCGCANGCGGCACGGGACGTGCTTGCCGCGGCGGGGGCGTAGCGCGTGGGCAGGGCTGACGGGACGGCGTTGCGCATTACGCTGGCGGATCGGGTCATCACGACGGAACGTCCTGCGTTCGTGATGGGCATCGTGAACGCCACGCCCGATTCGTTCTTTGCGGAGAGCCGCGGGGATGCCGACCGTGCGCTGCGGCTTATTGACGAGGGCGCGGACATACTGGACATCGGCGGGGAATCCACGCGGCCGGGCGCGGACTATGTGGATGCCGACGAGGAAATCCGCCGTATCGTGCCGGTGCTGCGCGCGGTGCGCAGGCACAGTNCGGTCCCGGTAAGCGTGGACACGCGGAAATCCGCNGTCCTGCGCGCGGCGTTGGACGAGGGCGCGGATATGCTGAACGACGTTTCGGCGTTGGAGGACGATGAGCAGTCGGCTGCCGTTGCCGCGCGCGCGAAAATTCCCGTCATACTGATGCACAAACGCGGCGTTCCTGCTATAATGCAGGAGGANACCGCCTATGGCGACGTGTTCGCCGAGGTCGATGCGTATCTGNACGGTCGCGTCCGGTATGCGCTGGCGCGCGGAATTGCCGATAATAAGATTATCCTTGACCCCGGAATCGGCTTTGGCAAGGATGCCGGGGCAAATTGCACGCTCGTCCGCCGGTGCGGGCAGCTGTGCGGCGGACGGTATCCCGTGCTGATGGCGCTCTCGCGCAAGACCGTTATCGGCGCGCTGACGGGACGCGCGGCGGAAGGGCGGCTTGCAGGAACGCTCGCGGCGAATCTGCTTGCGGTCATGGCGGGCGCGTTCCTGCTCCGGGTGCATGACGTGCAGGAGACGGTGGACGCGCTGGCAGTTTTGGGCGGAATAGGATATAATTGAGCAGGAAAAGGAATCGNCCGTGAACGCGTTGGATGTTTTTTTACGCATATACAATCAGTATTTCAGCCCGGTGATCGACATCGGGATTATGGCGTTTCTGCTGTACAANGTGCACCAGCTGTTCATCAAGACGAACGCCGTGCTGCTGATAAAGGCGGCGGGGCTGGTGGCGGGCGCGTACGTGCTCGCGGTCGCGCTCAANCTGCAAATGCTCCGCTGGCTCATGAACATCCTCGCGCCCGCGCTCGCCATCTGCTTTGCCATCGTGTTCCAGCCTGAGCTGCGCAAGATTTTCCTCAAGCTCGGNCAGACGGAATGGCTNACGTTCGGCAACCGCTCGCGCCACACCTACGTGGATTCGGTCATCATCGCGGCGGAGATGCTTTCCAAGCAGCGGCGGGGAATGCTCGCCGTGTTCATGCGCCACACCAAAATGGACGACATCATGGACACGGGGACGCGCATCAACGCGGACGTGTCGTCGGCGCTGCTCGTGACGATTTTCGGGCATGACACGCCGCTGCACGACGGCGCGTGCTTCATTCAGAACGGAAAGGTCGTCTCTGCGGGCTGTTTCCTGCCGCTTTCGGAGCAGTACGACATCAAAAAGACGTTCGGGACGCGGCACCGTGCCGCGCTCGGCCTGAGCGAGGTGAGCGATTCCGTGGTGCTCGTCGTCTCGGAGGAATCCGGCGCGCTCAGCCTTGCCTACGACTCGAAGCTGCATTACGACCTGAGCACCGACCAGCTGACCAAAATCCTGGAGAACCTCCTGGAACTCACCCCCGACCAATATACGATTGAGGATACCGTCGATGAAAGCGCGTCGAATTGTTGATTCCGTCAGGAAGAACTGGCTTCCTATCGTCGTGTGCGTTGCGCTCGCGCTGCCGTTCTATATGTTCTACCTGTTCTCCACGATGGACAGGAAGTCGTTTATCGTGCCGCTGGCGATTGACGCGCAGAACGGCATGGTGGCGGCAAGCCCGTTCCCGCGTACCGTGCGCGTGATGGTGCGCGGCAAGCCGGAGAGCATATCCACGCTGCATGAGAGCGATTTTTCCGCCTACCTCGACCTGAATTACGTCGCGCGGGAGGGCGAGTCCAGCTTTCCCGTGCTGATTACGCTGAGCGAGAACGCGATGCTCATCGAGCCGATGGAAATCCGGGTCAGCCCCGAGGAAGTGCTGCTGACGGTGGAGGAGCAGATCAGCGCGTTCGTTCCCGTGAGCGCGCTCGTTTCGGGCGAACCGGCGCACGGCTATGAGAAAGGCGCGGTCACGCTGAACCCGGACGAGGCGAAGGTGACCGGGCCGCGCTCGATGGTCGAGCATTGCACGCGCTTGCAGACGCGGCAGGTTTCCGTCGATGGCGCGCGGGGCGACGTGACGGCGAAAGTGTCGCTCGACAATCCCGGCATTTTTCTGAAAGTCGCGCAGGGCACGGTGGTTTCGGTGACGGTGAAGGTGGCGGAGGCAATGACGACCCGGACGTTCGCGTCCGTTCCCGTCCAGTTCTCCGCGCTCAACGGTACGCTTGAGCCGGCGGGAAGCATCGCCCCTGTCACGCTGACCCTGCGCGGGCCGGTGCTCGCGCTGGAGCAGTACCGGCCGGGCGTTTCCACGGTGCTCGCCGATTGCAGCGGCATTTCCGCGGCGGGAACGCATACGGTGCCGCTGCGGTTTTCCCTGCCCGCGGGCGTGACGGCAGAGAACGGCGCGCGGTCGGTTTCCGTCACGGTGACGGCGCGGTCGCTTGAGCCGGATGCCGGTGCGGCGCAGGACGGGGGCGGCGAATGATTTACGGCATCGGCACGGACATCGCGAAAGTGAGCCGCTTTGANAAATGGGTGCGGGACGATGATTTGCTTTCCCGTTTCTTTGCGGATGCCGAACGCTGCGCGGCTTCGCCCCGGAACATCGCCTCGGCGAGCCAGCATTANGCGGTGCGCTTTGCGGCAAAAGAGGCGTTCGCCAAGGCACTGGGGACGGGGTTTGCCGGGCTGTCGCTCAAGGANATGTGGGTCGTCAACGANGACAGCGGCAATCCGTCGCTCGCGTTCGGGGAGGACACGCGGCGGATTCTTGCCGAGCGGGTCGGTCCGTGTGCCGTGCACCTTTCGTTGAGCCATGAAAAAGAATTCGCGACGGCGTTCGTCGTGATAGAAAAAAAGGGGGGCGGCGATGTACGCGAATGTCTCTAAGAAGCCGGCGGTGGACGACGGCAAGAAAGCCAAGATTTCGTACTGGTCAAAGACGAAGGTGCGCTGTCCGTGCTGCCAGCGCGATTTTGCCCGCGAGGAAATGCTTTCGGGGAGCGGGCGCATGATTGCGGGCGAGCTGACCGACGAGCTGCACCGCCTGTACGAGCCGTCGGCAAAGTACGGCAAGATTTATCCGCTCATCTATGCGGTCGGGGCATGCCCGCGCTGCCATATCGCGTTTTTCTGGAACGATTTCCCCGTGATAACGGACAAGGCTTCGATTGACGCGCTGCGCGCCGACGAGGAACAGCGCATCAACACNGTGAGCAATATTTTCCCGCATTATCAGCTGGACACGGAGCGTTCGCTGCTGGACGGCGCGGCGATGTATTTCCTTGCCCTGCTTTCCTACGGCAAGGTCGATTTGGGCTACGCGCCGACGGTCAAGCGCGCCGTGCTTTCGCTCCGCCTCGCCTGGCTGTGCAATCACCTGAACGAGGAAATCCCGGGGCACAATTATGACTGGGTTGCCAAGGCGTTTTACCGCAAGGCGCTCTTTTTTTACGAGCAGACGCTGATAAACGAGATGGCGCGCACCGAATCGCTCGGCGTGATGACCAACCTGGGGCCGGACACCGACAAGAACTACGGCTACGACGGGCTGATTTATGAGGTGGGGCTGCTGGAATTCAAGTACGGGCAGACCGACGACATGCAGCAGCGGCTCAAGAAACTGGACGAGTGCAAGCGTTCGATCGCGCGCGGCTTCGGGCTGGGGCGGTCGTCAAAGTCAAAGCCCGGTCCGCTCCTCGAGAAGTCGCGCGAGCTGTACGAGCAGATTACCAAGGTGCTCGCCGACGCGAACGGCCTTGATTTTGTGCCGTCGGACGACGATGCGTAACATCCTGCTCACGCTGTCGTATGACGGCACCGACTTTTGCGGCTGGCAGCGGCAGGACCGGGCTGCGGGCGGCAAGGCAGTGCGTACCGTGCAGGCGGCGGTGGAGGCCGCGCTCCAGAAAATCCACAAGCAGCCCACGCCGCTCTACGGCAGCGGACGGACTGACAGCGGTGTGCATGCGGCGGCGCAGGCGGCGAATTTTTTCAGCCCGGTCGATTCGATTCCGGCGGAGAACTACGTGCCGGCACTCAACGCCTTTCTGCCGCATGACGTGCGCATCAATGCCGCGCGGTGCGTGGACGAGCATTTCAACGCGCGGTTCAGCGCGACAGCGCGCACCTACCGCTATGTCATCTACTGCGGAAAAAGCGCGCGCGCGACGGAAATGCGCTATGTGTGGCAGATTCATCATCAGCCGGATATTCGTGTGCTGAACGAGATGGCGGCGCACCTGCACGGCGAGATTGACTGCGCGACCTTTGCCGCCGCCGGGGACGCGAGCGCATCGACATTCCGCTTTATCGAGCAGGCTGTTTTCTGTCCCGACGGCGACAAGCTCGTCTTTGAGATCACCGCCAACGCATTTCTCTGGAAAATGGTGCGCAGCTTGACCGGGACGCTGATTCAGTTTGAGAGAGAAAAACGAAGCCCCGATTATTTCCGGCACGTGCTCGACAGCCGCGACCGCAGGAAAGCCGGCGCGACCGCTCCCGCGTCCGGGCTGTTCCTGTGGAACGTGCGCTTTGACGGCGTGCGCCGCCACGTCTGATTTCGTTCAGAGCAGGGCGACGGGATCCACGTCGCATTCAATGTGGACGTCGCTGTCGTGCTTGTAGTTGTAGAGCAAATCGGCGGCGACGGCCTGCATGACGGCGCGGCTGTTGCCGCGCAGCAAAATCTGATACCGCCAGTTCGCGGCGATTTTTGCGATCGGGCAGGCGGCTGGACCAAGGATTTCCGGCTCGTCGGCGCGCGCGTTCTTTCTGAGCGATTCGCGCAGGATTGCCGCCGCGCCCGCNGCCGCCTGCTCTGCCTGCGNTTCGGTGGGCGCGCGGAACACCAGCCGCACCAGGCGCGAGAACGGCGGAAAATCCAGTGCGGCGCGCTGCTTGAGNTCTTCGTCGTAAAACTGGGCGGTCGCGCCCTGGACGGCGCAGGCAATCGGCATGCGGTCGGGGGCATAGGTCTGCACCAGCACGCGCCCGTCGGGAAAGAACCTGCCCGCGCGCCCCGCCACCTGCGTGATGAGNGCGAACGTCCGCTCCTGCGCGCGGAAGTCGGGCAGGTGCAGCCCCGTGTCCGCAAGGATAACGCCGACCAGCTGGAGGCGGGGAAAATTCAGNCCCTTGGCGACCATCTGNGTGCCGAGCATGATGTCGTAGTCGCCCCGGCGGAACGCNTCCAGCTTTTCCTGCAATTCGCCCTTGTGCGTCACGTTGTCGGTATCGACGCGGACGATGCGGGCGTGGGGAAATTTCGCGCGGACTTCCTGCTCGATGAATTCCGTGCCGAATCCCGANTAGCCCACGTCGAGCGAGCCGCATTCGGGGCATTCCTGCGGGGGGACGGTCTGCCAGCCGCAGTAATGGCAGCGNAGCCGTTTTTCNTTTTTGTGGAACGTGAGCGCGACCGAGCAGTTCTTGCACTTCATCTCAAATCCGCATGAGTTGCAGCGGAAGAAATGCGTGAATCCGCGCCGGTTCAGGAAGAGGATGACCTGCCGTTCCTGCACGAGCGTCTCCGTGATTGCCCCGGCGAGTTCGGGGGAGATGCAGCCGTCCAGCGCGAGCGCGGAAAGGTCTATCGCCTTGACGGTTGGCTCCGCGCCGCCGGCGAGCCGCCTTGTGAGCGTGTGGCGTATGATTGTGCCGTTCGCCATGGCGTGCCACGCTTCCGCGCTCGGGGTCGCGCTGCCCATGACGAGCGGGATGCCGCGTTTTGCCGCGCGGTACATTGCCACCTGCCGCGCGTGGTAGCGCGGGGTCGAGCCACTTTTGTACGAGCCGTCGTGCTCTTCGTCGATGATGATCATGCCGAGGTCGGGNACGGGGGCGAACACCGCGCTCCGTGCGCCGATGACCACGCGTGCCTCGCGGCGCANNATGCGCTTCCATTCGCCGAGCCGCTGGCTGGGAGTCAGCCCCGAATGCAGCACCGCCGCCGTNTGCCCGAACCGCGCGACCACGGCTTCGATGACCTGTTTGGTCAGGCCGATTTCTGGCACGAGGTAGATGACTCCCTTGCCCTGCGCGAGCAGGGCTTCCGCCGCCTGCAAGAAGACTTCGGTCTTTCCCGTGCCGGTCGGNCCGTACAGNTAGTGCAGGTGCGTTTTTGCCCGCGCGTCAAGGATGCCNNGCACGGCNGTCGNCTGNTCGTCGCTCAGGGTGCGGGCGGTGGTGTCGGGGGCTTCTTCGGCGAACGAGAAGCTGCCCGCGTCGGTCTCACGTTTTCCGCCGGGGAGCATGGCGGCGAGNGCCTCTCCNGTGGAGCAGAGGTAGAACCGCGCGACCCACCGGGCAAGGTCGATCAGCTCGCTCGTGAACAGCGGCTCGCGGTCGAGNAGGCGCAGGATAGGACGGATTTTCGCCTCGTCCACGCCGCAGTCCGCCGGGAGCGTGTCCGATTCCCCGACGATAAAGCCCGTGGTGCGCCGGTTGCCGAATTTGATGTCCGCACGGTAGCCGACGCGGCTTTCCGTCTCCGTGCCGTCCGCGCAGTCAAGGTACGTGAACGCCCGGTTGACCGGCACGTTCAGCACGATGTGCAGGTATCGTTTCATGGGCGGTATTCGGGGGCGATTTCTTGCAGGCGCGCGCGCATCATCTTCAGGTCCTCCCANGCGAACCGCTTCTGGCTCGCNTCGCGCAGCAGCGCGCTCGGGTGGAACGTGACCGCCACGGGAATGCCGTTCCAGTCGTAGAACTGTCCGCGCAGCCGCGTCACGCCGTTCTTGGTCTTGAGCAGGTTTTTTGCCGCCGTGCTGCCCGCGCACAGGATCATCTTCGGCTTGAGCGCGAACAGCTGCGCGTGCAGGAACGATTCGCAGGCGGCGGCCTCTTCGGGCAGGGGAACGCGGTTGTTCGGCGGGCGGCACTTGACGATGTTGGCGATGAAGCAGTTCTCCGTGCGCGAAAGCCCGATTGACGCGAGCATCTTGTCGAGCAGCTGCCCCGCCGGTCCGACGAACGGCTCGCCGCGCTTGTCCTCCTCGTAGCCCGGTCCTTCGCCGATGACGGCGACGAGCGGGTTGGTCACGCCGGTGCCGGGCACGACGTTCGTCCGCGTCCGCGCGAGCACGCAGCGGTCGCAGGCGGCGATTTTCTGCGCGATGGCAGCGATCTGGCTGCCCGCGGACGGCACGGCGTTTTCCGTCTGCGCGGGGATTTCCGTCCGTGCCGGGGGATTCCGCGTTTCGTCTGCGCTCTGCGCGGCGGCTTCGTCGTCCGCAAAGGGCGGCATGTCGCCGGAGAATGCGGGCGGCACGTAGCCGTATGCGTTTGTCGCCGCCGTCTTGAGGAGCGTGTAGAGGGTCGTTTTTTCTTCCGCCGTCATGGGGTCGATTGTACCAAATCCTTGAAATTCGTGCAACAATTTGGTAGGATAGCAGACGCTATGAACATCGCGTTGTTTTCTGATTCCTATCTGCCGACGAAAAGCGGGGTCGTGACGGTGGTGGTGCAATTGCGGAAAATCCTGACCGAGCTGGGGCATCATGTCGTCATCGTGACGGTCTCTTCGCATGAATCTGGGGGTGGTGGGGCTGACCCCGACGTGCTGCGCGTACATTCCATTCCCTCGCCGTTTGGCGACAATCAGTATATCGGATTCCCGCACAAGCGCGCGGTGGTCGCATTCCTGAAAGCGCATGACGTACAGATTATCCATTCGCACACGGAATTTTTTATCGCCCACGTGGCAAAGCAGGCGGGAAAGGCACTGCGCATTCCGGTCGTTGCGACCACGCACACGATGTGGGAGGATTTCTACAAATATTACCTCATGGGCGGGCGGCTGATCCCGGTGAAGGTCATCAGAAAACTGGTGCAGCGGCTGTACAAGAAATTCTACGCGCTCATCAACGTGTCGGAGAAGGCGCATGATTATTTCAAGTCGCCTGCGATGCTGCCGCGCATGCCTTCGGCAGTTATTCCGAACGCGATCGACACGAAATCGTTCCTTGCGAAGAAGCCCACGGACGAAGCCTTGCTCAGCCTGCGCCGGAGTCTTGCGATCGGTGATGACGACGTGACGCTCGTGTTCATCGGGCGCGTGGTGGAGGAGAAGCGCGTCGAGGAACTGTTCTCGGTCATCGTGCAGGTTCTCGATCAGCGACCGCAGGTGAAGATGCTGTTCGTCGGTTCGGGCGGCGCGAGCTATGACCTGGAGCAGGCGACGCATCGCCGGCATCTGGAGCAGCGCATTATCTTCACGGGATTCATCAACTGGGACGCGCTTTCGCTGTATTATCGGCTGGGCGATATTTTCGTGACTGCCTCGCTTTCCGAAATGCATTCGATGACCGTGCTTGAGGCGCTGGTCTCGCGGCTGCCTGTCGTGTGCCGCCGGGATGAGAGTTTTTTCGACACCGTGTTCCACGGGGAGAACGGCTATCTTGCGGACAGCGACGAGGCGATGGTCTCCCACATCATCGATTTGGTTGACCATCCCGAACNGCGCGCGGCGTTTGCGGCGCGCAGCCATGAGATTGCCAAGCATTTTTCGCTCAGGACGCACGGACTGCGCACGGTCGCGTTTTACGAGGCAGTGCGCGCGCGGTATCCGCAGGCGGTTTCTGACGCGGAGCTTCAGGCGGCGGTTTCTGCCGTACAGCAGGAAGAGGATTTGTAAGGAGCAATCATGCGGAAAACATTGCTTGCCGTGCTGTGGCTCGGCATGGTCGCCGTGCTTTTGCCCGCAGCCCCGCGCGGCGGCCGTCGTGGCGGGCAGGAGCTGGTTCCGAGCGGGCACTGGGTCTATGACGCGCTCATGGCGGTCTCGCTGGAAAGCCGCACCGTCAATTTTGCCGACAGCGCGCCGCTGACCGTGCAGGAACTCACCCTGTATCTGGACGAAATCGACTACGACGCGCTGAGCGAGGGCGGCAGGGCGCAGTACGACCGCATCCGCGCGTATTTTGCCGAGCCGGTGTTCTCGTTCGGGTCGGATCTGATTTCCGCGGGGGTCGAGCCGTCGGTCAATCCNGAGGCGTTCTTCAAGACGAACAAGGGCATCGACTGGACGTTCGACCGCTACCACCGGCTGCCGCTGATTTCCGTGCCGGTCAGCATAACGGTCGGCGACTGGGTGGCGATGAAAGTGGACGTGTCGCTCGGTGAGAACAAGGGCGCGATGCTGCACCACGACAACTACACGAACATTCCGTCCGCGCCGAGCGAGGTGGACGTCAATTTCCCGTCCTACGGCTACCTGAGCGCGGGCGCGCGGATTTCGGAGAAGACGGGCATCGGCTTTCAGGTCGCGCTCGGCCCGCAGTCGATCGGGCGGTCGCTCAACGGCTCGGTCATCATGTCGGACTACCTGACGGGGACGACCGCCGCAAAGCTGCTGTTCTATTCGCCGAACATCAAGTACACGGGATCGGTCACTGAATTCAACGTGGACAAGTACCTGTATATGCACCAGTTCGACGTGCGGCTGTTCAGGCGCGTCACGTTCACGGTGCTGGAGGGCGTGCTGGTCTACGCGCCGCTTGAGCTGCGCTTCCTGAACCCGCTGACGATTTTCCACGGCTATTCCCCGTGGCGCGACTACGGCGACGACGACGGCAACAAGGACGTGGACGACGTGGAGTCGCACATCTGCGCGTACCTCGGGCTGAAGTCGGAATTCGTGCCGTTCGACGGGCTGCGCTTTTACGGCATGTTCGCGATGACGCAGTTCCAGACACCCTACGAGCGCAGCAACTGGCCGGACGACAAGACGCCGAACGGCATGGGCGGGCAGCTCGGCTCGGAGGCTTTCGTCCCGTTCCGNGGCGGCTACCTGCACTTCGCGCTGGAAGGCTACTACGCGCAGCCGTTTTTGTACATCAAGGAAGGACCGAACTGGACGCTCGTGCGCACGTACAGCGAGAACATCGGCGACCACGCGCTCTTCTATGAGTGGGTCGGCTCGCCGTTCGGNCCGGACACCGTGTCCTGCGAGCTGACGGCGGGCTACGAGAAGCCGGGCGTGTTTTCCGTGGACGGCATGTACCTGTTCATGGCGCGCGGCGANTACTGNTCGGGCAGCCGCGCGTTCACCAAGGAGCTTGACTGGGGCGGCACGGATTCCGTGGTCGGCTCGGGCAATACGGACGACGATTTTGCGAACTGGATNTATCCGCGCAAGAACCAGGACGACTGGCGCGAGCGGCGCGACTGGATAACGCCGACGGGAACGCCCGAATTCGTCAACCGGATTGCGGTGCGCGGCAGCTGGTACGCAAAGCCGTGGCTCAAGATCTCCGCGCAGCCGGCGTATGTGTTCGTGTTCAACCATAACCATGAGCGCGGCGCGTTCGCGCACGGGTTTGAGATGTCGCTCGGCGTGGAATGTTCGTTCTTCCGCCTTTAAAATCTGACGAGGTGTCTATGCAGAAACGATGTTTTTTTTGTGCCGTTC
Organism: Treponema sp.; assembly: GCA_014804085.1. Taxonomy (GTDB): domain Bacteria; phylum Spirochaetota; class Spirochaetia; order Treponematales; family Treponemataceae; genus Treponema_D. Next base: position 174,126 of record JAAVAM010000052.1, on the reverse strand, counting down.
TTTTTTGCGCGCTTGCCGCCGCAGGCGCGCAGGTCTCCGTCGATCCCGGCGATCCGTTCTACCTGACGGCGCAGGCGTGGGAGATACAGGGCTTGGTCTCGCCCCTGCCGCAGCTGCGCCCGTACCCGGCGAACGCGATCCGGCGCATTATCGATGAGGTGATCGCGGCGGGAACGGACGAGGACGGCGCGGTCATTCCGCAGTACGCGCGTGAGGTCGCGCGCGCGAAGGACGAGTACGAGCGCATTTTCTCGCGCCCGTACCACGTGTCGGTCGCCGTCGGCGGCACGCTCCGCGCCGAGTCGGACATGACGAACGATGACACCGCGCTGCGCAAGCAGGTCGAGGGCGAGGTCGCCGCGGAGGGGGACGTGGTGCTCCCGTTCACCCGCATCGTGACGGCGGGCTACCACTTCGGCATCTGGGGGACGACCACGGAGTACGCCAACGTCGCGCAGCGGTACGTGAACCAGGGGCAGGATTCCGTGTACGACGCGGCGACCGTCGGCCCGGTGGACGGCTACCTGAACGTGAACTGCAATATNGCGCTCGGCACCGACCGCTACTATGCGACGGGCGGCATCNACCGCGTGGGCTACGGNCCGTTCCTNGGCGACGGGCTTGCGCTCAACGACACGGCNTACCATGCGGCGAACGTCACGCTCAACGTGAGCCGNCCGCGCTGGGACTTCACGACGCTGTATGAGATTATCGGCGCGANCAACAACCTGGGCGAGGATCTGAGCGACAACAAGTTCCTTGCGTTCCACGCGCTCCGCCTGAACATCACNCCGAAATTCNCGCTCTCCTATTATGAGAACNTCACGATGGGNCCGCAGTCNTCGTTCCTGTACGCGCTGCCCGCNCCNTANATGGCGATCCAGAACCTCGGCGGCGCGAGCGCGAATTTGCAGATGGGNCTGCTCNTCGAGTACAAGCCGGTGCNGACGNTCAAGCTCGCCGCCGANATTTTNGTGGACGACTTTGACGTGGAGGAAGTGGCGAAGCTCAACTTTGACAGCAAGATCCGGCTNGCGGGACAGGTGGGCGCGNNGTANACGCCGCTCAATTCGCCGCTCACGCTCATGTCGTTCTCCTACCAGATCGTGCTGCCCTANGTCTACGCGCACTGGGAGTATGACTCGGAGGCGAGCGGGCANGTGTCCGGCNCGTCCTGGAACTANCAGAACTACACGAACAACGGCATCTGCATGGGCGCGTCCATTCCGCCGGACTCGGACAAGGTNTCGTTCTTNGCGCGCTTCAACCCGATCAGCCGCCTGCAGCTTGACGTGAACGCGAATTTTATCCGCCACCAGAACGTGGCGGAGTCNTTCTCGGACGACGANAAGGTGGGCTATATGCTCGCGGAGNNGGNGCAGTACCGCACGGACGGCTCGGTGTTCACGCACCAGCAGTTCGCGCAGGGCGAGCACGTGGACGCGGCNTGGAANCACCTNAGCTTCATGTCGGGCGCGCACNCNATGCTNGTGTGCCAGTTCGGGCTGTCAGGGCAGTATACGTTCCCGCGCGTNCTGAAAGGNCNGCTNTCNGTCAAACTNGGCTACGCNNTGGAGTACATNCACAACGACGGCGTACAGAACGACATCTATCCGGGAAAAGGAGCTGCGTATTATGACGAAAATGGCGAACTCAAAGATAACTACCGGGAACTCGCGCTGCAAGACGCGAAAGCGGCTTACGACGACTGGGTGAAGCAGCTGACCGACAAGGTGAACCATTTCGTCACGCTGTCGGTCAAGTACACGTACTAGTCGCCCGCCGTCAGACTTTTTCCGTTCTCCGCCGCAAGGCGCGCCGCGTTCTCGCGCGTGCCGAACTGCCCCGCTACGATGCCCGCGCAGTCGAACCGCTTGATTTCGCGCTGCTCGTATGCCGCGCGGATAAGCTCCTCCGCCTCAAGCGACGCATAAATGCGCTTCGCCTCCGCAAGGTCGGCGTGCAGGACGGGGTGGCGCGGGGAGAAGAGCACGCAGCAGTCCTCATAGGGCAAAATCGAAGTCTCATACGTGCCGATACGCTGCGCCGTGGCGATGATTTCCTCTTTGTCCATGCCCACGAGCGGGCGCAGCAGCGGGTACTGCGCCATGCTTTCGGTGACGGCAAGGTTCTGTATCGTCTGGCTCGCCACCTGGCCGAGGCTCTCGCCCGTCACGATGCAGTCCGCGCCGAGCCGCCCGGCGAGCATGTTCGCGCACTGCATCATGCACATGCGGAGCATGAGCGTCGTGAATTCCGCCGGGGCGCGCTGTTTTATCCGCAGCTGCACGTCGGTGAACGGGATCACGTTGATGTGCGTGGTCAGCCCGTAGGCGGCGAGGATTTCCGCCAGCCGCTCCACTTTCTGCTGCGCCTCCTGCGACGTGTACGGGTAGGCGTGGAAATAGCAGCATTCGATTCTCATGCCGCGGCTCATCATGCGGTAGCCCGCCACGGGGCTGTCAAGCCCGCCGCTCAGCAGCAGAAGCCCCTTGCCGCTGCACCCGACGGGCAGCCCGCGGTGTCCCTTGTTCTTGTTCGAGTAGACGAAGCAGCGGTCGCGCACCTCTACGCAGATCGTCACGTCGGGGCGGTGCACGTCCACGGCGAGGATGCCCTGCTCGCAGACGAGCGACGGCGTTTCGCGGCAGATGCCGTAGGAGTCGAGGCAGAATCCCTTGTCGCTGCGCTTCGCCTCGATCTTGAACGTATTCGCGCCTTTCTCCCGCGCCCCGGTCGCCTCCCGCAGCACCTGTTCGCGGATCGCGCCGATGTCCTTTTCCACGACCGCCGCCTCAGACCAGCCCGTAATGCCGATCAGGTGGTCGAGCGCGAATTCCACGGCGCGCGCGCTTTCGTCCGCGCACTCCACGTAGAGCCTTCCCGCGTACAGCGACACTTTCGCCTCCACGGACTGCAAGAACCGCCGCGCGTTCCCCGTGAGCAGCCGCTCAAAATCACGGATATTCGAGCCTTTCAGCACCAGCTCGCCCAGTCTTCCCAAATACGTTCGCATGGGAAGAGTATAGTGTAATCCGGCGTTTTTGGGAATAAGTATGGGCGGGGAACGAATTTTAGCCCTGCGAAACGTTCCCACCGTTTGGGGAGAGCGAATTTCAGCCGTGCGAAACGTTCCCGCCGGTTGGGGAGGACGAATTTCAGCCCGTGCGAAACGTTCCCGCTGATTGGGGAGAACGAATTTCACCCCTGCGAAACGTTCCCGCCGGTTGGAGAGGACGAATTTCAGCCCTGTGAAACGTTCCCGCTGATTGGGGAGAACGAATTTCACCCCTGCGAAACGTTCCCGCCGGTTGGGGAGAAGGAATTTCACCCGTGCGAAACGCTCCCGCCGGTTGGGGAGAAGGAATTTCACCCGTGCGAAACGTTCCCGCCGGTTGGGGAGAACGAATTTCAGCCGTGCGAAACGTTCCCGCCGATTGCGGAGAACGAATTTCAGGCAGTTGATGGTCTCCCGTCGATTGCTGAGAACGAATTTCAGGCAGTTGATGGTCTCCCGTCGATTGCTGAGAACGAATTTCAAGCAGTTGATGGTCTCCCGTCAATTGCTGTGAAGGAATTTCAGCCTGTTGTTTGTCTCCCGTCAGTTGCGGGCATCGAATTTCACCCCGTTTCCTGTCTCCCGCCGTTTGCGGGGAAATCGGCTGCTTTCTTTCCTACTGACCGACTAGACAAAGTGCGGGGAAATACGGTAGTGTACTGGCATGATTGACGAGAATGCTATGGACAAGTCGCTCGGTGCGACGCTCCCGGTTTTGCTGAGGAATAAGGTTTCCGAGATACCGAACTATACGTTGCAGGCGGAAAAGAACAAGAGCGGCGTGTTCGTGCGGTACAGCTATTCGCAGGTGTACCAGCGCGTGATCGAGCTTGCCGCGTCGCTCAGGAAGCTGGGCGTGAAGAAGGGCGACCACGTGGGGCTGATTTCCGACAACCGGCGCGAGTGGCTCGTGACGGACTACGCGCTCCTTTCGCTCGGTGCGGCGGACGTGCCGCGCGGGTGCGATTCGATGGGCGTGGAAATCCGCTTTATTCTGGGCTACGCGGAATGCGCGGTCAGTTTCTTTGAGAACGCCCGCCAGTTGCAGAAGGTGCTGGAGGACGTGTCGGAAGTGCCGCTGCTGAAGACGGCGATCCTGTACGAGCATCCCGACGAGAAGACCGTGCGGCAGGCGAACGAGGCGGGAATCGAGGTCATCAACTATTCGCTGTTGGAGAGCGAGGGGACGGCGGTCACCCGCGAGGAGTGGCTGGAGATCGAGCGCGGCATGGACGACGTGCGGCCGGACGACGTGGCGACGATCATCTTTACGTCGGGGACGACGGGCGTGCCCAAGGGTGTGCAGCTGACGCACGACAACTACATCGCGCAGTGCGAGGTGGCGCACACCGTGCTCGGGCTGATGCAGCCGGGCGACATCTGGCTGACCGTCCTGCCGATCTGGCACAGCTTTGAGCGGGCGTTCTGCTATATGGTCATCGGGCTGAAGGGCGGCTTTGCCTACTCCAAGCCGATCGCGTCCGTCATGTTGCAGGACATGGCGCTCGTGCAGCCGCAGTGGATGAACGGCGTGCCGCGTCTGTGGGAGGCGGTGGCGCAGGGGTTGCTGCGCGAGGTGAAGAAGCAGGACGCATTGCAGAAGACGGTGTTCTACCAGTTCGTCGCCGTGGGCAAGCTCTACTACAAGTTCAAGGAGCGGGTGTGCGGGCTGCGCTGCCGCTACCGCTGGTATCCGCGCGTGCTGGACGTCATCGTCGGCATCATTCCGTTCTGCCTGCTGTGGCCGTTCCACAAGCTGGGCGAGCTGGTGGTGTACAAGAAAGTCCTTGCCAAGTTCGGCGGGAAATTCCGCGCGGCAATCAGCGGCGGCGGGGCGTTGCAGCCGGAGACCGAGGCGTTCTACCACGCGGTCGGCTTCAAGCTGCTGGAGGGCTACGGGATGACCGAGACGGCGCCCGTCATCTCCGTGCGCAGCTCAAAGAAACCGCGCTCGAACAACGTGGGGTGGGTGTTCCCCAGCCTTGACGTGAAGATCGTGGCGGAAAAGGACGGGCAGATTGCCGACGGCGAGCCGCTCAAGCCGGGCAAGCGCGGGCTGATTCTGGTCAGGGGGCGGCAGGTGATGAAGGGCTACTACAAGCGCGACGACCTGACGGCGGAAATCATCGACCAGGACGGCTGGCTCAACACGGGCGACTTGGGCATGCTCAGCTGCGACGAGGAGCTGAAAATCGTCGGGCGCGCGAAGGACACGATCGTCCTGCTCGGCGGCGAGAATATCGAGCCGCAGGTGATTGAGAAGGCCGTGAACGCGTCCCCGTACATCGAGCGCACGGTGGTGGTGGGGCAGGACAAGAAATACATTGCCGCGCTCATCGTCCCCGACCAGCAGAACGTGCTCGCCTACGCGGAGGAGAACAATATCCTGTACGACAACTACGAGGAGCTGCTCAGGACGAGTGAGATTCAGGACCTGTTCCGCATGGAGATTGACGCGCTGGACAACGCGAAGACGGGCTTCCGCACCTGCGAGCGCATCTCAAAGTTCGTGCTGCTGACCAAGCCGTTCGAGATCGGCGTGGAGATTAACGCGAAGCAGGAGCTGATGCGCCACAAAATCGCCAAGCTGTACAAAAAAGAATGCAACGCGCTGTTCGACTAGCCGATAATTGAAAGGTGAAAAAATCCTTTCTGCTGTCAGCGGCCGTTCTCCTCGCGTGTGCCGCCGCCGCGCAAGTCCTGCGTCCGTCCGAGGCGGTCAGGGAGCGGGAGGCGCGCGCCGACATTCCCGATTTGCTTGCGGGCGTGTGGCAGGGGAACGACCGGCTCGTGCTGTTCGGGAAGGACGGGAACGAATTTGCGGCGGTGCTGCGCGTGTTTTCCGGGCGGTACGCCGACCGCGCCGCCGAGCCTGCCGCGTATGCCGAATACGCCACGCGCGACCGCAACGACGCGACGAGCCGCGTCGCCGAGCACATCGAAATCTCATACATCACGATTGCGGAGAACGCGTCGCACACGGCGGGCGCGTATGAGCTGCAAATCTTGTATCCGGGGAGCAGGGAATACGCCTACGTGCCGCTCGCGGTCATCGGCGGGAATATCTATCTTGACTTCTTGGTCAAGGGGAGCGCGCGCGACGGCGATTTTTATGCCGTGCTGCCGCCCGCCACGGCGGACGGTGCGCCCGACCGGGAAGGCTTTTGGCGCGACTGCGGCGCGGCGGCGGGGCTGTTGGTCTCCCCGCCGTCCGTCAAGAAAGAGCGGACGGGCTATTATTTTTCCGGCGGCACGTTCTATCAGATCCGCTACTGGGAGACGGACATGCCGTACACGTACGAGCAGGCGGGCTTTACGGACGGCGAGCAGTCGTTCGTGGTGGACAAGTACGTGCGCTCGGCGGGAAAGGTCTACACGAACTGCACGGGGCGGCGCACGCAGATCCGCAACATCAAGAAATCGTCGGAGCTTCCCGGCACGGCGCAGTTTGACCGCGACGGCGTTATCTGCGCGTTCGGCTCGCCGTATCTGGTGCGGCTTGACGGCCGGGAAAACCGCGCGGACTTGCAGCAGCTGACCGACGAGACGAATACCGCGCCTCGTCCGCCGCGCAAGCCCGTGTTCCCCGTTACGTTCCCGAACGTGCGCTGGCCGGATTACGACGCGCTGGACATCTACGACCCTGACGCCTGGAACCGGCGGATGCTCGACGTGGGAAAATGACTAGCGTATGCCGGTGACTTCCACGGCCATATCATAGCGCAGATAATACAGGTAACAGCGGACGGCGCGTTCATCGCAGCCGAGCAGCCGTGCGGCGGCGGTGCGGTAGCATGCCTGCTGTGCGGCGTACTGGGCAGGGCGTATCGTCTGGTCGCTTTTGTAGTCCACGATCGTATACGTGCCGTCCTCCCGCTCGAACAGCGCGTCGATCGTTCCCGTCACGAGCAGCGCGTCGTCCGTTCCCGTGAGCGCACGGTCGGCAATGAGTGTGCGGAACGCATATTCGCTCTTGACGAGGCGACGGTGCGCGCGCGCGTCCTGCAACGCCGCTCCCAGTTCGCTGCGGGCAAAGGCGGCGGTCATTGCCGCGCACACGTCCCGCATGACCTGTGCCTCGGTTTCTTTCAGGTTTTTGAACAGTCTGCGCGCCGGATCGAAGTCCTGCGGCGCGATGCCGTTTGCGGACGCTTCCAGATAGGCGTGGGCGAGCGTGCCGAAGTCGGCATACGAAAAGACGGTGTGCTGAGGCGTGTCGCCGTCTGTGTCGGGTGCGGCTGCGGCAGGTGGGAATTTTGCGGCGTATGCTTCGATGATCGGGTTGACGGCGGCGGCGTAGGGGTCGTCCTTTGGCGCGGGAATGCTTGGCGCGTCCGCCACTTCCAGTTCGTGCGGCGTGATGCGTAGGTCGCGGTCGCGCTCGGTCGTGACGATGGGGGCGGCGGCATAGGTGTTCTGCCAGCGGGCGATGCAGTCGGCGCGCGCCTGTCGCATCGATGTTTGCGTGGTCAGCGCGGCACGCGCAGTCGTGCGGTCAACGGGCTTGAGCAGCTGCATATCGAACGGCGCGCCCTCGGCGTAAACGGGCTGCCCGTCNGNCGGATCGTCCTGCNGCTGCGGGTANTAGTGGTCGAGCTGGTCTTTGAGGGACTGCNCGTCCGANGAGCCGANGACATACACGCTTTNTTCGGCGCGGGTGATGGCGACGTACAGCAGACGGCGGAATTCGGCGATTTTTTTCCGCTTGGCGCGTTCTTTCTGGAGCAGCACGAAATAATTGTCNCTTCCTTTTGCCGGTATGACGGTCGCGCCGTAGGTNNTGTCNAAGAACACGGTGTCGCGTTCGCCCCGGGCGGTCATGCTCATGCAGCCGGTGACGAACACGTGCCGGTACTGCAAGCCCTTGCTTTTGTGGACGGTCAGGATCTGGACGGCATCGCTTTTTTCGACGGGATAGGCGATGTCCTGCACGCTCAGCTCCTCGTCCTCGCCGCCGGACGATTTCTTGAGCAGGGCGAGCTGATCCACAAACCATGCCGCGCTCTTNCCGTTCGCGTCGCACTGGCGCGCAAGCTCAAAGAGCATGTCGAACTGCTCGGCGGAAAGCGCGGTGCTTCTNCTCANGAANGTCTCGTAGCGGTAGCCGGTCTCGTACCAGAGNGTCTGGAGCGTTCTGGTGAGCGGCTGGCTCAGCGCGGTTTTGCGCAGAGCGGCAAGNAAGCCGAGCGCGTCGTGCAGGCNTTTTTCGTCGTCGGCAGGGAGGGCGGCAGCCTGGCAGCCGCTGGCAAGGTAGGTCTCGACGGCGTTCTCGCTGAGCGCGGCAAAGGGCGAGGTCAGGTAGGCGGCGAGCGCGTTCTGGTCGGACGGATAAACGCACAGCCGCAGGACATTGTACAGGTCGAACACCAGCCCCGATGCGAACGGGTCTTTCTGCTGGTCAAGGCTGTAGGGCAGACCGAACGCGTTGAGCCACTTGGTGATGATGCCGTAGTCGGTGCGGGATTTGTTCAGGATGGCGATATCCGCGTATTTCACGCCCGATTTGTGCAGCCCGGCTATTTTTTGCGCGATAAAATACGCGTGCTGCTCTTTTGCGCTGAGCATGTCGGCGCGGTTTTCGGGGGGAATCTGCCGGTCGTCGGACAGGCAGACGTGCAGGGCGACGTTCGCGGCGGTCAGCGTCTCAGGCGGGCATTCGCGCGCGCGCGCGGCATCGTAGGTCTTCGTCTCTTCCGTGTACTGCGCTTCGTAATCGGGGGCGTTCTGCGACGGGGGAATAAAGATGCCGTGGTCGCCGCCGAACAGCCGGTTGAAGCTCGTGACGAGCGCGGGCGACGAGCGGTAGTTGTAGGTCATGCGCTGNACGCTGTCCGCGCCGAANGTCCGGGTGAAATCGCGTTGCAGCGCNTTGAAGACGGACACGTCCGCCCCGCGGAACTGGTAAATCGACTGCTTTTCGTCGCCCACGAAGAACAGCCGNTCGCGCTCGATGTCGTCCACTGACGGNNGNTCGCCCGCCGTCGCCGGTGAGCAGATGAGGAACAGCAGGTCGCGGTTGTCGCCGTTGTTGTCCTGGAATTCGTCGATCATGATGGCNTCGTAGGCGTTGTATTCCTGTGTGCGCAGGTCGTCGTGTTCCCGCAGCGCGCGCAGTGCCAGTTTCTGGATGTCGCCAAAGCTCAGCTTGCCGGAAATGCGTTTCTGTCGCTTGACCTGCGCGTGGAATTCGTCGAGCAGCGCGAACAGCGCGGCGATGGTGNNGTCGTTGGCGCGGTAGTCGAGCAGNGCGGCGANGTAGGGCANCGTGTTCTCCCGCAGCGACTTGACGGCGGCGCGNAGGCTNGGGGTGTAGCCTTTTGTCGGCAGGGTTCCGATNATCGCCTTGATCTGATTTGTTTCGTCGCGCANCCCGGCCGTATCCGCGTCGTTCCCGTCCATGATGCGCTTCAGGCATTCGGCGATGCGTCGGCAGGAATCCGTGTAGGCGTTCGGCTTTGCATCGTGCAGGAGTTCCGTGATGGTGTCGTATGCCGTGGCGACGCTTTCNGCCTGCTCGAATTCGTCGGGCTTCGNTCCNGTTCCGGTGATGAACCAGGCAAGATCCGNCNNGACNTTTTGCCGCTGCGGTCCGAGCCAGCCGGAGAAGAACGTGTCGCTGTCGGCGACCGTGGCGTACTGGTGGACGGTTTTGGCGATCACGCCCTCGGCGAATTCCTGCAACCTGCCTGCCCCGGCGAACGCGCGCACGGCGGGATTGTCGCGGCGCGCGAGGACGAACGGCAGCNCGGCGGCTTTGATGTCGCTTTCGGAGTCCGCGCTGCCTTCCGTGAAATCGGGGCGGATGCCGTAACGNTTCGCCACCTGCCGCACAATGCCCGCACAGTACGAGTCGAACGTCTGGATATGCGTCTCGCCGAAGGANTCCAGCGCNTCCTGCGCGCGTTTTTTTTCTGCGTCCGGCGTGCCGTCGTTCTGCGCGAAGAACGCGAGNGTCTGGTAAATGCGCTCGTACATCTCGCCCGCCGCCTTTTTGGTGAACGTAATCGTGAGGATNTTCTGCGCGGGGATTGCCTTGCTCATCACGAGCCAGGCGAAGCGCGTAGCNAGCACGTGCGTNTTGCCGCTGCCCGCGCCCGCCGCGACGACGGTGTTTTCGGTGCGGCAGCAGACGCGCTTCTGGCGGTCGTCAAGCGTGCGATCGAGCAAATCGAGGTATTCGTACATCAGCAGTCCTCCTGTCTTGGCATNTCCCGCGCGCCGACGGTGAACGTGGTGCGGCAGATGCCGTTGTACGGGCANGACACGCACACTTCGTGCGGCTCTACGTGCACGAACGCCCGCTGTTTTTGGCGGGGATTGACGGGNGAAAATCGTCCGTGCGCGACGCGCGTGGCAAAATCCTTGACGTACTCGCCGAACAGCCGCACCGTGCCTGCCATGAACACGTCGTACTGCCACGGATTCTGCCTGCCGGCTGCTTTGTCGGCTTGGCTCAGCCCTTTGTAGGCATCAATAGCGCACCGCGTTTTGTCATCCTTGATCGCGTAGAAATACGCCGCCTCAACCGGCTTTCCCGCGAGCGTCACGTACATCGGCATCTGGAAGTCGCCGAGCAGCCCGTGTTCGTCCTCGGTCAGTGCCTGTGCGTCAGGCAGCGCGCCCGCCGTGTTCTTGTAGTCAAGGATAACGTACTCGCCGGTCTCCGGGTCGGAAAGCAGGCAGTCGATGTTCCCGCGCAGCGCGATGCCGTCTTCCGCCTGCATGCGCAGGTCAATCTCCGCGCCCTGTACTTTGAAGCCGCCGAATCCCTTGATGCTTGAGCGGGAATTCACCGATTCCGGCGCGGGGCGGTTCGGCTTGACGCACAGGCGGTGCAGGAAGCGCAGGATGTCGTCCGCGATCAGGTCGCGCTGTGCGTCGAGCGCGCGCAGGACAAGCGGGCTGTCCCTGAAATGCATCGACCTGTCATGGATTGCCAGCCCCGCTAGTTCCGTCAGCTCCGCGCGGATCGCCTCCTCGCCGTCGAACAGCCCGTCCGCGTCCGTCACGGGAAGGCACGTTCCCGCGCGCGCGCGCATGAACAGCTCGAGCACTTTGTGGTTGACGTTTCCCATGTCGAACGCCTGCATGAGGTTCGTGTCCAGCGATTCCTCGCGCAGCGCGAGCACCCGGCCGAACACCCATGTGCGGGGGCAGGGGTAGAACTGCCGCAGGTCGCTCTGCGTCACCACGATGCCCGCGCCCCCGTCGTCCGAAATCCTCGCGCGGACTTTTTCCGTGAGCGCGTCCCCCGCCGCGTAGGGCAGCCGCTCCTCAAAATGCCGCGTCCGTTCCGCCCATGCCACGAACGACGAACGCTGCAATGCCGTGATGCCGGGCGTTCCCGCCTGCGGCGGTCGGGCTATCCGCGGTTCCGCTGACGCTCCATTGCCGTGCGGCAACGCATGCGCGCCGCTCCTATCCCTAACGCGCTGACGCTCCTGCACGAAAAAATCCGTTCCGTCCAGCTCCGCGCGCGGCGCGTCGTTCTTTTCGACGGCAAGCGCGCTGTGCGCGATCGCGAATCCCGCGAACGTCTCTTCCGCGCAGGAAAAATACACGTCGTCGCTTGCCGACTTCGCGTACAGCCGCAGGAACGCCGCGGAAGTGTTCGCTCGTTTGTCCGCCTCCGCGCCCAAAAACAGTTTCCGTTTTTCCGCGTGCAGGAAGCCGAGCTTTTTGTATGACACGTCAAGGTTTTTCTGGCTCGCGTCAATCACGAACTGGCAGGCAACGTGCGCCGCCGCCGAGAGCCGGTACGGGAACACCGAGATGCCGTCCAGTTTTTCCTGCGGGCGGTAGGTCTTTGCGTTCAGCTCGTTCAGGAAAAACGCGAACGGCTGCGCCGTCTTCAGCCCGAGCCGGTCCGCATAGCGCGTCTCAATATCGATGATGTCGTTCAGCTCGCTCAGGCAGCGGCCGAGGATATTGTTCGCGTCCGTCGTAAAATGCCGATCGTCCAAAAACTGCTGCCGGAAGATGAGCCATGCCGTGTGCAGCGCGCCGAACGTCGCCGCCTCGCACAGCCGCGTGACCTCGTGTTTTAGGTTTTGGTAGAACGCCAGCTCGCGCACGTCCGTCGCGATGGGGCGCATCGCCTCGATCCAGCTGTCAATGTACATGCCGCCGTCCTCGTAGCCGCAGACGGCGCGGAGCCGGTTTCCCTCGCGGATCAGGTTTTCCCTGACTTCCGTGATGTCGGCTTTCCACGGCACGTACTCGTTCTGCAACAGCGCGCGCACGCTGTCGTAGGAGAATCGGCTCGCGTAGCAGTCGTGTATTTGGCTGAAAATCATGCCCGCGCAGTTCTTGGTGAGCGGCTCGCCCGAGCGGATATTCACAGGAATGCAGTATAGCTCGCACTCGCGCCTGAGGTACGGGCGGTAGGTCTCCAGATCGGGAACGCTCACCGCGATGTCCGTCCAGCGCACGCCGTGTTCGTGCAGGTCNCGCAGGNGCANCAGGAGNCGGCGCAGNTCNNTGCGCGAATCGGGGAAGCGGTANGCGCGGGGGCGGAACGCGGCGGTTTCTTTCAGCGTCACGGCGACCACGTTGTCNGCGCCGGAAAGNGCNTNNTCNTAGTCGCAGAAGTCTTCGAGCAGTTCGGGGAAGAAAATCACGATNGTCCGTTCCCGCTCCACGTATTCCGGCGCGAGCCATGCCGGCTCAAAAAANCCGTTNGCCGTCAGGAANGCGTCGTACCGTGCGTACAGCGCGGCATAGTCGCNGTTCTCGCCGTCCGGGTCGGTCGCTGCGGTGAGTCCATGGGANGCGAGGTAGGCTTCNTATTTTTCATGCCACAGCNTGAGCGACGGCAGGATTCCGGCGAGCCAGTCCGTGAACGCGAACGCCGTTTCCGCGTCGTCGGCGGGNATAATGNCGGTGATGAACNGCTCGCGCACGTTCTGCTGCATCAGGTTGCGGACGAACANCTTGCGCAGCAGGGCNGGAATGCATGTCTTTTCCTGCACGCTNCCCGCAAGGTANGCGCCCTTGAANGCGTCCCACGCGGTAAAGTCCTCCAGNGCGACTGCCTGCGCGCCCGATTCGGCAGGATTGCGCGCCGCCCATGCCGACCAGGAGTCCGCCGCGATGTCNGTCGGNAACACGAACAGCGGNTGNTCGGCACGGGCTGNCTTGCGGCGCAGGTGGTCNGNAAGTATCTGCGGAATGTCGTCCGCGTCGGCAGGAAAGAAACGCATGGGAATACTATAATAGAAAACGAAGCGGAATGTCAAAACCGTAGACTTTTTTGCCGTTTTATTTTATCATAAANCNAAAATTTATTGGCACGGGGATTATTGTGTACAAGCCAGTTGACGCAAAGGTCGATTTTCCTCAGCAGGAAGAGGAAGTGTTACGGTTTTGGGNGGCGCACGACACGTTTAAAAAGTCGGTCGNGCAGCGCGANGGNGGCGAGGAATTCATTTTTTTTGACGGTCCGCCGTTCGCCACGGGNCTGCCGCATTTCGGGCATTTCATTCCTTCGACCATAAAGGACATNATCCCGCGGTACCAGACGATGAANGGCAAGAAAGTGGATCGCCGCTTCGGCTGGGACTGCCACGGTCTGCCCGTCGAAAACCTGATTGAAAAAGAGCTGGGCATCAACTCCAAGCATGAGATTGAGGCGTACGGCGTGGCGAATTTTAACGACAAGTGCCGCGCGTCCGTCCTCAAATACACGAGCGAATGGCGCAAGACGATCACGCGCATGGGGCGGTGGGTCGATTTTGACAACGACTACAAGACCATGCAGAGCGATTTTATGGAGACGATCTGGTGGGTCGCCAAGTCGCTGTGGGACAAGGGGCTGATTTACGAGGGAAAATACATTCTGCCGTACTGCCCGCGCTGCGCCACGGTGCTTTCCACCCACGAGCTTGCGCAGGGCTACAAGGAAAAGCAGGATCCCGCCGTTACGGTCCGCTTCAAGGTGACCAAAGCCCCGCCCGCGATTGCGGATGCCGACATGGCGGACGGCAGGACGTATTTTCTTGCCTGGACGACCACGCCCTGGACGCTGCCGTCGAACTTGGGGCTGTGCATGGGACCTGACATCGACTACGTGAAGGTCGCGGACAAGGCGACCGGCGACCGCTATATCCTTGCCGAGAGCCGCCTTTCCGCCTATTACAAGAACGCGGACGACTACGAGGTGCTGTACCGGCACAAGGGCGCGGACTTTTTGGGCGCGGAATACGAGCCGCTGTTCCCGTATTTCGCGTCGCTCAGGGATGCCGCCGTGTGCGAAAAGCAGAGCGGGCAGCACTGCGAGCAAGGCGCGTTCCGCCTGTTCAACGCGGATTATGTTTCGACCGAGGACGGCACGGGCATCGTGCATATCGCGCCCGCGTTCGGCGAGGATGACAGCAAGGTGTTCGCGGGGACGGGCGTTCCGTTCGTCGAGCCGATTGACGCGGAGTGCCGTTTTACGGCGGAAGTCTCGGACTATGCCGGCGTGTTCGTCAAGGACGCTGACAAAGCAATCATGGAGCGGCTCAAAAAAGAGGGCAAGCTCGTCAGGCGCGACACGGTGCTGCACCAGTATCCGCACTGCTGGCGGTGCGGTTCGCCGCTCATCTACCGTGGGATCGGCTCCTGGTTCGTCAAGGTCGCCGACCAGCACGAGCGGCTGTTGCGGGCAAACAGCCAGATTCAGTGGCAGCCCGCGCACATCAAGGAAGGNCGCTTCGGAAAATGGCTGGCGGGCAGNCGTGACTGGGCAATCAGCCGCAACCGCTACTGGGGAAACCCGATCCCGATCTGGAAATGCGGCGACTGCGGCGNAAAAATCTGTATCGGCAGCCGCGCCGAGCTGAAAGAGAAGAGCGGCGTCGATTTGGACGACCTGCACAAGCAGTTCGTCGATGCGGTCACCATNCCGTGTTCCTGCGGCGGCNCGATGCGCCGNATTCCCGAAGTGTTCGACTGCTGGTTCGAGTCCGGCTCCATGCCGTATGCGCAGCAGCATTATCCGTTNGAGAACAAGGCGTATTTTGAGCGGCATTTCCCNGCCGACTTCATTTCGGANGGGCTTGACCAGACNCGGGGCTGGTTCTACACGCTGACGATNCTTGCGGCGGAGCTGTTCGACAAGCCCGCGTTCAAGCACTGNATCGTGAACGGGCTGATGCTGGCGGAGGACGGGCGNAAGATGAGCAAGTCGCTCNAGAACTACACCGATCCTATNGACGCGATCAATATGTTCGGCGCGGACGCGATCCGCCTGTTCCTCACGCATTCGGCGGTCGTCAAGGCGGACGATTTGCGCTACAGCGACAACGGAGTCCGCGAGGTGCTGAAGAATGTGCTCATCCCGCTGTGGAGCGGCTATTCGTTCTTCGTCACGTACGCGAACATCGACGGCTATACCGCCAAAGGCACGGTGTTTGCCGGCCATCAGCCGACGAATCCGCTCGACGCATGGATTGTCTCGATCACGCAGAAAATGATTGCGGATGTCACCGCCGCGCTCGACGATTACGATTTGAGCACGGCAATTGACCCGCTCGTCAATTTTATCGACCAGCTCAACAACTGGTATATCCGCCGNTCGCGCCGCCGTTTCTGGAAAAGCGGGAACGACGACGACAAAACCGGGGCGTACGAGTCGCTGTACTACGCGCTCAAGTCGTTCTCATTGGTCGCCGCGCCGTTCATTCCGTTCGTCACGGAGAGCATGTGGCAGAACCTGCGCATGGACGGCGACGCGGAATCGGTGCATCTGGCGGACTTNCCNGTATACCGCGCGTCGCTGCGGGACGAAAAGCTGGAATTCCGCATGAGNACCGTGCAGAANGCGGTCTCAATGGGGCGCAGCCTGCGCAATCAGTTCAANNTGAAAAACCGCCAGCCGCTTGCCGCNACGCAGTTGGTGACGCGCAATGCCGAGGAGCGCACGGTGCTTGAGGGCATGATCGACACGATNCGCGAGGAGCTGAACGTCAAGGAAGTCATTTTCCACGAGCGCGAGGACGAGCTGGTCGAATACAGCGCGAAGGCGAANTTCCGCAGCCTCGGAAAGGAGCTTGGCGCAAAGATGAAGGCTGCCGCCGCAAAGATTGCCGCGCTCAANAATCAGGCGATNGCGGACATCATCAGCGGGAAGCGCGTGACGATTGANGTGGACGGGCAGCCGGTCGCGCTGGATGCCGANAAAATCATCGTCGAGCGGANTGAGAAAGAAGACCTCAAAATCGTCAATGACGGCACGCTCACGGTGGGGCTTGACACCAAGGTGACCGACGAGCTGAAAAAAGANGGCTACGTGCGCGATCTGATCCGCGGCATTCAGAACCTGCGCAAGGANAGCGGNTTNGCGGTGACCGACCGTATCCGGCTGTCCGTCTCCGGCGACGCGGATTTGCGGGANGCGTTCGGCACGTTCNGCGCGTTCATCGCGGGNGAGACGCTCGCTTCCGAGCAGGAATGGAAATCGTCGGTCGCAAACCCGACGNTTGTCGAGGCCGACGACAAGACNTGGAGCATCGCCATTGAGAAACNCTAGCCTGTGCGGCGCGCTTGCCGCGTGTGTNGNGCTGTTTTTTGGCTGTGCGTCCGCGCCGCAGCCCGCCGCCGTTGACCCGCTCGCGCTCATCGACCGTGATGCCGCGCTGTACCTGTATATTCCCGCGCAGAGTCATCTGCCGTTGGTGACCAAAGCACTTGCCCGGATCGGCGGCATGGACGAAAAGGACGCGGAAAAAATTGCCGTGCGCACGCAGACCATTTACATTGCCGAAGAATCCACGCGCGCGCGGACGTTGCTCCAGCTTGCGGCGACCGGGTCGTTTCCGGCGGCGATGGCAAAGTTCGCGCTCACGCCGCGCAACGGCTGGCTTCCGCAGACGGCGGAGGGGCTTTCGTTGCCGTATACGTATTATAAGAACACGTTGTCGCAGGTGCAGGTTTCCCTGCCGTCATCGGCGAACGCGCTGGTGTCGTATGCGGTNGAGCCGCAGCTCGCGCTGTACGATGCCGCCCTTGCCGCGCCGGACGCGGGCGGNATGCCGGACGGCTTTGACCGGGCTGCCTACGAATTCCTGACGACCGGCAATCCCGATGACATTCGTTTTTACGAGCGCAAGGCGGATGCTTTTTTCCAGGACATCGTGGGCGTCAACCTGCGGCTTCCGCTTGCGGCGGTGAGCGGCGTGCTGGAGCATTCCAAGAAAACGGACGACCATTATTACGTCACGCTCATGCTGGATGTTGCCGAAGCGAGCGCGACACCGGCAAAGATGAAGGCGTTGCTCTCAAGCATCAAAATCGCGCTGTTCGGCATTCCGGCAAAGGTCACGCAGACGGGCGCGCGGCGCATTACGATCGTGGATCTGGAAATCAGCAAAGAGACGCTGCTCGGCACGATTGCGTGGTAGGTCATGGGACGGACGGACGGCAAGGCGGGGCGAAAAAGTGTCCTGGGCGTGTTTTTGTTCGGGACGATTGCGCTGCTCGCGGGCGGCTGCGCGGCGAGCGGCGGNATGCTCGTGCCGGGGCAGCAGAAAATCATCCTGCAAAACCTTGCGGTCGAATATTACACGGTTGCCGAAGCCTACGCGGGCGTGCAGAATTATACCAAGGCGGCGGAGTATTATCAGCGCGCCATGCGCGACAAAACGCTGTATCTGACGGCGTATTATAAGCTGGGGCGTACCTACGCGCTCGCCAAGGACTGGGACAATGCGCTGCCGATTTACGAGGACTTGCTTTCGAGAGATCCCGAAAACGCCGAGCTTGCCGCGTCGCGCGCGTACATCATGGCGATGAGCGGCGATACCGACGAGGCGTTCAGGCAGTATCAGGATTTGATCGCAAAAAATCCCAACGAGCAGTCATTTTTGGAAAACTATGTGGCATTGCTGGTCGATAGCGGTCGCGGCGAGCTTGCCGAAGCGCAGTTTTTTCTGCTGAAAGAGCAATTCCCCGACAGCAAGATGATTTCGTCGCTCGCGCCCAAAATCGCCGAACTGGTGGACAATCCCGACCCGAACGCCGCGCAGGCGGCGGAATCTCCCGAAACGGACGAAACGCAAGCCCCGTGACGGCTTCCGCGCCGGGGCGGTCAGACTTCTTGCAGGTATTCCTTGTATTTTTCCGGGTTCGCGCGGAACGCGATGATCGGGTTTTCGTCGTCGGCATGGAGCGCGGCCTGCTCGGCTTCGGTCAGCAGGCGGTCGGCGTTTATCATGCGGAACGCCCGTGCCGAAATCCCGATGGCAGTCTGCGCGCGTTGCCCGCTGCGCTGCAAAATGACCGAAATCGCATTGTTCAGCGACTGCGCGAAAGCAATCGCCGTGTCAAGGGTGGTATTTTTGATGATGAGGGCGAGGGCGGCGTTGTGATCGCCGATGATGCCCTGCTTGCCCAGACGGTCGGTGAGCAGTTTTTTGAGCTGCGTCACGGGTGTACTGTCCGCCGTCACTCCGTGCAGCTGAATGACGAGCGCNGCAAGATCCTGTCCGTTCGCGATTGCGTCCACCAGCTCGTTTTCGAGGGCGATTGTCAAAGCATCAGGCTCGGCGTTATCCCGGTCNCTTTCCGTGGCGGAGGTATCGGCTTGCGCCGGGGAGTCGGTTTTGTCGTCCGCTGGCGGCTGCTCTTCCGCATTCAGNCGGTTGTCCTCTTCCATCTCGCCGATNGGGTCAAAATCGGTCGGCGCGTCATACGCCGGGGCTGCTGCCGGAACAACGCTGTCCGTTGCGTCGGTCGCCGGGGGAACGTCGTTTTTTTCGTCTGATGAACCGGCAAACGCGGCTTCGCTTGCCGGGGAGAAAAAGGTGCGGTCTTCGTTTGCCGTCTGCCCGTCGTCGTTTTCGTCCGCCGCGCGCGCGGTGTCATTGAGCGGCATGGCTCGTTCGGTCTGCCAGCCGGCGGTGTCATTGTCGTCTGCCGTATCGTATGAATCCGCGTCGTCTTCGGGCTGTCCGGGGGATTCCTCGTCATCATCTTCGTATGGTTCGACAACAAGGTCGTCGGGGCGGTTGGCCGCTTTTGCAGATTTCTGCGGCGTGATCAGCAGGAGTACGATTGCCGTCACCGTGCCGAGCAGGATGAGCGCGAATGAGATTTTTGCGTGGGCGACTGCCGCCTGCGGACTGCCCATGAGGANGACCCCGGAGATTTCAAGGTTGTTTCCGAACAGCGTCTTGGCGTATTCCGTCATGCGGGCAGCCGTCGCGTTTTCGTCCGCCTGCGCCGCCTGGTAGTCAAACACCAGCTGATTGTTCACGTACAGCTGCAAAGCGGTAAAGCCGCCGATATGTTCGGTCAGCACCGGGGCGATTGCCGTTCTGAACGCGTCGCTTGTCGGCTCATAGGTCGCCGCAAGGTTGCGCGTCTCATACGCGAATGCGTCAAACCGTTCCTGCGCTTTTACCGGCCCTGTTTTTTTATCGACGACAAAACCTGCGACAAAATAGATGACCGCGAGCGCGAACACGCCTCCGATAATTCCCTGCACGGTTCGGCTTGTTGATGTTGTCATACGGACTCCCACGTTTTTGTGTATGCACGGCGGACAAGGCTCTCAAAATCCTGCTGATTCTGATGCGTTTTGAGCCAGGCGATGTACGGCAGGAGCGTCAGGAATGCGCCGGTGTTCCGGTTGATGCCGTCTGCGATGGTTTCGTCCAGCGATTGCCGGTACGTCTGCCTGAACGCGTCATAGTCAAACGGTCTGACCGCAAGCGGCGCGCGCCTGCCTTGGACAGAATCTCCTTGCCGTATATATACATTGTCGGCATTTTTTCTGAAATTGTTTGCTTCCAAAAGGCTTTTGAGCGAATTTTCGTAGGATTCCAGCAGTGCGGTCGTCAGAAGCCCGTTCCCCTTGTCCCGCAATTCCGTGCGGAACAGAAGCCGGACGAACTGTTGTTCCGCCGGATTGAGCCGGTTGCCGGAAGCATGATACAGGTCGTCGAGATACGTGCCTTTGGCATACGCCTTGCCGTCCGCGTAGCTGAAATCCGCGCCGAAAAACCGTATGCGCGAGAAGCCTGCCCGGATTGCGAGCGACGCGGCTGCGACCGTCACTGTGCCGCTGCCCGCGCTGACGTGCGGGAACGTTTCCGTGCCGTTGTCGGCGAACGCCGCGAGCGGATGCCCCGTCTGCACGAACAGCATTCGTTGCCGCATTGCGGCATTTCGCACGGTCGCCGGATTCGCGTCAAGGTCGAATATGCAGAGCGTCTGCGGCGCGAGGGCAAAAAAATGCGCGTGCGAGACCATTTGTGCGTCCGTGCAGATGACGGCATCGCTTGCAATGCCGCGGCGGAGCAGGGCGCGGTAGCCGGTGTCGGTGGCGATGATGTAGTAATCGTCCCGGTTTTGCGCAAGCTGCCGCCACGTCTTGTCGAGTGTAGGACCTGCCGCGATAATTGCCGCCGTTTTTTCGGTCGGGAACGTGAGTGTCGCCGCGTCTTGTTCTGCTGTCCGCCGCAGGTTCAGCAGGATATTGCGCTGCCAGATGCTGCCGAAATGGCTCTGCACCGAATAGTCCGCGCTGATTGCGGCGAGCGTCTGGGTGAGGATCGTCTTGATTGCCGCCGCCTGCGCCGGGAATGTGTCTTCCCATGCGCGAAGCGCGGCGACCTGCAATGCCGTATGCTCGGCGGGAATAAAATGCCGGAGCAGCGTGTGCGACAGCCGTTCCGTCGTCGTTATGATGACGCGCGGAGACTGCATGAGGCTCTGCACGCAGGGCAATGATGCCAGGAAATCGATGTCGTCGTCCGATTCTTCCACGGCGATAATAGTCGCGTGGGGAAAACGCCGCGCCAGTGCCGCAAGGTGGTAGCCGCCGCACACGCCGGGTACGACGAAAAATGAGCTGCCGTCGGCAAAAGGCGCGGAAAACCGTTCGCCCTCACGCTCCGGGTTGTACGTCGAGTGAAAGCAGGTCGCGCCGCGTACCGGCACGGGACTGCCGTTTTTTGCCGTGATGAAGCCGGTGTAGTTCATAGCAGGTTCAGCAGCTCCCGCACGAACTGCGCTTTGCCCTGCGAGACGGTGCGCCCGTAGGCAATCCGTTCGGNTTCTGTCGCGGCGCGCTGCTGCATGAGCGTCTCAATCGGATACAGTTCCCGGTCATACCGATCCGTCGCAAAAAGTTCTGGCAGCAGTTCTGCAAGCACGTTCTTTCGGTCAGCCGATGTCAGCCGGATTTGCTCAATTGAAGGAAAGTGTTGATTTTTCTTCGCGTTGCTCGCTGAAAAAATATCCCAGCCGACATCCCGGATTTTTCCGAGGTCGTGCGCAAAATCATACGAATCAGAGAGGCGGAACACGCGGTTTTCCCATCGTTCCGACACCGACACGAACCAGTCGCGGTAGACGGCGAGAGAGCCTTGCGCGGCGGTCGCGCTGGCGGCNAGGCGCGTGTGCTTGGTGCGCAGGCGGTCGTCGTGCGCCGCATGGTGTTGTTCGAGCGCGTTCGGCTGCGTGTGCTGAAANCCTTGCGCCGTTGCCAGGTCAAGCCCGCACAGATAGANANTTCCGCTTGTGAGCGCNAGNGCGAAGTCAAGTGCCGTTCCGCTTACCGTGCCGTTCCGTGCCGCGCGCATCGCCGGTATGTTGCACGCGCGGAGCATCGGCACGGCGATGCTGTCGTCATACCAGAGCGGCACGACCGTCTGTGTTTCGAGCAGGGCGGCGGGTGCTGCGCCTTCGGCGGCAAGCGCGAACGGAANGCGCGGGAATCCGTCGCCGCAANACGCAAGGTGCTTTTTTGCCCAAAAGCCGCCGTCGGTGGAAAGCACCAGGTCGGGCGTGATGCCTTTNTGCAGGAGCGGAAGCAGCGCGGAGGAGAGCGCGATGACAAAAAAACGCGCGCGGAATGCCGCGATGTGGGGAAGCGACGTGCGCAGGCTCGGNCCGGAGGCAGCGATAAGAATGTCCGCCGTACCTTTGTGCAGGAGCGCGGGATGCNGTATGCGCGCGCAGAAACGGACGGCGTTTTTTATCCATCGCTTTGCAAAAAAAGAACGCGTGGCGAGCACGTCGCGGCTTTTGAGCACGGCGGTTTTTATCGCTTGCCACGCCANTTTCGTTTCGTCGGGGAAGAGGCGTTCGGACGGTGGCCAGGCGATAAAAAGCGCGGAACAGATTGTCTCTTCGCCCAGCCGCTCGAACAGCCGGCTGCCCAGCGTGTCGTCTGCGGCAAAGACGGCATCCCATGCGCCGTCGTATGCGGAGAACGCCGCGCATATTCGGATGGCGTAAAGCGCGGTTTGGGGAAAGCGTTNGCGCAGAAACGGCGCGCAGGAGGAGAGTGCCGGCTCAATGATGACGACGGCAGACGGATTGAACGGGGCGGCAAGCCCCGCNACGAATTGTTCGGCTTCTTTGGACGGATTGTAGGCCGAATGCACGAATTTTCCGCCGAGCGAGCACGTCAGTTCGCCGTTTTTTGCGTCAGAAAAAACGATTTCCATGGTTCTCGCCCGTTCGTGCCTGTCAGTCCTGCAAGAACGACATGATTCCCTGCGTGTCGGAACTGCTGCCGACGGTCTGCAAGGTCACGTCTTTTTCGGGCANCGCAATGGACGAGGCAAGCGTCTGCGCGATGTGGAAGCGCAACANCNGTTCGTCCGTGCCGTTTTTTGAGAAGAACGCGATTTTCAGTTCGCCGTTTTTGCCGGGCATACAGCAGTTCGGTCGTTGGAACAGCCGTGCGCACGTGCGGTAGATTTCATGGTAGATTGTCTGAAGGATTTTTTCCTTTGCCGTCCCGTCGCGGAAAGAAACCGGCTTGATTGCGTTTTCGACGGCGTTCCGCACCGACAGCACGAGCAACGCCGCGTCCGCAATCTGCAATCCTCTGGCCACCGCCGAGGCGGTCGCATGCATATCTTCCGGCGCGGGACGTGTGTANAGGATTTGGATAATGTCGCGCTTGACGGCCTCGGAATTGGCGGCGAGCGTAAAGTCATCGTCCTCCTGCACGAGCATCAGCACGGAATCTTCCAGCTTGATGAAGTGCAAGGTCTGCGCCTTGTTCCGCACGTCGTCCGACAAAAACTGGTTGAAGCTGGCAAACGCGGCTTCTTCGCGGGAGACGCTCTGCCATCCGGCATCCGTCTGGAGCGTCCCGTCCCAAAAATCCTTTGACGAGCAGGAGCGGGCAATTGTCTCTGCGTCCAAGCCGACTGCTTTTACGATGTAAAAAACAGCTCCGTCGCGCTGGAACAATGCCGCATGAGAGAAATTCTGTTTTTCGCACCATGCATAAAAGTCATCGCTTTCGATTTCATAGTGTNCTGCGGCGGCAAACAGGTTCTGCTCTTTCGCCGCNGCCNGCCGCCGTTCCATTTCAAGGATATGACTCAGTAATCCCATTTATGCCAGTCCCAGNTCTTTGAACAATTTTTTGTACGCTTCAAACTGTTCCGATTGCGCGAATTCGGTGATTTTGTCTTCGGGCAGGTTTTCAAGGAGCTGATCCATATAGGTCAGCACCGACTTGATTTCTTGCTTCAGATTGCCCGAAATTTCATCGGACGTGCCGGCCGTTTTTTCGTCTGCCGGGNCTGCGNNTGCCNGAGCGTCAAGCGGCTGTTCTTCTTGTGCCGGGGCAATCTCGCTTTCGGCNGGCGGGACGGTATCCATAGGAATCTCATCAATCTCATCGAGCGTTTCGGCGGGTTCCGGTTCTGCGGCTTCGTCCGTTTTGGGAACGGAAATCTCCTCGGGCAAATCCGACGCTTCGCCTTGTTCGANCGTGTCGAATGAGAAGTCGTCTTCGCCTGTCTCTGCCGTCGGCTCGGCGACCGGTTCTGCCTCAATGGTTTCCGTCTGCACTTCGGCATTGTTCAGAATATTGCTCAGCTCGTCGGTGGAAAGTGAGATAATCTCGTCGTCGTTGTTGTCGTCAAAAAATCCGCCCGTTTCCGGCTCGGTCTGTTCGGGCGCGGGAATTTCGGGAATATCGGCGAATGCCGTTTCTTCCGCAGCTTCATCCGCAATTTCCGGCGTCTCCTCGGCGACGGTTTCGCTCGGCGCGTCGTCGGTGCTTGCCGTGTCGTCCGGCTGTTCGGCGGCAAAGGAGGCGAGCAGCCCCGTTTCGTTGCTGTCAAAGAAATCGTTCGCGTCCATGACGGGCGGCGCGGACGGGGATGGGTCAGCACTGTCGCACGGATTTGTTTGCTCCGTCTGATCGGGCTGCGCCGTGGCTTCGGGGATTCCCTTGTTTTTCATTTCTGCAAAGTCGTTTTTCAGCTGCGCGATTTCGCCGCGCAGTGCGTCAAGCTCACCGACAATTTTGCTCAGCAGCGCGGTCGCCGCCGGATTTGGTTCTGCCTGCGCGGCGGGCTGTTCTGCCGCCGTTTCGGTTGTCTCGGTTGCGGCAGGAGCGGTTTCCTCGCCGACTTGCACGGTGTTGCCGTTTTCGTCGGTCACGTTGTTCAGCAGGTCGTCCAGCTCAACGTCATTGTCCGCCGGAACGTTCTGGTCTGCGGGGACGGGTGCGCTTGCTTGCGGCACGGTGAGCGGCTGAGGGGAGTCGTCATCGACCGTAACGGTCATCTCATAATCTTCCTGCCCGCCCGTTTTCTTTGCGCCGTCCTTCACTTCGCCCTGATTCTCCGTCGAGTCAGCGTCAAAGCCGAAGTCCGCCAAATCGACCGTTTCTTCCCCGGAAGCGGCGGTCGGCTCGGCAACCGGGGTGCTTTCTGCGGGCGTGGCGGACGGCTCGTCGTCAAAGAATGCGCTCGCATCCAACGTGCCGCCGTTGTCCAGCGCGTTGAACATGTCGTCAAAGGAAGCCGCGCTCGTCTCGGTCACCGCCGGTTCATCGGACGCGGGTGCTTCGGCAGCCGGTGTCTCGCCGTCGTCAAAACCGAATGCGTCCAAATCGATGGATTCCATATCCGTACTGCCAGTGCCAGTTGTTTCCGCCGCGAGTGCTTCGGCAATGCNTGNCGTCGCGGTTTCCGTNATGAANGTNTCCGNGCNGTCATCAAAAGAGAGGTCGATGTCAAGCGGCGCGTCCTCCATGGCGGGAGCGGTCTCTGCCGCCGCGGGGGCATCGTCCAAACTGCTCAAGTCCAAGAAATCGTCCAGGGCAACTGATTCGTCGNCGCTTGNCGCCGGTTCTGCGGGNGCTTCTGCCTGACCGTAGCCGCGGTTTCCCTCCGCCACGTCCTCGAATTCGCCGCCCACNATGAATTCGTCAAGGGAAATATCTTCTTCTACGGAAGTTTCCGGGCTGTCCGCAATCACGTCGTCAAAAGACGCCAGGTCGGGGAGATCGGCATCCAACGAAAAGTCGGTCAGTGCCGCGCCCGACGCATCCTGGGCGGTATCTCCATCTTTTTTTATCCGCACGCCGTAGTTGTCCAGTTCGTCGGTTTTTTCGGAATCACTCATATTTTTCCCCTTTGCGCTCGTTGCGATACATAGNATTCTGCATTCAGTATCGGCAATTCTCAGTGCGAACTATATCATTTCAATTATACAAGACTGGAG
Organism: Treponema sp.; assembly: GCA_014804085.1. Lineage (GTDB taxonomy): Bacteria > Spirochaetota > Spirochaetia > Treponematales > Treponemataceae > Treponema_D. The sequence continues at coordinate 148,601 of JAAVAM010000052.1, read as the reverse complement.
GGAAAAAGTCTATCGGATTTTTTTTCTTTGGAGCATTGCGCGGCGCGGCGGCATAGCCATTTTTTGCGTTCTGTGCTATACTGCCCGTATGCATTCGATGACGGGATACGGCTTTGCGGAGGCCGTCGTGGAAGACACGCAGATAAGCGTGGAGATAAAGTCGGTCAACAGCCGTTTTTTGGATTTGTCCGTGAACGTGCCGCCGTTCCTGAGTCCGCTGGAGCCGCGCCTGCGCAAAGCAGTGGGCGCGCGCGTCGTGCGCGGCAAGGTCGATGTGACGGTGCGTGCGCATGATGCCGGGTCGAACGCCGTCGTGACTGCCGATCCTGCCGCCGCAAAGGCGTATTACGATGCGATCGCGCAGGTTGCCGCCGCGCTGGGAAAGACGGACGGCGACATTCCGCTTTCGCTCGTCATTCAGCAGGAAGGCGTGCTGAACGTCACGCATCAGTTTGACGCGGAGACGTACTGGAAAAAAATCGAGGGGCTTTTCTCCGCCGTGCTGGAGCAGTTCCTTGCCGACCGGGCGCGCGAGGGCGAGAGCCTGTATGCCGATATGCGTGCGAAGCTGGACACGCTGGATGCATGCGCCGCGTTTTTTGCGGACAGGCAGCCGCAGATGGAAGCGAAATTCAAAGACACGATTGCCAAGAAATTCGCCGAGCTGCTCGGCGACCATGCGGACGAGAACCGGATCATGCAGGAGACTGCCGCGATGCTCGTCAGGTACACGATAAACGAAGAGATTGTCCGCCTGCGCAGCCATCTTGCCGCGCTCAGGCAAGCGTTCGGCGAGCAAGCCGCGCCCGGAAAGCGCATCGATTTTATCTGTCAGGAAGCGAACCGGGAAATCAACACGATTGGCAGCAAGAATCAGTTTGCGGANGTGGGGCAGNTGGTCATAACCGCAAANGATGCCCTTGAAAATATCCGCGAACAATGCAAGAATGTCGANTAGGAGCATTATGTCAGAATACACCCTTGTACCGAATACGACGCTGCGCGTCGCCATCAGCGGAAAGTCNGGNTGCGGGAACACGACCGTNAGCACNNTGCTTGCCGAAAAACTGGGCATCACGCTGATAAATTTCACGTTCCGGCAGCTCGCCGCCGAGAAAGGACTGACGCTCGCGCAGGTNATNGAGAACGCCCGGACTGACGACAGCTACGACCGNGCCGTGGACACCCGGCAGGTGGAGCTTGCCCGNGCGGAAAGCTGCGTGCTCGGAAGCCGGCTTGCCATTTGGATGCTCAANGAGGCGGATGTCAAGGTCTACCTGATTGCGAGCGACGACACGCGCGCCAAGCGCATTCTGAANCGNGAGGGCGGCGACCTCCANCAGATAAAGGATTTTACCGCCATGCGCGACCGNGAGGACAGCGCGCGCTACCTGAAACTCTACGNCATNGACAACGACGAGTATGAGTTCGCCGACCTCAANATNGACACGGCGACGCGNACGCCNGANCAGATTGTCNCGCTCATCATCGATTATNTGGAGAAAAACGGNCGCGTCGTGCGGAAATGAGNACGGACGGCGNGTGCCGTCCGTANCGTGTGCTAGTATTTTTTCTCCGCNAAGCCGACCCAGCCTTCGTCCTCNATGAGGGCTTTCTCAAAGCCGTCCAGCTTGAACGGATAGCTTTTGGAGAACGATCCGGCTATCAGCTTGACTTTCCAGGTGCCGTCATCGCCCTGCTTGATNTTGCATTCGGTGTCNTTGTCGGCGAACGTGCGGAACATATCTTCGATGTCTTTCTTTGACATATCGAGCGCGAGCAGNCCGCAGTTGTACATGTTCTGCCGGAAGATNCGCGCGAAATTCGCCGCNATCACGCAGTAAATGCCGTTCGCCTCAAGNGCCCACGGCGCGTGCTCGCGGCTCGANCCGCAGCCGAAGTTGTCGCGCGTGATGATGACTTTCTTGTCTTTGAGGTCGGTCTTGGGATTGAAGCCGTCCAGCTTGAGGTCTTCGAGCAGGTACGGCTTGAGNGCCTGCTTTGAGATTTCCGTCAGGTATTTTGCCGGGATAATCTCGTCGGTGTTGATGTCCGAGCGATCCAAAAAAAGTACGTTTCCGCCAAAAGTTTTCATTCCTTTACCCCTTGTAGANCGATGCGTTTGTTATCGTTCCTGCGATGGCCGNCGCCGCCGCCGTGGCAGGGCTCATCAGGTGAACCATGCCGCCTTTTCCCATTCTTCCGTTGAAGTTGCGGTTCGTCGTTGANGCGCAGACTTCGCCCGCCGCAAGGACTCCGTTCGACATGCCGAGGCACGCGCCGCAGGTCGGGTTGGTCACGCAGAATCCCGCGTCCATGAAAATCGAAATCAGCCCTTCGTCCAGCGCCATCTGGTAGACTTTCGGCGTGGCGGGGCTGACGATGCCCCGGACGCCGTCCGCGAGGTGATGTCCTTTGAGCACGTCCGCCGCCACGCGCAGGTCGCTGATCCTGCCGTTGGTGCACGAGCCGATGTACACCTGGTTGACCTTCGTGCCTGCCATTTCTGACACTTTTTTGATCTGGTCGGGCTTGTAGCCGACGGTGCAGACCGGCTCAAGGTCGCTCAGGTCGAGCGTGATGACTTTCTCGTAGGTCGCGTCGTCATCGTCTTTCCACTGCGCGTAGTCGGCGAGGGCGGCTTCTTTGGTCTTGTATTCGTCCTTGATGAATTCCCACAGGTAGTCCACGGTCTTTTCGTCGGGGAAGCAGATGCCGCTCGTGCCGCCGGCTTCCACCGCCATGTTGCACAAGGTCATGCGCGCTTCCATGTCAAAGGCATCGACGACCGGCCCGGTGAATTCGACGACGCAGTTGGTCGCGCCGTTCACGCCGATTTTTCCGATGAGGAACAGGATGACGTCTTTTGCGTACACGCCGGGCTTCAGCGTTCCGTTCAGCACGAATTTGATTGACTTTGGNTCCCGGAACGAGCAGACTCCTTTCAGGATNCCCACCTCAAGGTCGGTCGTGCCNACGCCTGCCGCAAACGCGCCGAANGCGCCGTGGGTGCAGGTGTGGCTGTCNCCCATGATNACCGTGTAGCCGGGGCGCACGAATCCTTTTTCCGGGAAAATCGCGTGGCAGACTCCGTTCGCGCCGATGTCGAAGAAATCCTTGATGCCGTTGCGGTGCGCCCAGTCGCGCAGGATTTTTCCCTGCTCGGCCGTCTTGCTGTCNTTTGCGGGNGTTACGTGGTCGATGACCGCCTTGATTTTGGTCGGGTCGAACACTTTGTCCTTGCCGCGGTCNATCAGGTCGTTGATTGCCACGGGCGTGGTGATTTCGTGGCAGAANACCCGGTCAAGCNNGAGGACGTAAGTCCCCGGATAGGGCGAATCCACCAAGTGCGCGTCGAAAATTTTTTGAGCTATTGTCTTTCCCATACTGTCTCCCAGTAATAAATTTAAAAATACTACAGCAGTTTAACTGACGATAAAATCTTTGTCAAGCATTGCGCCGTTTTCCGTCAGCTCACGACGTTCTGCGGCGTGCCGCGCAGGAATGCCGCGATGTTTTCTGCGGCGACCACGAGCAGCCGTTCCCGTGTTTCGCGCGGTGCCCAGGCGATGTGCGGGGTGATCAGGCAGTTCGGTGCGTTGCGGAGCGGGCAGTCCGCGCTCATCGGCTCGTCGCGCGCCACGTCCGCCGCATAGCCCGCAATCTGCTTTGCGTCAAGCGCGTCCCGNACCGCGCGCTCATCGACCAGTCCGCCGCGCGCGGTGTTGATGAGGTACGCCGTCGGCTTCATGAGCGCGAGCGTTGTTTCGTTCACGAGGTTTTCTGTCTCTGCGGTCAGCGGGGCGTGCAGGGTAATGACATCGGACTGCCTGAACAGCTCTTCGGTTGAGACCGNTTTCTCGCCGCCGGTGTATGAGCGTTCGCCGTGCGTGCGGACGATGACGTTCATGCCGAACGCATGCGCGATTTCCGCGACTTTCCGCCCGATAGTGCCGAATCCGAATATGCCGATGGTCTTTCCGCGCAGTTCGGTGAGCGGGGAGAGCCAGTAGCAGAAGTCGGGGCAGTTCGTCCAGCCGCCGTCATGCACGGACGCGGAGTGCGCCGCCACCCGGTTCGTGAATTCCAGAAGAAAAGCGAACACGTGCTGCGCCACGGCTTCGGTGCTGTAGGCGGGAATATTGGTCACGGTGATGCCTTTTTCGCGGCAGGCGGCGGTATCGACCACGTTGTATCCCGTGGCAAGAACGCCGATATAGCGGAGCGACGGGCAACGCGCGACAATATCGCGCGTAATCGGTATTTTGTTCAGAAGGATGCTGTCGCTGTCCGCGATGCGCTCAATGATTTTTTCGCGCGGCGTACGGTCGTAGACCGTAACGTCTCCCAGTGCTCTGATTGCGTCCCAGCTTACGTCGCCGGGATTTGCCGCGTGGCCGTCAAGTACGGTGATTTTCATGGTCAGCCCAAAACTTCTACGCCCGTGCCTGCGATGGCGGCGTTTATGGCATCCTCAATGCTTCCTTCAAAGTCAACGAGCACTTGCGATTTTTCTGCGGACGTGACGCATGAAGTGACACCTGCAACGCCGCTNACTGCTGCCTGAACTTTTCCCGCCGTATCGTCATCGAACATACCCACGACATAAATCTTCTTCTGCATTTCAGATGCTCCTTACCGTCATCATATACTATAACCGCAAAACGTCGAATTTGCAACACGGAAAATCAGCGATTTTTGTCCGCGGCGATGGTGTCCGCGATGGTCTTGCCCAGCTGTCCGCATGCCCCGCCGATTTCGCGCCCGCGCCGCATCCTGACCGTGACGTTCAGTCCTGCCCGTTGCAGCTGCGCCGCGAAATGCCGGCATTCTGCGGCGGTCGGCTCGGAAAAGGCGAGCGTTTCCACGGGATTCCACGGAATCAGGTTGATATGCACGTCGAGTCCCTGTGCGAATGCGATCAAATTCCGCGCGCTTTGGTCTCCCGTGTTCGTGCCGTGGAGCAGGGCGGCCTCCAGCGTGACGCGCCGGCCCGTTTTTCTTGCGTAGTAGCCGATTGCCTCGCGCAGGTCGGGAAGCGGGTTCGTCTTTTCCACGGGCATCAGNTTTTCGCGCAGGTCCGCGTCCGCCGTGGTGAGCGAGACGGCAAGGCGGACGTGGGGACCGTTGTCCGCGAGGTCGTAGATGCCCGCGATGATTCCTGACGTGGAAAGCGTAATCCGGCGCGCGGAAAGCCCGCGCCCGGCCTTGTCGGTCAGCACGGCGATTGCCTTGCGCACGGCGGGGAGATTCATCATCGGCTCGCCCATGCCCATGAAGACGATGTTGTCCAGCGTTCCGGCGTGTTTTTCCAGGTGCAAAAACTGCTCCACGATTTCTGCCGCCGTCAGGTTGCGCGCAAATCCCAGCTGCCCGGTCTGACAGAACGCGCACCGCATCGCGCAGCCGGCTTGGCTTGAGACACATGCCGTTTTGCGTCCGTCGCGGTCGGTGAGCAGGACGGTCTCTACGGCGCGTCCGTCGGCGAGCGTGACTTGCAGTTTTATCGTGCCGTCGCGGTCGGTCAGCACTTTGCTTACGGTCGTCGAGCGGAGCAGGGCTTTTCCGGCGAGTTCTTCCCGCAGCGCGGCGGGGAGATTGGTCATGGCGGCAAAGGATTCCGCGCCCTTTCCAATCCAGGCGAAAATCTGCCTGCCGCGGAACGCGGGCGTTATTCCCAGCCGCTCCGTGATTTCGTCGGCGAGCAGCCCGGCGAGCGCGGGTTTTCCGGCGGATTGCGCTTCGTCCGTCATCATGCGATGCTTTCGAGCATGTCGTTTATCGCCTGGTTGCGCAGCCCCTGCCGCCGGAACGCCTGCAAGGTCTCGATTGCCTCATATCGCTTGTCCACCTTGAGGTAGCAGTCCGCGAGGTCGATGTAGAGGCGGTAGTTTTTTTTGTCGTCGCGGATGAGTGCCGTGAGCCGCTCAATCGCCTCGTCGTATTTGCCTTCGCCCTTGCAGATGAGCGCGAGGCCGAGCGCGGCGTAGATGTCAAAGTCGATGTCCATCGCCTTGTTGTAATAGGCCGCCGCCGTCTTGAAGTCGCCGCCGTTTCGGTACGCGTCGCCCGCCCGCGTCAGAATCACTTTGTTCTTGGGGTCGCTTTCCAGGATTCTGTTCCAGTATTCCACGGAACGATACTGCTGGTTCATGCCCCGGTAGCAGTCCGCAAGGCCGAACAGCGCGTAGAAATTGTTCGGGTCGATGTCGAGCGCGCGCTCAAAGTACGGTACGCCTTGGTCAAACGTCTTCAGCTTGCGGTGGCAGTTCCCGATCGACGTGAGCACACGGATATCCGCCGTGGAATCGTTCCGTTCGAGCATCTGCGTCCAGTAGTAGAGCGCGTCCTTGTATTCCTTGAAGTCGTAGTGGAGATGTCCCAGTCCGATGAGCGCGTAGGCGTTGCGGGATTCCATGTCGAGCACGTGCAGGTACAGCTCTTTCGATTTCTTGAAGTCGCGGATTTTTCGGTACGCGTCGGCGACGCGCGTCAGGACGGTGACATTGCGGTTGTCATGGGTCAGGTACTGCTCCCAAATGGCGATCGCCTTGTCATACTGGTTGAGTGCCTTGTAACAGTCCGCAAGACCGAACAGCGCGTAATTGTTGCCGTGGTGGGCATCCAGGCACTGCTGGTAATAGGTGATTGCCTCGCGGAAACGGTTCTGCTTGCGCTCGCTGTCGCCCAGCCCGACCAGCGCGTAGTTGTTGTCCGCCTCCATTACGAGAATCCTGCTGAATGCGTCTTTTGCCTCGGCAATGCGGTTCTCTTTCAGGAGTTGATAGCCTCGTTTTGAGAGTTCCGCAATGTCGTTCGGCTGTCTTCCGGTTCCGTCTGCCGCCGGTACGAACCGGGAAGCAGTGTCTTTTGCCAATGTGTCCGTCATTTTTTACCTCGTCCGTTTGGATGCCGTGTCATTCTTTGAGCATGACCGAAACGATGTGTGCCAGCTTTTCGTACAGCGGTCCCGTTTTTCGCGCGTTGTTCGCCAGGACGTAGTATTTTAGTGCCGTCAGATCCTCGTTCTTTTTGCCGTAAGCGTCACCGACGCGCGTCAGTCCGTCCGAATATCCCGTCGTGACGAAAATACGCCGTGCCGCATCGACGTTTCCCTCGTTGAACAGCACGTTGCCTTTTCGGTTCAGGGCGACTTTCTGTTCGGGGTTGAGCGTCCCGATCGGCCGGTCGGTTACTTTTATGAATCCGTCGGGGATTTCGTGTCGGTGCACAACCTTTTTGAATTCATCAGCATCCACAATTTTTACCTTNTCTATTTTTATGGAATTATCGTATCACAGATTTTTAGTTTGTCAAGCGGTTTCTGACGGTTTTTTCTGATAAAAATTCACGATGGAGCGGCCGTACCGCCGTCTGTCGGTCAATACGAGGCCGCCGATGCGGTCGGGCAGCCCGTCTTCTTCGGGGTAGTGGATGAGTGCCGTGCCGCCGTCGCGCAGCAGCCCGCGCCGGTCNGTCGTCCTGAGCAGATCCATGCGGAATTTATAGGGGAACGGCGGGTCAAAGAAAATGTAATCGAACTGGTCTTTGCAGCGTTTCAGGAACAGTTCCGCCGCCATAAAATGACAGCCGATTTTGATGCCCAGTTCTTTTTCGGTTATCGCGACGTTTTCGAGTATCGTGTCCGCCTTGATTCGGTCTTTTTCGCACAGCTGCACGTCCGTCGCCCCGCGTGAGACGGCTTCGATCGCCACCGTGCCGCTGCCGGAAAACATGTCCAGCCACGATGCGCCGCTCAGGTCGCCCAGTATGGCAAAGACGGACTCGCGCATCCGGTCCATGGCAGGGCGGATAATGCCGTCGGGGCAGCGGATAATCCTGCCGGCGAGCGCGCCTCCCGTAATCCTCATCGGTGCGCCCCGCTGGCGTTGAGCGACCAGTATACGGCATCTTTCGGCAGCCGCCTGTTCGCGCGCGCAAAGTCGAATGCGGTCTGCCCGGCCGTGGTCTTGTAGTGTACGCGCGCGCCGTGCGCCAAAAGCCATTGTATCGTCGCCGTGGACGTGTTGGTCTCGGCGGCGTACATGAGCGGAGTCTTGCCTTCGTAAGGCGCGTTGATGGCGATGCCTTTGTCGATGAACAGTTGCAGGATTGCGGGGGACACTTCGTTGGTAATCCCGTAGATGAACGCGGCGAGCACTTCTTTTTCCGCGACCGAGCGTTTTTCCAGCAGCTGGGAGACGATTTTCGTGTTCCGGGAGAATCCCGTGGCGAGGAGCAGCGCGGTGATGCCGTAGTTGTTCTCCGCCTGCGCTTTCGCGCCCGCGTTCAGCAGCAGCTCCACCGTCCGGGGACTGTCCGAGAATCGCGCCGCAAACATGAGTGCCGTCCATCCGTCATGGTCGGCTGCGTTGACATTCGCCTCGGAATACAAGAGGTTTTCTATCATGCCGATGTTCGCGTCGCGCGCGGCTTTCATCAAGAGTGTGCGCCCTTCGGCATCCTTTGCGTCGGCATTTTCTATAAACTGATACCGTCCGGCGTTCGGGTCGAACGCGCTTTCGGGAACGTGCTGGATTTCGCGGTCAAGCTCCAGGTAGTCCANCAGGTAGACCGATTTGTACGGCTCCGGCGGCTCGCTCGGTTGCTCCGGCGGGACGGGCGGCGGTTCGGGAATTTCCGGCTCAGGATCGGGCGTAATTTCGGGTTCTGGTTCCGGGGGCGGCTCGATTTCCGGCTCTGGCATGGTCTCCGTCTCGGCTTCTGATTCNGGCTCGACCTCAGGCAGGGCATCTNCTGCGGTATCCGGCTCGAGGTCGAGTTCAGCTTCCGCCGCAAAATCGATGTNCGNCCCGGAATTNANGTCNNTTTCCGGCTCAATGCCGAATTGATCGTCGGGGTCAAAGTAGAGATAAAAGCCCGGCTCGAACTCAAAGTCAAAGTCGGGGTCTATCTCAAGGCCGGGATTTGTCTCCGGCGCGGCGGGCGGCGGCTCTTCGGCAGGCGTTGCCGGCTGTTTTTTCGGGCGGCGTTTTTTTTCGTCCCCGTAAAGTACCCAGTCAATCAGCTCAAGGTCCGATTCGTTTTTTTTCGGCGTGTTCTCCGCTTTCTGCTGCGGCTCTTTTTCGGACGACGAGGTGCTTTTCGNGCCCGGCGTGTAGGTACTCACCGGCTGAACGGCAATCGTCGGATCGGGATTCTTCGTCCTTTTCGCAGAGGCGCAGAGAGGCAACAATAGTATCAGCAGAAACAGGCATTTTTTCATCGCAGTGATGCTTGATTATATCCTTCCATTAGTTTATCGGCAAGAGGGGCGGATAATTTGACCGTTGTTTTTGCCCGCACGGCGGGGATTGACCTAAAGCCCGCAATTTTGTAAGATGACAGAACCTTGAGGCCGCGTATGCGGCTTCCATTTGACCATAAGGAGAATACGAATGAGAAAGTATGAACTTATGACTATCTATCCGGTGGCGGATGATAAGTTTAAGGCCGGTTCGGATGCAGTCCGNGCCGTCCTGTCGGAATTCGGTGCGACGATNGAGAAGGAAGAGCCTTTCGGCGACCGTGACCTTACCCACGAAGTAAAAAAGCAGAAGCGCGGACGTTTCCTGCTGCTCACCATCAGCGCAAACCCGGCAAAGCTCGGCGACATCGACCGCCAGTTCAAGCTGAACGACGATTTGCTCAGGTTNCTGTTCGTAAAACTGGACGAACGTAAGGCCAGCTAAGCGGCGCGCCGCATTGTGGAGGCAGGTTTATGACGGATATCAATCACGTTACGTTGGTCGGGCGGCTCACCAGGGATGTGGGGAACGATGAGCGTTCTTTCGGGTATCTTCCGAGCGGTCAGGCACGTGCCAATATCAGCATTGCCGTAAACCGCAACCGCAAGCAGGGCGACCAATGGGTTGACGAGGCTAATTTTTTTGATGTTACCATTTGGGGAAAGACGGCGGAAAATCTGAAGCCCTACCTGACGAAAGGCAAGCAGATTGCCATCGACGGTTACTTGAAGCAGGACCGTTGGGAAAAAGACGGGCAGAAATTCAGCAAGGTGACGGTCGTGGCGAACAACGTGCAGCTGCTCGGCGGCAGGTCGGACAACGGCGGTGCATCGCAAGGCGCTTCCGGCGGATATACGCCGCGGTTTCAGAACAACAGTCCCGCCCAGCCAGAGCCTGCTCCGTATGAGGGCGGTTTTGGCGGCAACGACGGCGGATTCCCCGAGGACATTCCATTTTAATCACGCGAAGGAGTAGGTGATATGTCAGACGAAGTTGAGAAGACAGAAGTAGAGAAAAAACAGACGGCAGACGCGGAGACGCAGAGCGCGGGTGACGGCCGCGAGGAAGAGCGCGGTACGCGCAAGGGCAAGTCGTTCTTCCGCAAGAAAGTGTGCCGTTTCTGCGCCAACAAGGCAAAGATTGATTATAAGGACGCGGACGGGCTGCGCCGCTTTACGACGGAGCGCGGCAAGATTCTTCCGCGCCGCATTACGGGTACGTGCGCGAAGCATCAGCGTGCGCTTTCGCTGGCAATCAAGCGCGCGCGCGTCATCTGTCTGTTGCCGTTCGTGGCGGACTGATTGTCATATCATGCGCGGCGAGCCAACTCCCGGCAACGCCGCGCGCAAACTAAAGAGGAGCTTGTGCTATGAAAGTTATTTTGAATCAAGATGTGAAGCATTTGGGCGAAATGGGCGACGTGAAGAACGTTGCGAACGGATATTACCGCAATTATCTGTTTCCGCATGGGTTTGCCGTTCCGTATAACGACGTGACGGTGGCGTATTTTGAGAGCCGCAAAGAGGAAATCGAGGCGCGCAAAGAGCAGAAACGCAAGGATGCCGCCAGCCTCAAGGACAAGCTGGAGGCACTGACGGTGGAGCTGCTCATGCCGGCGGGCGTGAACGGCAAGCTGTACGGTGCGGTCTCAACGCTGACGCTTGCGGACTACCTGCATAAGAACGGCTTTGAGATTGAGCGCAAGCGTATCGAAATTCCGGGACTTGCGATCAAATCGACGGGCAATTACCACGCGATTGTCCATCTGTACGAGGCACAGACGGCGGAACTGAAGATTTCNGTTATCGCGCAGGAGGACGAAAGCCGGAAAGACGCATCCAAGGCGGCGAAAGAAGCAAAGGATGCCGCTCCTGCCGAAACGCCCGCAGCCGAAACCGAAGGGACGGCGGAGACAGCGGCTGAATAAGNTTCTCGTTTCCGCATAATGAAGCCGAAGTCGCAGTGCTTCGGCTTTTTCTTTCTCTCTGCCATAAAAAGGGGAGACCATGGATGCCATACTAAAAGATTCCGTGCCGCCGCATAATGCCGAGGCAGAACAGGCGACGCTCGGCGCGCTGCTCTTGGACTGGAACGCCATCAACGACGTGGTGACCAAGTTGCGCCCGGAGCATTTTTATTCCATGCAGAATCAGGTGGTGTACCGGGCGATGCTCGCTCTGTTCAACCGTAGCGTCACGGGCGATTCAATCACGATTATCGATGAGCTGTCTTCGACGGGCGAGCTTGACAAGGCGGGCGGCGCGGCTTATGTCGCCTCGCTCACTGATGTCGTGCCGACGGCGGCGAACATCGACTATTACGTGCAGTTGGTGCTTGACCGCGCCACCCGCCGCAACCTCATCAGGATGTCTGCCGAAATCAAGGCGACCGCCTTTGACGAGACGCGTGAGAGCCGGATGATTTTGGAGGAGGCGGAAAAAAAGATTTTCGCGCTCGCCGATCTGGGGCAGGTGACGACCGTGCACGACATGAAAGAAATCGTGCCCCGGACGATTCAGACGATTGAGCAGCATTACAGCAACCACGACACGTTCACGGGCATTCCGAGCGGTTTTGTCCGTCTGGATACGCTCACGAACGGCTTTCAGAAATCGGAACTTGTCATTATCGGTGCGCGTCCGTCCATGGGCAAGACGGCGCTCGCGCTCAACATGATGGAGCATATCGCCGTGCAGAACAAGACTCCGTGCGGCTTTTTTTCGCTGGAAATGTCATACGAGCAGATTGGGCAGCGGCTGCTTTCGCAGAGCGCGCGTGTTTCGGGGGCAAAAATGCGCAGCGGCATGCTCAAAATGGAAGATTTCCAGAAATTGCAGGAAGCCGCCGGCCGCTGTTATGAGGCACCGCTCTACATCGTGGACACGCCGAACATGCCGCTCATTGACTTGCGCGCAATGGCACGCCGCCTGGTCGTCAATCACGGCGTGGAGATTATTTTTATCGACTATATCGGTCTGATTGCCACGGAAAATCCGTCCGCGCCGGTGTACGAGCAGATGAGCGAGGTGTCAAAGTCGCTCAAGGCACTTGCCCGCGAGCTTGAAATCCCGGTCATCGCGCTGTGCCAGGTCTCCCGCGACGCGGAGGGGCAGGANCCGACGCTCGCCCAGCTGCGCGGATCCGGCTCCATTGAGCAGGATGCCGATGCGGTCATGTTCATTCACCGGGAGCGGAAAAGTACCGGGGATGATGAGCCGAATCCCGTGCAGGACGCNAAACTTGTCGTCGCGAANCAGCGCAACGGTCCGACNGGCGATGTCCCGCTCCTGTTCCTGAAAAGCTTTACCAAATTTGAGAATAAGCTGAACGACGACGAGCATTAACCCCGCGTTTGCGCCAAACGATACTGTTTTACGGCATGAAAAATTGTTTCATGCCGTAAAACAGTTGTAAAGGGTGCTTATTTTGCGTCGATAGTGCCAATCACTTTGTCGGCAATGNTGTCGGAACGTGATTTCTGGCTCAGCTGCGTGAGGTCAGCCTTGTTCAGCAGAATCGGNGTGCCGGTCATTGACGTGACGATGATGCCGTTCTGCGTGACGGTAATCGGCGTGGTCGGCTTTACGCGCACGGGCGATTTGAGCTGGTTNTCAAGGTTCGCGCTGAACTTGCCCACCACGAAGAACGTGCCGTCCTGCATGACGCAGTAATAACTGCCGCCGTCCTGCACGAGCACGGAATTNGCGGCGATCGTTTCGTTGCTTTCTTTGACGATTTCCAGCGTGTCTTTGTTCAGGTGCACGAGCTTGACCGTGCCGTTCCCGATGTTCTCGCCCGCAATGGCGATGAACGTGTTGCCGTTTTCGTAGAACGTGCGGCTCTGAATGACGGTGACGGGTGATTTCTTGATCAGCTCGCCCGTTGTGGCGTTCATGCGCACGATTGCCGAACGCTGCCCCAGCTCGTCTTCGGCGGTAAGCCCGTACACGGTCGGGGCGTTCTCATTTTTTTCCTGCTGCGCGATGACCTGCTGCTGATCCTTTGCGATAGCCGACCGTTCTTCCTGCGCTTCGCTGCGCTTTTGGTCGGCGGTGTTCTGCGCGGTGTCGGCTTTCTGCTGCTGCTCGTCGGCTTTCTGCTGCTGCTCGTCGGCTTTCTGCTGCTGCTCGTCGGACGTTGCCTTGGCTTGGTCGGCTTCTGCCTGCTTTGCCTTTGCGTCGTCAGCCGCGGCGCGCGCGTCTTTCTGCGCCTGCTTGTCGGCAGGATTCTCGGCGGCTTTCTTCTGGGCATCATCAGCGGTTTTCTTTGCCGTCTCAGCCTGCTTTGCCTTCTCGTCGGCGGCTTTCTTTGCCGCGTCTGCCTTTGCCTTCTCGTCAGCGGCTTTCTTTGCCGCCTCATCGGCCTTTGCCTGTTCCGCCACCGCCCGTTCTGCCGCTTCGTCGGCCTCGCGTTCCTTTATATCGACCATGCCCTTGCGGTCTTCAATGCCTTTGTCCTCGTCTTCCTGCATTGAGGCGATGACTTCTTTTTCGGAGATGACCGACGTGTCAACCGTGCTCAGCCCGCCGTTGATGTCGTACAGCGGAATGACCAGCTGCGTCATGCCCGGCCAGTCGCGGTAGGAGAGCGCGATGCCCACCTTGTCCTCGGTCAGGTTGTCGGTGACGATTTTCTTGTATTTCTGCCGGAACATATCGAGTTTTCCGCGGTACACGGCGTTGTAGACGGTGACGAATGTCGCCACGGTATCCGCGTCCTGCCGCGAGTAGCCGTATGCCGCCGTCAGGTAGGCGGAGATAATCCGGCGCATATTGGTGATATGGTCAACGATGGCGTTCGGACCGATGACCAGGATGTCCGCGTCCAGCTTGCCGGTCTCTTCGGGGTCGATGGCGTGAATGACGGCGTATTTGGGCGCGTAGCCGTAGGTTCCCGCCCGGTCGGTGTTCTGCGCGACCACGTTGCCGATGCCCGATCCGATCGCGCGGATTTCTTCAATCGTGTTGATGACCGAATGCGGGCCGACGTAGTTCTCGAACACGACGTCGCTGTTGCTGATGCTCCTGATTTCGTCCTCATCGACTTCCACGGCGTGTGCGGCGGAAACGAGCGCGAGCGCGGAAATGAGCGCGTAGACGATTTTTCTGCTGTTCATGTATGCTCCTTGAATATACGATATTATAGTACATTATAGCCCTAAATCCTTAAGTCGTGCAAGGGTCTTGCGGGCGTAATCGTGCGTCGCCTTGTCGAACTGCGGGAAAAACAGGTAGGTCAGGACGGTCTTGCCTTTCGTCACCAGCGCGGGACGGCCCATAAAGCGGCAGATTTCGTAGGTCGCGTCGCACAGGATTTTGAGCGTGTTCTGATCGCGCGGGGCAATCCGCCCGGCGGCAAGCGACTCAAAACCGGCGAGGATGCCCCCGTCGCCGTCGTAGCCCTGCCGACCTGCCTCGCGGATAGCGAGCGCAATCAGCGACGGCTCTTTTTCGGTGGCGAGCAGCGTGGCGAATTCGGCGGCAAAGCTGTCCGTGCCCGACTGCGCCATCAGCCGGATGAGCGACTGCGTGTAGACGGGGTGTTCCGCAAAATACGACATGCCGTCGTGCGCGTTCCGTTGTACCGCCGCCGAATCAAGGAAATATGCCTGCATTTCATGCTTGATGTCGGCGAGCCATGCCGCTTCGTTCCTGCCATAGTCGCCGTGCGCGAATCCCGCGGCAATCTGCTCGATCGTCTGCGCGGAAAGCCGCTCAAGGTTCAGGCTGCCTATCGTGCTTTGCGCCGTGCCGGTCGTCAGGTACGACGGTCGTTCCTTGTGCGCGGGGGCAGCCGTTTTTTTCTCCACCTTTTGGTTCATCAGGAACGCGCGGATCGTCCAGTCCCGTTGGCAGAGGATAAGGTAGTTCTGCGCGGTGTAATAGACGAAATTCCAGTTTTTTTTGGGGGGAAGCGCCGCCTGCCAGACGACCGCGCCTTCCGGCGTACACTCGAACGCGCGTTTTTCGTCGGACAGGAAGAAGCCCTCCGCCGTGGCGCGCAGGAACGAAAGGCTGCCGATCTGAAGTCCGCCCATATCAATCTGCGCGAGCGGGTCTCCCGTGTCTATGGCGATGAGCGAAAGCGATGCCGCTTTTCCGTCCGTGCCCAGGAATGCCGCCGACGCGCCGTCATGCGCCACGCAGATGTGCCGGAATCGGATGCCCGCCTTTACGCGCGCGGACCAGACGGTATCTGCCGCGCCGTCCCGCACGCTGCACAGCGCGATCGTCCCGTCGTCCTGGGAAATGAGGATGCCGGCATCGCACTGGCTTGCGGCAATGACCGTTCCCGTGAACGTGATTGTCTCAAGGATTTCGCCGAACGGGCTGACGCGGATGCCCGAGGTCGCGCCGGTTTCTGCGCGGCTGCTGACAAAGACCGAGCCGTCGTTAAAGGCGAGCAGGGGAATCGCGCCCGCGTCGCCGGTGACCATAATCCATTTGCGGATGCCGTTCAGCCCGTAGCAGGCGAGCGCGTTTTTTCCCCGCACGAACACGCGCCCGTCCCTGCCCACGAACGGCGTTTCCGTCACCGCAAAGCCGAGGTCGGCGGTCCAGAGCGTCAGCCCGCTCGGATTGATCAGGTTGAGTTTTTTGTCCGCGGTGATGGCGTAGAGGAAGTCGCCGAACGCGGCGAGGTAGGGTGTCTGCCGTCCGTTCACCGCTTTCTGCCACAGGCACGTCCCTTTTTTGCCGAATGCCGAAATCATCCTGCCGTCGGTGAAGACGGCAAAGCCGTAGTCGGTCTCTACGGGCGGGGCGACTGCCATGCCGCCGCCCACCGCAAGCCANGATGCCTGCTGCCTGCTCAGGTCGGCGACGGGCACGGCACGAGTTTCGGTTTTTGCGGGGGCAGCCGTGGCGGACAGGAGCAGGGCGGCACAAAAAATCAGCGTTCGGAACGGGCGGAACATCGGGGCGGTCTCATCAGGGGGCGCGTCGCTCAAAAAAGGCGAGGCTTTCTATGTGCGAAGTCTGCGGATAAAAATCCGGCAGATACAGTGCGGTCAGCGCATATCCGGCGCGGATGAGCGCGGCGGCATCGCGGGCGTGGGTGGCGGGATCGCAGGAAAGGCTTCTGATGTGCCTCGGCTTGTGCGCGCAGAGCCAGTCGCGCACTTCTTTTTCCATGCCCGAACGCGGCGGGTCGATGACGACGGCATCAAAATCGCCCCCGCGCGCAATGTCCTGCGCCGCGTTTTCGCGCACCCACTTCGCGCCGCTCACGCCGTAGCTTTCGTGCTTCTTCCCCCGGAGGTTTATCTCTGCCTGTACGAGCGCGTCGCGGTTATGCTCCACGAGCGTCATCTGAGCGAACGAGTCCGACAGGAAGACCGAAAAAATCCCCGCGCCCGCGTACATATCGAGCGCGCGCTTTCCCGCGATGCCTTGCGTCATCGTGCCGACGGTCTTTTCCAGCACGTCAAGGTTGGACTGAAAGAAGCCGCGCGTGTCAAATTGGATGGTTTTTCCCGCGAGCAGCAGGGAACAGACGGACTGCGCGTCTGCCGTCGTCCCGGCAAACCGCGGCCTGACGGTATGCTTGATCCGTTTTTTGAGCTTTTCGCTCATTGCCCGGGGCGCGCGTTTTTTTTCTTCCGCAACCAGCAGATGGTCGAACGCCGTGGCATGCTGCACGCGGCTGTCGCCGAACAGGTGGCAGCGTCCGCGCGGACGGTCCTGCTGCGGCACGGCGGCAAGGTATGCGTTGACCTGCGGCGTGGCGACGGGACAGGCAGCAAGCGGCACGACCGTATTGCTCTCGCGCCGGTTGAATCCGCCGTCCGTCAGCTGGATACGCGCGCGGTAGCCCCGGTCGCTGCCCGCAATCAGCTGGATGTCCGGCACGGCAATGCCTTCCCGCGCAAAGCAGTCCCGCAGGATCTGTGCGCGGAGCACGCGCTGCTGTGCGGCGGAGACGTGCTGCATGGTGCAGCCGCCGCAGATGCCGTACAGCGGGCAGAACGGCTGTACGCGGTGCGCGGACGGCTCGACGACCTGCGTGATGTCCGCACGGTCATAGTCACGGAACGACTGGGTAATTTCGATTTCAAGGGTCTCGCCGGGAATGGCGAACGGAATGAACACGGTCTTTCCGTCCACCTTTGCCATGCAGCTTCCGCCGAACACCATTTTTTCCGCAACGACTCGTATGCCCATGACGCAAGCATAGCAGAAATCGCGCGGAATGTACAGGACAGCCGGACTGCCGTGGTCCTGCCGGTGTCATGCCCACGCCCCCGTCAGGGACACGGACGGGTTTCCGTCACAGACACGGGCGTGTCCGCGGCACGGACATACGTTCGTCCCTGCCACGGACCTGTACACGTCACCGGCAGGGACGAAGCGAAAAACCGTCCCTGCCAGGGACGAAAAACAAAATGATCCCTGGCAGGGACAAAGTGTAAGACAGTCCGCGGCAGGGACTATGATGCAGAGAGTCCCTGCCACGGACAAACATACCGTTCTGGGGAAGTGTCCGCATGAGCGGATGCTTGGGATTGCTGCCGGGCAGAGGGATTATATTTTCGTGAAGATAAAGTTGCAGAACGTCTTGATCCGGTTGATGAACGACGTTTCCACGCGGTCGGCAAGGAAGAAAATCTTGAACGTGTCCACGCCGCCCACTGCGTACAGCACCCAGTTGTCGCCGTCCCGGAACACTGTGATGGCGGATTTCATGTTCTCTGCCTTGACGGCGTTGAAGCGGTCGTGATAGCGCAGCGTGTTCAGGTTCGTCATGTCGTAATAGATGCCGTCCTCGCTCTCTTCCAGATGTATGTCGGCTTTTATGATGCCGAACGGGGACATCGCAAGGTCGGCACGGATATTCGTGTTCGCGCCCTCTACGGTCTGCTCGGTAATCGTCGCGGATTCGTACAAATCGTACCAGCTCTGCGTCCGCTCGGAAAAATAGGGGATGCCCGCATAGTCCGGGATATTGACCAGCGCCGCCTTTATGTCGTCGCGCAGGGTCTCGTTCCCCGCGTAGGGGCGGATCTGGATGATTTCCGCCGTGTAGTTCGGGTCGAGCTTTTTCATCGTCTTGATGAGTTTTTCCGTCTCTTTCCGCTCCTGTATGCAGATATGCTTCATCTTGCCGATATTCCTGATGACGACCTCGCCGTTCGCGAGCCGCTCGCGCTCGTCTGCGGACAGTTTGTCGTTGAACAGCTGCGCTCCCGCAAGCGGAANGACCGCCGCGAGCAGCGCGATAAGCGTCAGCATNCTTTTCATTGTGACCTCCGTATTCGCGTCATCATACCATGAAAAATCGATTGTGGGAATCGTTACACTGTGGTATAATGTAAGGCATGATTGCTCCGCACATAAAGGAAACGATAAACAGCAAAGGCGCGTCCGTTATCCGCAAGATGTTCGAGGAAGGCATCGANNTGAAGGCGAAGTACGGNGCGGACAACGTGTTNGACTTTACGCTGGGAAACCCCGANTTGGATCCGCCCGACGCGGTNGCCGCCGCCGTGCGTGAGGTCGCGCAGGACACGGCGCACGGGCGGCACGGNTATATGCCGAACGCGGGCTATCCTGAGACGCGCGCGGCNATGGCGGAAAAGACTGCCCGCGAGCAGGGCGTTCCCGTTGCGGCNGGGCATATCGTGATGACCGCCGGCGCGGCGAGCGCGCTCAACTGCGTGCTCAAGGCGGTGGTGTCGCCGGGCGATGTGGTGATCGTGCCCGCGCCGTTTTTTGCCGAATACCGCCATTACGTGCGCAATGTGTCGGGTACGCTCGTCGAAGTGCCGACGCGGGAGGATTTCTCGCTCGACACGGANGCGATTGCGCGCGCGCTGCGCGACGGCGGGGACACGGTTGNGGCNGTCCTCATCAATTCCCCGAACAATCCGACCGGCAAGGTGTACGGCGACGACGACATTATCCGGCTGACCGACGCGCTCAAGGCNCACGGCGCGCGGACGGGACGGTTTCCGTATCTCATCTGTGACGAGCCGTACCGCGCGATTACGTATGACGGCAGGAGCGTCGCGCCCGTGTTCGCGCGCTATGCCGAATCGGTCATCGTCACCTCGTTCGCAAAGAACCTGAGCCTGCCCGGCGAGCGCGTCGGGTACGTGGCGATAAACCCCGCCTCCGCCGACGCGGGCGATTTCGTGGGNGCGGTGACGTTCGCCCTGCGCACGCTCGGCTTCGTGAACGCGCCCGCGTTTTTCCAGAAAGTCGTGGCAAAGTCGTGGGACGCGCCGGTGGACTATTCGTCGTATGAGCGGCGGCGCGACCTCTTGACGGCGGTGCTTGACAAGGCGGGCATCCGCTACGCGCGGCCGGAGGGCGCGTTCTACCTGTTCTGCAAAGTGCCGGAGCGGTGGAACGGGGACGACGCGGCGTTCTGCGACCACCTCAAGAAGTTCCTGATTCTGGGCGCGCCCGGAAGCGGTTTTGGCGGCAAAGGATGGTTTCGCCTCGCGTACTGCGTGAGCGAACGGACGATAGTCGGCAGCGAGGCGGCATTCGTCGCCGCAATGCAAGAACGATAACGCGAAAGACAAGGAGTGTTGCGATGAAAATCTTGATGGTCAGCGCAGAGGCAGTGCCCTTTGCGAAAACAGGCGGGCTGGCGGATGCCGTTTCCGCGCTTGCCGGGAATTTGAGCCTGATGGGACACGACGTGAAGATCGTCATGCCCCGCTACTATAAAATCGACCGGAAGAAACTGGAGCTGGTTCCCGGCCCGCTCGGCGTTCCCGTGGGCATGGGGCAGGAGTGGACGGCGCTCTACACGGCAAAGCTGCCCGGCTACCCCAAGGTGGACGTGTACTTCCTCGACCACGAGCAGTGCTTCGGGCGGGACGGCGTGTACGGCACGAAGTTCGAGCCTGATTTCTATGACAACCCGTACCGCTTTTCGCTTCTGGCGCACGGCGCGTTCCAGGTCTGCAACAAGCTGGGCTGGTATCCCGACATCGTGCACGCGCATGACTGGTCGGCGGGGCTTGTCCCCGTGCTGCTCAAGTTCGTGTGCCGCAGCCAGCCGATGTACCGCAACACGGCGAGCGTGATGACCATCCACAACATGGGCTATCAGGGCGTGTACGGCAAGGACAAATTCTCCGACCTGGGCATTGACTGGGGGCTGTATTACGGCGCGGGATTCGAGCGCAACGGCGCGATCAATTTCTTGCAGGCGGGCATCTCCTCCGCCGACATGGTGACGACCGTCTCCCCCACGTATGCGCGCGAGATCCAGACGGCGGAGGGCGGCTTCGGTCTGGACGGGCTGCTGCGCGTGCGCAGCGACGTGGTGCGCGGCATCGTGAACGGCATTGACGACACCGTGTGGAACCCTGAGACGGACACCCTGATCCCGCAGCATTTCAGCTGGAAGAACATGGCGGGCAAGGCGGCCTGCAAGGCGGAATTGCAGAAGCAGTTCGGCCTGCCCGTCAGCCCCGATATTCCCGTGGTCGGCCTGGTGAGCCGCCTGGTCGATCAGAAAGGCGTGGCGGAGATTTTCGCGCCCACGTACGGAAGCCTGTACCGGATGTGCACCACGATGGACATGCAGTTCGTCATGGTGGGCAGCGGCGAGCGGTGGTGCGAGGACGAGATCCGCACGTTGCAGGGCAAGCTGCCCAATTTCCGCGCGCTCCTCGGCTACAGCGAGAACCTGAGCCACCTGATCGAGGCGGGCGCCGACTTCTTCCTGATGCCGTCGCGCTACGAGCCGTGCGGGCTGAACCAGATGTACAGCCTCAAATACGGCACGCTCCCGATCGTGCGCCGGACGGGCGGCCTTGCCGACACCGTGCAGAACTACGACGAGCGGACGGGCGACGGCACGGGCTTCATGTTCGACCAGCTCACCCCGCAGGCGGTGTACGATACGGTCGGCTGGGCGATGTACGCCTACTACAACAAGAAGGACCACATCAAGGCCATGCAGAAACGCGCCATGCAGCAGGACTTCAGCTGGAAGGCCAGCTGCGAGAAATACACCGACGTGTACAAAGAGGCGATGTTCCGCGGCTTCGGCTGGCACGAATAGCGGCTTCGTTTGCCGCGGAAAACGCGGCGGTATACCCGGCAACGACATGTTCCGTTGCCGGTTTTTTTTTCGGCAGCAAGATACGGCATCTATTTTGCCCGCGCGGGCGGGGGCGGGGAGATANATTTTGTATCTTGNCGGTAACAGNTATTTTGAGCNAGATACAANATATATTTTGCTCANGAAAGGNNTTGGCAGGAAGATATATTTTNTATNTTNCCNNNAANTGCNGTTTGCAGNNAGATACAAAATATATTTCTANTNTNACAGNAGTAANNNAGGAANATATATTTTNTATCTTGTCNGAAAACTNCNNTTGTGCAGNGAGATACAAAATATATTTTGCTCTNANATANGCGTAAGNANGAAGATATATTTTGTANNTTGNCNNAAANNGCNNTTGTACAGNGANATACAAAATATATTTNGCTCTNAAATNTGTAAGCANGAAGATATATTTTGTATCTTGTCTGAAATTGCTTATGTGAGCAAGATACAAAATATATTTCGTTACCGAAATGCGTTNTCAGGAAGATATATTTTCTATCTTNCTNATAACGGTCGTCAGNAACNAGATAGAAAATCTATTTTGCTTCCCATAGGCATAAGCAATAAGGTAGATTTTCTATCTTGCCGAGTATAGCAATTTTCAGCGAGATAGAAAATCTATTTTGCCTAAAAAGGTTGAATCAGTGAGATAGATTTTCTATCTTGCCGGGAACGGNCGCGGGCAATGAGATAGAAAATCTGTCTTGCTCCCGGCGGCTGAGGCAGGGAAATTATTGTATGCTTAGAACTCGAACCACTGGCCGTCGGTCGTCAGGTACCAGTCGGCGAGNACGCCGCTGAGCGCGGGGTTNTACCAGCTGATCGAGCCGTCGCGGTTCAGCACCACCAGGCGCGTGCTGTTCCGTGCCACCTTGAGCGGCAATGACGCGCTGCGCTTGTAGGTGAGGTCGCGNTTGGTGCCCAGGTTGTAGCCGTGCACCTGGCTTTTCCCGATCGACGTGTACAGGACGGAGCCGGCCAGGTAGGTGAACGAGTCGCCGTCCTCGTCGCTGATCGGCAGGAACGTGCCGGCGCTTTTCGTCTTGGTGTTCCATCTGAACAGCGAGGTCGTCGTCNTGGTGCCGTTCGTGCCGATGACCACGCCGTACAGGNNNTCGCCGGAGGCGTTCGCGTCAAAGCTGAGCGCGTAGGCGATGTTGCCGCGCAGGGTGAGCGGCACGGTTTCTTTGGTCGCCACGTCCACGTGCAGCAGGGGGACGTTCGGGGTGGTCGCGCTCGACTTGGCGACGTACAGGTCGTTGGGCGAGGTCTGCAACGCGTCCTGNAGGCTNGCGCCCAGGTACAGCTGCTCGCGTTTTTTCNGCACGATGTCGTAGCTGTTCACGGTGGCGTTCCCCTCGATGAAAATGAGCGTGTCNTCAAACCGGCGCAGGGTCTGGATGTTCAGCTGCGGCGTGAAGAGCGTCGTCAGCGTCCCGGTCGCCAGGTCGAGGAGCTGCACCGGCTTTTTCGTTTCCTTTGACCACAGGATGACGCCCGTGCCGTAGGTCAGCAGGTTCGTGTGGCCGGGGTTCGCGCCTTTTCTGTCCACGATGCCGTTGTCGTAGGACGAGCGGAAGACGGCGTGGGGCGTGAGGAAGTAGAAGTCCTCGCCCACGCCCGCCACGTCGCTGATGTAGTCGTACATGTTGTCCGTGAGCGGGTAGAGCGTCTCCTGCGCNGGGGATTCGGGGATGCCGCACTTGTACACGTTGCCGAGCGACGTGCCCGCATAGATGATGCCGCCCGTCACGGCCGCGCCCGTCAGCGTCTCGTCCGGCTTGAGCCCGGCGAACGTCCCGAGCACCTGCGGGCGGATGACGGCCTTGTTGCGGTCGTTGGCGATGGTATTGATCGTGAACGTGCGGTTTTCCTGCACGAGGTAGAGCAGGTCGCTGCGGTCGTTCGAGCCGATGAGGATNGGGTNCTGCGCGCCGTACTGGGCGACGGTCTGCCCGGTGGTCGCCTGGAGGACGTAGATGCTGTTGCCTTTCGTNCCCGCCACGAACACTTCGTTGTTGAACAGGCAGACCTGGGTCAGGTTCCGTTCNGCCGCGAACCGNGCCTTGCGCGCGCCGGTNCTGAGGTTGTAATAGGTCAGGCTGCCTGCCGGCGAGTAGACGACGGCGGTGTTCTCNGTCTTTGACGTGTGCGCGAGGCTCACCGCGCCGGTCTCTTCTTTTATCTTCGCGTTCACGATGTTCCCGTTCGTCGCGTTCAGGAACACGAGNCCGTTCACGGCNGCCGTCCCGCACAGCACGAACGTCCCTTTTGCCGAAAANGCGAGCGACGTGAGCGGGTTTGAGAAGCGGAACGAATACTTGCGCGTCANGGTGCGCCAGTTCCAGATGGTCACGCGGTTTATCGTCGCGCCGTCGGTCTCATAGACGGCGATGTCGTTCCCGTTCGGGCTGCGCGCGATCATTTTTATGGCNAGCTCGGTCAGCTGGTAATGCTCGCCCAGCCCGTCGTCCGTCCATTTGACCAGAAAGCCGTCCGCGCCGGAGCTGAACATGCTCGTGTCGGCGTTCGCCGCGCTTGCGGGGGCTGCCAGNGCCGTCACGGGCGACTGGTGCGCCTGCGTGGAGATATGCGACTGTGCGCCNAGCGCGCACACGGAAANNAACGCGGCGGCAATGCCGCAGAGGTTATTTTTCATGGAACATCCTTGCAAAATAGGTAATGTCGCCCGCCATTGCCACGACGAACAGCGCCGCCAGCAGGACAAGCCCGATATATTGTATNCGAATTCGCNNTNTTGGGGAAACGGAAATGCCGAAAACCGCTTCGGCAAGCGAAAAGAAGATAAGCCCGCCGTCAAGCACGGGAACGGGGAGCATGTTCATCATAAAAAGTGAGACGCTGATGACCGCCGTGAACTGCAAGAGCGCGGCAAGCCCCGTGCGGAATCCCGCGCCGAAGCCGTCCTGTACCGTGCCGCCGAGCATCGTCACGATCCGCGCCGGCCCGCTCACCGTCTCGCTCACGTTCGCGCCCTTGAAAAGCAGCCCGATTCCTTTGACCGTGAGCGCGAACGTCATGCCGGTCTCCTTGATGCCCTGCCAGATTGCGGGAAAGAACGCGTACCGCCGCGCTTCCCGCCGCACGACCGATTCGGGGAGGCTGACCACGCCGATTTTTCCCGCGCCGTTTGCTGCCATCATCGTGTGCACGGTGTAGGGCAGCGTTTCGCCGTCGCGCTCCACGACCACCGCAAGGTCTTCGTCGGGATGCCGTGCGACGATGCCGGCAAGGTCGGCAAAATCCGTGACGGGCTGCCCGTTTATGGACAAAATCGTGTCACCGCTGCGCAGTCCCGCTTCGGCGGCCGCGCTTGCAGTGCCGGGATAGACTTCATGCGCAAGGCGGATTTGGTTTCCGGCGGCGTAGTACGTGTAGCCCGTCATCGCCACGACCGAATAGGCGAGGACGGCGAACAGGAGGTTTGCGAGCGGCCCGGCAACGCCGATTGCCGCCCGTGCCAACGGCCGCACGCCGAACATTGAGTCCGCCTCGGCGGGGATGTCGTCCAGTCCGTCGTCGGATGCCCTGGCAAAATCCTGCTCGCCTTTCATCGCGCAGTAGCCCCCGATCGGAATGAGCGAAAGCCGCCAGTCCGTGCCGCGCCAGTTTTTGTGGAGCAGCACCGGCCCCATGCCCAAGGAGAACGCCTCCACGCGCACGCCGCAGAGNCTTGCGGCAATGAAATGTCCCATTTCGTGTATGAAAATGATGCCGCCCAGCGCGATCAGACCGTATATGACCGTCACAGTACCGCTCTCGCTTGCGCCCGCGCTTCCGTGTCGGCGGCAAGCACGTCCGGCATGTCGCGGATTGCCCCCGACCAGTCATAATGCATGACGCGTTCCACCACGCGCGCGATGTCCATAAAGCCGATATGCCCGTCGATAAATGCCCACGCCGCGATTTCGTTCGCCGCGTTGAAGGCAATCGGATAGGCATTGTCGTTCCGCGCCGCGTCGAACGCAAGGCGGAGCAGGGGAAAGTCGTCGTACCGCGGCTGCTCGAACGTGAGCGTCCGCGTCCCGTCCGCCGTGTCAGTCAGGTCGAACGGGCGCATGAAATTCGCGCTTGTGTGCGGATAGTCCAGTGCCTGCATGATCGGATGCTTCATGTCAGGCTCGCTGCACTGCGCGTAGACAATGCCGTCCGCCGTGCGCACGAGCGAATGGACGATGCTCTGCGGATGCACGACCACCTGAATGTCGTCCGCCGGAAAGCCGAACAGCCGCCGCGCCTCAATCACTTCCAGCCCTTTGTTTCCCATTGTGGCGGAATCCACGGTGATTTTTTTCCCCATGTGCCAGGTGGGATGCCTGAGCGCGTCGGCAATCGTCGCGCCTTTGAGCTGGTCGCTCGTCCAGGTGCGGAACGGTCCGCCGCTTGCGGTGATGATGAGTTTTTCCACGTTTTCACGCCCGCACTGGCGCAGCAGCGAAAAAATCGCTGAATGCTCGCTGTCCACGGGCAAGATTTTGCACTGATGCTTTTCTGCGAGCGCGGACATCAGCGGACCTGCCATGACAATCGTCTCTTTGTTTGCGAGCGCAAGGTCAATGCCCGCCTCAAGCACGAGCTGGCTGGGAATCAGCCCCGCGCTTCCCGCAATGCCGTTCACCACGATGTCGGGCTTCGTCCGTTCGATGAGGTTTCTGATGCCGTCCGTGCCTTCTTCTGCCGTAAGCGAGCAGGGCGCGCCGCATTCCGCAGCAAGACGTTCCAGTTCGTCCCGGTTGCGGTGCGCCGTCAGCCCGCAGCAGGAAAAGCGGTCGCGCTGATTCCTGATGATGTCGAGCGTACTCGTGCCGATTGAGCCGGTCGCGCCGAGTACCAGCACTTTTTTTCGTGCGCGTTGCATATTACACCGCAGGATTGTAAAGAATGCTGACGAGCCAGTAATAAATCGGCGCGGAAAACACGATGCTGTCCACGCAGTCAAGCATGCCGCCCCGTCCGGGTATCAGTTTTCCGCTGTCTTTCACGTCGGCGGAGCGTTTCAGCACCGATTCCGTCAGGTCGCCGACAATCGCCGAGCATCCCATCAGCACACCAAGGACGACGGCTTTCCACGGTGCGCCGCCGAAAATCACGATGCCGCAGTATTTCGGCAGCAGGTAATGCCCGATCAGCCCGACTGCCACCGCCCCCGCGATGCCGCCTGCGAATCCGGCGACGCTCTTGTTCGGGCTTGCCTTGAAGAGACCTTTGTTGTTCCTGCCGAACAGCACGCCGAAGAACCAAGCGAGCGAGTCGCACATGAACACGAAAAGCAGGAAGAACGCGATGTACGCCGTCGCGGAAGGGAACAGCGTCATTTTGGAGACAAAACTGAAAAAATAGCCGCAGTACAGAATGACGAACACCGACGTGGCAATCCGCGCGTTCGACTGCGCGAACGTCTGCGCGGTCAGCGTCTCAAACGACAGCACGACCAGTACGGCGGCGACAAACGTAAAATCGATGTAGCACAAATCCCAGCCCAGAAGTGCGCACAGAATGCCCATGACCGGCACTGCCGAGACGAGCAGCAACACGAGCGGTTTGGGATGCACGGCGTAGTTTTTTCCCAGCATCGTGTGCAGTTCGTTCGCCGCAAAGAACGCCGCGCACAGCGCAAGCAGGTGCATGGCAAGGTGATGATAATAGGGAAGCCACACCAGCGTAATGACGACCGGAATGCCGATAAAAAACACCAATAATCTCTGCGTAACTGTATTCATAAGCCTATTGATCCGGCACGGCACCGAACCGTCTGCTCCTTTTTTGGAATGCTTCTATATGACCAAAAAACTCTTCCTCATTATACTCCGGCCAGAGCGTATCTGTAAAGATGAATTCCGCGTAGGCTGCCTGCCAGAGCAGGAAATTGCTCAGCCGCTGNTCGCCGCCCGTCCTGATGAGCANGTCNACGTCCGGCACNATGTCGAGCGCNTTCGTNATTGATGCCTCGGTAATCGCNATNTTTTTTTCGGCGAGCGANNTGACGGCNCGNGTCAGCTCGTNGCGNGCGCCGTAGTTGATTGCNAGNACGCACGTCGTTCCNGTAAAATGCGCCGTATCTTCTTGNGCCTTGATGATTTCNGNCTGCACGTCGGCNGGCANNCCGCCCAAATCCCCGATGTGCGCGATTCTGATGCCGTTTTTTTTGTAGAATTCGAATTCGGCGCGCAGATGCCGTTTGATGAGGCTCATCAGGTAACCCACTTCTTNCTGNGCGCGCTTCCAGTTTTCCGTGCTGAACGTGTAGAGCGTGATATATGCGATANCNAGNGAAGCGGCCGCNGCGACGATTTTCTTCGCCGCCGTCAGCCCNTCTTTGTGACCCGCCGTCCTCGGCATNCCCNTNTGNTTTGCCCAGCGTCCGTTCCCGTCCATGATAATCGCGACATGTCCGGGAANCGCGCNNGTNTTCAGTTCGTCAGCAGTCATGTACGTGCAAGGANTNCGTCCCGCCTTTACGCGAGAATTTCTTTCTCCTTGTCCTCTGCAATCTTGTTGATGTNGGCAATNTATTTGTCGGTCAGNTTTTGCAGCCCGTCCGTCTCTTTNTTGAGCTGNTCTTCGGTCAGCTCGCCNGCTTTCTGCTGTTTNTTGAGNTCGTCGTTTCCGTCGCGGCGGATNTTGCGGATTGTCGTGCGGTAGTTCTCCGCNATGCCNTTTGCCTGCTTGACCAGTTCCTTGCGGCGNNCAGCGGTGAGCGGCGGGATAGAAATNCGGATGACCTTGCCGTCGTTNGACGGATTCAAGCCCAGGTCGGCGGTGAGGATGCCTTTTTCGATTTCCGTCAGCAGCGACTTGTCGAACGGAGAAATCACGACGGTACGCGCTTCGGGAANGGAAANNGTCGCCACTTGNTTGAGCGGCGATTTGTCTCCGTAATAATTGACGCGCACCTTGTCAAAAAGNGANGCGGACGCGCGCCCCGTGCGGATAGTGTTCAGTTCATTTTTGAGCGCGTCGAGCGTCTTGTCCATTTTAGCTTTAGCATCNAATGCCATGCNGGTTCTCCTTGAAAAAGGGCGGTCGTTCAGACCGCCCGTCAGTTTACTTTCCGAGTACGAANAGCACGATTTTCCCGAAAGAAAGNTTNGNGCCGGCTGNCTTNGAGACTTCTTCCAGTTTTTTCGCGACGCTCACCTTGTCNTCCTTGACGAACGGCTGATCCNCGAAACTGATTTCAGAAAGATGCTTGTTGATTTTGCCCTGCAATATGCCGTCCTTGACGTTCTGCGGCTTTGCGGCCATTTTTTCGTCCTGNGCCATCTGNGCGGNAAAAATNTCTTTCTGCTCGTCNATGTATGACTGCGGAATGTCATCTTTCGTGATGTATGCCGGCGTGAACGCCGCAAGGTGCAGGCAGCAGTCGTGTGCGAATTCCTTTACGTCGTCGCCCGTCGCGCCTTCCACCACCACGGCNGCGGCAGTCTTGAAGTCCGAGTGCACGTACGTTGACGCGACCGCGTTTGCCGGCACGTCGAACACCTCCACGCGGCGGACTGCCATGTTCTCGCGGATTTTGGTCGCGAGGTCAAGCACCATATCTTCCAATTCTTTTTCCACTTTCGTGTAGTTTTTCGCGAAGATAGTGTCCAAAATCTTGTCGCCCATCGCGATGAAGTCCGCGTTCTTGGCCACAAAATCGGTCTCGCAGGTCACTTCCGCGAGCGCGACCTTGTTGCCGTCCTGCCGGACAAAAATGCGNCCTTCGCTCGTCGCGCGCTCGGAACGTTTTGCGACCGCAGCCAGTCCCTTTTCTTTCAGGATTTTTTCTGCCTGCGCCGCGTCGCCGTTCGCTTCGGTCAGTGCTTTCTTGCATTCCATCATGCCTGCGCCCGTTTTTTCGCGCAGGGCTTTGACATCACTTGCCTTAATTTCCATGGTATAAACTCCAGTCAGGTGTTNCCGCGCGCCGCGCGGNAAGCCCGNCATTTATTTGATTTTGCTTTCGTCNATCTCGTCATCATCGTCGTCGTCAGCTTCGTCTTTTTTTGCGTCCGCTTCGGTCGGCGTNTAGTTCGTATAATCGACGATTTCCTCATCGTCTTTCTTGGTCGANGCATCGGTCTGCACGCCGTCCTCCTCGTCGCCCAGGGTCTCGATGATTTTCAGCCCCTGCTCGTTGTCCGCCTCNATGACCGCGTTCGCGATGATTGAGGTGAACANGCTGATGGCGCGGATTGCGTCGTCGTTGCCCGGAATGGGGTAGGTGATGCCNTCGGGGTTGCAGTTNGTGTCAACGACCGCNACCACGGGAATGCCCATGCGGTGCGCTTCCGCGACGGCAATCTCTTCCTTNTGCGTGTCGATGATAAAGATGATTCCCGGCAGCTCCTTCATTTCCTTGATGCCGCCGAGGTTTTTCTCCAGCTTGGCTTTCTCTTTGGTCAGCGCGGACACTTCCTTTTTGGTCAGGTTGTCGAACGTGCCGTCAACTTCCATTTTTTCGATTTTCTTGAGCCGCTGCAACGATTTTTTGATGGTGGTGAAGTTCGTCAGCATGCCGCCGAGCCAGCGGTTGTTGACGTAATGCATGCCGCAACGCTCCGCCTCTTTCTGGATGGCCTGCTGCGCCTGTTTTTTCGTTCCGACGAACAGCACTGATTTGCCGGATGAGACGACCTTGCGCACTGCCTCGTANCTGTCCTTGATCGCTACGATTGTCTTCTGCAAGTCGATGATNTGAATGCCGTTGCGCTCTGCGAAGATATACTTCTTCATGCGCGGATCCCAACGCTTTACCTGATGNCCAAAATGCACACCAGATTCAAGCAAACTCTTCATGGTTACAACTGCCATGAGATGCTCCTTCACGGGAANGACATANTGACGGACGATGCCGCTGTCTTTCCTGCCAAACTCTGTTTCTCGTGACGACNNATGANNGTCGCCCGGAAGATTTCGCAACTTCAGCCACGACCTACGGTCTGCCTGAAGCCCGGCCCGGTCACTCGATAAGAGCATAACCTTGCTCTTTGAGCATATCATAAAGCTCAAAGATAGGCAAGCCCACCACCGCGCTGTTCGTGCCCGTAATAGTCTTGATGAAGCACGAGGCAAGCCCTTGGATGCGGTAGCCGCCTGCCGCGCCGTGCCAGTCGCCCGTGCCGATGTACCAGTCGATTTCTTCCCGCGTCATCGGCGCGAACGTGACTTGCGAGATGACCGTGCGGGTGGAGACGAAATGCAGCGTGCCGTTGTACAAGGCAAGCCCCGTCAAGACGCGGTGTGTTTTTCCCTGCAATTCCTGCAAGAACTGCACGGCTTGCTCCTGGTCACGCGGCTTGCCGTATATTTTCCCGTCCAGCTCGATGAGCGTGTCCGCGCCGAGAATCCACGGCAGTTCCAGTCCGACCGGCATTGAGCGGGCGACGGCATCCACCTTGCGCGTGGCAAGGTATTCGGGCAGTTTCTCCGTCGTAACGTCATCGGGCTGGGACTCGTCGATCTCAGGCATGACCACTTTGAACGGAATATTGAGCAGCTTGAGGATTTCCTGTCTGCGGGGAGAAGATGATGCAAGAATGATCGGCTCCATAACATTGCTCCTTTTTCCATTGACATTTTCGTGCTTTCCGTATATCTTAATAGCGTCTTGAGAGATTAGCTCACTTGGATAGAGCGTTGGCCTCCGGAGCCGAAGGTAGCAGGTTCGAATCCTGTATCTCTCATGCAAAAAATTCCCGCTTCGCTGCGGGAATTTTTTTACGCCACCGATTTTTTTGACGTTTCCGTCGCGTTATTTTGCGTTGCCGCTCTTGCTGTTTGACGAGCTGCCGGTGGCAAGTTTTTTGGAAAGTTCTTTCGCGCGGGTGCGNACCGACGACACGAACAGATGGTTGGTGGCAATCTTGTTCACCGACTGGAGCATGGCNCTNTTGTTCTCCACCTTGTCCGCAAGNTTCTCGTANGCGATAATCACTTCGAGCGCGAGCGAGCTGGTNGGNTTGACNTACAGNTTNTTCTGGCTGACCCANGCAATCGTGTCCACCGCGTCGTCNTTGTCGTTCAGNCCGATNTCNCCGAGCGCGCGCACTGCCGCCGTGATGACCATCGGCTCGTTGTCCGCGAGCGCGATTTTCTTCAGCGTCGTCTTTGATTCTTCCGTGGGCACTTTTGCGAGCANGTCACANGCCGCCGCGCGCACCTGCGGATAGTTGTTCGTGAGCCGACCGTTGGTGCGTGACTGGCTGGTGATGCCTTCGCCCGCCAGCTGATCCAGCGCGACCATCATGTCGGGAGACGTGCGTCCGTCGTTGATTGCCGATTCAAGGTAAGAGAGGGCGACCAGTTTGTTGTCCAGTTCTTCCGATGTCGCGAGTTCGCTGATGACCAAGTCTTCTATGCTGCTCAGGTAGGCGGCATCCGCCGATTCCTCAGAACGGTTGTTCTGCTGCGCGAACGCGCCCAACGTACAGACTGCCGCGCATACGGCGCAGACTGCCTTTCGTAATGACTTCATTATAATCCTCCTAAAAACGGATATGCTGTCGCTTCATAGTATAGCCTACCTTTCGGCAAAAAGCAACGACCGGCAGGCTGTTTTGTCGTATTTTGTCCGCCTACTCGTTAAGCGGCGGAATGTTTATCTTCCACGTGCCGTCTATCTTGTTGAAATAGTAGTACACGATATCCTTGTCATCGTCGGTTACCTGCACCGCCTTGATGTACGAGGGGGAGATGTAGCGGATTTCGGTCACTTCGCGTCCCATGCGCGCGGGGACGAATACGTACTTGAAGTAATCCCCCAGCGTCTTGAGCTGCAGTCCCTTGATGGGAAGCCGCGCCTGTGCCTTGCGCAGGTTGGTCGGGCGCGACCAGTAATCGATTGACTCCTGGTCAAGGTAGGTGACCCATGCCTTGTAGTCGAGCGTCTTCATGACGCGCGACAGTTCCCGGATAATCCTGAGAATTGCCGCTTTGTCGTCCTCAAACGTGTCGCGCGAGATGTCCGCGCCGCCGACCGACCGCTCGTATTCCAAGTCTTCCGCCGTCTTTTGGGGAGCCTGCAGCTGCGGGGTTTCCACGACCGNCTGATTTTCTGGCGCGACCGTCTGCTCTTCCGGCGCGGGTTCTTCGATTTCAGGCAGCGGAGCCGGCGCGACGACTTCCTGCGTGGTGCCGCAAGCGGCAAGTAGCATGACGAAAACTGCGAACGCCGCCGCCAGTCTTAANAAACGTGTAATCATATCAGTACCACCTAATANTGTAGACATCATACCTTACTTGCAAACTTCAGTCAAACGTATTATCATATTTTTTACTATGACGACTGCCGTTTTTCCGGGGTCCTTTGACCCGCCCACTTACGGGCATCTGAATATCATTGAGCGGGCAAGTCGCCTGTTCGACAACGTTGACGTGGTNATCGCNGTCAATGCCGAGAAAAAGTCGCTTTTTACGGCGGACGAGCGCATCGGTCTGATGAAGGTGCTGACCGANCCGTTCGCGAACGTGTCCGTGCACCAGTGGGAGGGGCTTATCGTCAATTATGCCAAGCAGAACGGCGCGAACATCCTGCTGCGNGGNATCCGCAACGCCAATGATTTTGCCTACGAGTTCGACCTTTCGCTGATGAACCACAATCTGAACGGAGCGATTGAGACGCTGTTCATTCCCACGGAGCAGCGGTATTCTATCGTAAAGTCGAGCGCGATTAAGGAGCTGGCGTTCTTCGGCGGCGATATTTCGGGCATGGTGCCCCCGGTCGTCGCCGCCGCGATGAAGCNGAAGTACGAGCAGAAGCAACCTTGACAAATCGCGCCTACGTGCTATAATGTATTGACATTCGGGTGGAAACTGTAGTATCATAANTNCTNTGCTGTAATAATGCAATAGTGAGGTTTATATATGGCAGTTCCTAGAGCGAAAACGTCAAANGCCCGTACCCGCAGGCGTCGGGGGGTGAATATGCATCTTGATGCTCCGCAGCTTGTCGAGTGCAACAACTGNGGCAATCTNGTGATGCAGCATCACGTNTGTCCGAAATGCGGTTTCTACCGCGGACGGCAGGTGATCAACCCCGAGACGAATGCGTAATTGGGAGACAAAACAACTGGTGGGGGCGGGCGGCAAGTCCGAATCCAAAGAGGAGANCAACTATGGACGAATTGTTCAGCAAAATCCAGAAGCTCATCGCTGAAAAACTGGAAATCGACGAAAGCAAGGTTACGTTGGATGCATCATTCCGCGGTGACCTTGGCGCAGACAGCCTTGACACNTACGAGCTTGTGTATGCAATCGAAGAGGAGCTTGGCGTAAGCATTCCTGATGAGAAAGCAAACGAATTCGAAACGGTTCGCGACGCGTACGACTTCATCAAGGCAGAGCAGGGNAAATAAATCCCTGCTCAGGTATGGCTCGAAACACAGGCTTGCGCTGTCCGCAGTCTGTGTTTTTTTATGCGNTGTTGCGGTTTTCCCGCAGGTTTCACCGAACATGATNGGTANGATTCTTCAAAAANNTATGCTTTCTNCCGAACGGAAGAAAGCGTTGCNGCAGTTCTGCAAGCGTCTCTCGATCCGCTTCACTGATTACGCATTGCTCGACCTTGCGTTCCATCACCGTTCGTATGCGAATGAGGACACGCGGCATCGGCACGTGAACAATGAGCGGCTCGAATTTTTGGGCGACAGCGTACTGGGCATGGCAACGGCGGCATTCTTGTATGCGGATATGACGGACAANCCCGANGGNGANTTGGCGCGNATCAAGAGCGNGGTGGTGAGCGAGCAGACGCTNGCNCCNNTTGCCGNNGCAATGGGNATNGANAANATGCTNGTGCTGGGAAGGGGCGAAGANATGAGCGGTGGTCGGCANAAAAAGGCNATCCTTGCTGATGCCGTGGANGCNGTNATNGGTGCGTATTATCTGGATGCCGGCTACGCGGCGGCGGAAAAACTCGTACTGTCGCTCATCGTGCCGGAAATCCGCAAGGTGCAGGAGAACCGCGGCGCAAAGGACTACAAGACGATTTTGCAGGAATTCTATCAGAAAAAGTGCAAGTCGTGTCCTGTCTACGAACTGGTTCGGAAGACAGGACCTGACCACGACCAGACTTTCTGGGTGACCGTNCGCTTGGGCAACACGACCTACGGTCCCGCGCAAGGCAAGAACAAAAAAGCCGCCGAGCAACACGCCGCCCAGCTAGCATATAACGCTGNCTGCGGNGANTAANGTCATCTGCATTGATTAGGGTAAGCGGCAGAAGGGAGTCGAACCCTCGTCATCAGCTTGGAAGGCTGAGATAATGAGCCGTTATATGACTGCCGCAAAATACNNATTTATAATAGCAGGTTACGCAGGTTATGTCAAGGGATATGCATGATGAGCGAGGAAAATGTTTTTTGTTCATTCGTGCGGAGGATTCGTTGATTGCCCCTCGCTGTCGTTTGGTNCNCCGTCGTTCTCGGGCAGTTGTTTTTCCCGTCCAGCCGTGATATACTGTCATGCCGTTTTGGANGGGCGTGGAGGTTTTCATGGAGATGACAGGCGAGTCGTATGTNCGCCCGACGTGGGACGATTATTTTATGGAAGTCTGCCGCACGGTCGCCAAGCGCGCGACCTGCGACCGGGGACGGAGCGGGTGTGTGATCGCGCGGGACAACCAGATTTTGGTGACCGGCTATGTGGGAAGNCCGGCNGGGTTGGCNCACTGCGACGANGTAGGACACTTGATGCGCAAGNTGATTCATGCNGACGGTACGATAAGCCAGCACTGCGTCCGCACGGTACACGCAGAGCAGAATGCCATCTGCCAGGCNGCGAAGCGCGGGATTACGATTGACGGCGCGACCGTGTACTGCAAGATGACNCCGTGCATGACNTGCGCCATGCTCATCATCAACTGCGGCATACGGCGCGTGGTCTGCGANAAACACTACCANGATGANGCGGACAGCCTGCGGATGTTCGCCGAGGCGGGCATTACGGTTGAACACCTTGAGGACGANGTGCAGACGTACAANAATATGTGATGCGCTCCGGACGGTGCGTCCAGTCTGCCCAGTACATTGGAAGAAACACAAGAATTTTTGACAATTGAGTGGTCTGTCAACGAAAGATGGAATTTTGCCTCGTATGACGAACATCCAGATTATGTGACAGAACTGCCATACAACAGAGACAAGAATCAGATACTGAGGATTTCTGATGGACTCAGCAACTATCTCGCAGAACAAGGTTGCGCACAGGTCTTTGACTATAAAGCTTTGTGGAGGAGTACACTATGCATAAAAGAGGAATAGCCGTTCTGCTGCTTTTCATGGCGGCCGCTTTCCTACACGCAGGCAAGCATACCAACTTTGGAGCGAAAATATCTTTTGATTTTGGCGCGCGAACGCTCGAAGAGGTGTCCGCGCTTTATGATGAACTGTTGGATATACTTGGCACTTCGTATAAACTGGAAGAGAGATATGAGCCTCGCCGTGATTCTTATTTCCATTGGTTTGAAAGATGGACATACCTTGATAGGTCAAACCGCCTTGACGGTCAAGACTTCGCCATACTGATGAATTTCCATGCGGGGCAGAAAAGTCCGTTCCCTTACATGCGGAAATCTTCCGTGCAAGGCTCTCTATGCTTTGAAGAATTTTTTGTTTTACTTGACGAACGTCCATCCACCTATTACGCCTTTCAACGGAACGTGATGCTCAAAATAATGGCATTCACAGAGAAAAACGGCATCGACATTACAGGATTTGAGCGGACAAATTTCATATTCAACAGCGGACCGCTTCCTTATTTCGGGCCGGAAATTCACTTTGACTTTAGCGGACGCGCAGGCGAAGAAGCCCTGAAATTTTACGAGGAACTGGCGGATAACTTGAGCCACAAATACACGCTGGTCTACAAGGAACTCGACTTCCGGGGAAACTACAGCTGCCTGTTTTCCAACGGCTGGGACATGAAGAGCATACGGCTACGTTTTTCACCAGGAAGCGACGAAACGCAAGAAGATGCCTTTGTCTCTCTTGTCTTGTATAAAGACCACACGGAAAGTGCCGCGGAAACCATGGCCGCCTACAGGGATTTTCAAAAAGGCATGCTGCTTGCAATAAAGTCATTCGCAGAGGAACGCAATGTCAAAGTCATGGGCTGTTCCAGCGGGGAACAGCCCATGAATATGGACTTTATGGCTGGCGCATCTTATTGAACGGCGCGAGCCGACGCTCACGGAGTACCAGCACTATGATGCCTACAACGTCGCTAGAAGCCATTCCTTGAACTGCTGGTAATCGTTTTTCATCGGGATTGCCCGGTCTTGCAGGTGCATCACTTTTTCCAGCCGGTCGGGAATGGCAGGCTCCCTGCCGATTGCCTGCGTGACGGTCGCGCCGAATTTTGCGGGATGGGCAGTCTCCAGGATGATGCCGACCGCCTGTTTGTCCAGNACGCTGCCCGCCCAGGCGGGAAGATTCGGGGTCAGCCCCGGCTTGGTGAAGTCGCCTTTTTTGCCGTCCTTGAGCGACTGCAACGCGCCGTGGCGAATGTCGTCCCACGCTTTCCATGCGACTGCTCCGTGCGGGTCGATCGTGTAGCCCGTGCGGGTGAAGCAGTCTTTTATCGCGCTGATGATGCCGTCGTTGTCAAGCCAGTACGAAGCGAACAGAGCGCGCACCGTTTCGATGTCGTACAGTGCCGCGATGCGCTCATAGTTGCTCGGCGCGCCCACGTCCATTGCGTTGGCATAGGTGGTGACGGACGGGCGGGGGGCGTAGGTGCCGGTCGCGATCCAGTCGGGTATAGTACGGTTCGTGTTGGTCGCCGCGACGAATCCGGCGATCGGTGCGCCCATTTCGCGCGCGATCAGACCGCTCGTCAGGTTGCCGAAGTTTCCGCTCGGCACGACGGCGATGATCGCCGGATTTTCTATCTTGTTGACGCGCCAGCTCTGGTTGCGGACGGCGAGCGCAGCATACATATAATAGAAACTTTGCGGCAAAAGCCGCGCGATGTTGATTGAATTCGCCGACGAGAGCCGCAGTTTTCCGCGCAGTTGCGCGTCGGTGAAGGCGGTCTTGACGAGTTTTTGGCAGTCGTCGAACGTTCCGTCTACTTTGAGCGCGCGCACATTGTCGTCAAACGTGGAGAGCTGCTTTTCCTGCAACGGGCTGATTTTTCCGTCGGGATAGAGGATCGTCACGTCAAGCCCCGGAACATGGTGGAACGCGCTGCCGACGGCACTTCCCGTGTCGCCGCTCGTGGCGACGAGGATATGCAGCCGGGTGTCCTCGGTGCGGTTGAAGTACGACATCACGCGCGCCATGAACCGCGCGCCGAAATCCTTGAACGCGCAGGTCGGTCCATGGAACAGTTCGAGCACGTATGCGGTCGGGTCGATAGGCAGGACTTTCGCCGCGAACGGGTACGCGTCCTGTATGATCGCCGCCAGATCCGCGTCGGGGATTTCGTCCGCTACGTATGGCTTTGCCATTGCGAACGCGATGTCCCGGAAATTCGGCTCAGGGGTCTTGTTGATGAATTCCGGCGGGAGCGCGGGAAATGCGACGGGAAGATACAGTCCGCCGGTCGCTTCGTTCATGCCGCTCATGACGGCGGTCTTGAAATCAGTCTTGACGCTCTTGTCGCGTGTGTCTGTGTATATCATCTTTNTGTCCTTTCGTTACAGTCCGTAGTAAACGGCATCCGCAATCTGCCTTGTCAGGTCCGCGCGCGCCTTTGCCAGTGCCTGTTGCTCCCGCGCGTCGCTCGCCGTCGCCGTCCTTGTCGTGTGGTACAGCACCGAGCCGTCTTTCATGCTCAGGCACGTGATGTCGCCGGAGAGCGTACACGTGCAGCCGTCTGCCGTTTTTTGGATCGGCTGAGCGTACCGCACCGTCCCGAAAATCAGGTAGGCGGTCGAGCCGCCAATCATCGGCTTTGCGGCATTGTACACGCGGTTTTTGTCGCCCGTCATGACTTCCGTGACGAAATCGATGTTGCCCACGCGCACGAATCCTTTCTTCATCATTTCCGTGAGCACGCCCGACGACGAATCCGAGCGGGTGGTGATAGGCGAGCCGTTCGGCGAGCAATCGACGATGGCGATGCAGCCGCCCGACTGCAACAAATTGGTGCGCACCTGATACGCCGCCGTTACGGACACAAGCTGCGCCGCCGCGGCAATCTCCGGGTCGCTCATGTCGCCTGCCGGAAAAATCGTGACCGTGCCGTTTACCGTGGTCTGCGGGACGGGCGGCGTGAAATTCGCCGTGCCGTTCCCGTTGCTGGTGATAGTCGTCTCCGCGTACTGAATGTCGTCGTTCGTTTTTGCGACCGGATAGCGCACGGTCAGCTCGATGCCTTCGGCGGGAGTGCCGTCCGCGGATTTGGTCACCTTGACGCTGAACGGGGACGAGAACGCGTGTCCTTTCGCCGTCGCCTTTGGTGCGGAAGCCATCGTAAGCGCGATGCCGTCGATAAGATCCTTGTATCGTTTGTATGCCGTGTCAGACTTGGTAGGGGGGATGACAACCGGTCCNGGCAATTCCGGCATCGGCGGCTGGATTTGGATGTCGTCAGCCGTGGTGTTGCTAGCGACGGGCTGCGTTGTCTGGCAGGATGCCAAAAGCAACGTTGCCGCCGCAGGAATAATAAAGAAACTTTTGCGAATAATCATAGCCTTTCCAGTGTATCTAAAATGAGGTTCTTATGCAATATATCGGCAAAAATCAGAAAAAATATTGTACAATCGGCGCGAAAGTTCTACAATGCGGGCTATGAGAGCGACGGTGGCAAAAATCTACACGGAAAATCTCCGGCACAATATACGCGAGATACGGAAGCGCGTTTCCCCCCGGACGAAACTGTGCGTGGCGGTCAAGGCGGACGCGTACGGGCACGGCGCGGTCAAATGCGCGGAAATCGCCTTGGAACAGGGGGCGGACTTTCTTGCGGTCGCCGCCGTGAGCGAGGGGGCGGAGTTGCGCGCGGCGGGCATTGCCGCGCCGGTGCTGCTGCTGAGCCTGTGCCACCCGGACGAAATGGACGAATTGGTGGCGAACGACCTGACACCGCTCGTGGGCGACGCGGATTATGCCGGTGCCGTCGCGCGGGCGGTGCGCCGTGCCGGAAAAACGCGTTACCCCGTGCATCTTGCCGTCGATACGGGCATGGGGAGAATCGGCTGCTATCCCCGCGAAGCCGCCGCGCTTGCCCGGGAAATCGTCGCTACGGACGCGCTCTCGCTCGGCGGAATGTGCACGCATTTTGCCGTGTCGGATTCGCCTGCGGCGGCGGACAAGTCCTATACCGACGTTCAGTTCGCACGTTTTTCGCAGGCGGTGGTCTCCGTGCGGGCTGAAGGAATCGACCCGGGAATCTGCCATTGCTGCAATTCGGCCGCGACGCTTGAGCGACCAGAATTCCACGGGGACATGGTGCGCCCGGGAATCATCGTCTACGGATATTATCCCGACGGAAAGCCCCGCTCATACTACACGGGCATTGGCAGGGACATTGATTTGCGCCCCGTAATGGCATTGGCGACGAGCGTGGTTGCCGTGCGTCCGCTGGAAAAAGGAATGTCCGTCTCCTACGGGCGCACCTGGACGGCGGAGCGCGATACGACGCTCGGCGTGCTGCCGGTCGGCTACGCGGACGGACTGTTCCGCCGGTTCGCCTCGGTCATGCGGGTGGGCGTGAACGGAGCGTCATATCCTATCCGCGGACGGATTTGCATGGATCAGTGCATGGTCGATTTCGGCACGGATACCGTGGAGCGGTGGAGCGAGGCCGTTCTGTTCGGACCGAAAGAAAGTGGCGCGGCGCAGAGCGCGCAGGAACTCGCCGACGCGACAGGCACGATTTCCTACGAGATAACGAGCGCGATTACCAAGCGCGTTCCGCGTCTGTACCTATAATCTTCTTCACCTCCGCAAGCAGATAGAACGACCCGGTTACCAGCAGCGGAACGTCCGTCGTCTCTGCTGCGCACAACGCGTCGCGAATCGCGGCGGAAAAATCTTCGGAACTTGTGTAGCGCAGTCCCGCCGCGTCAAAAGCCTGCGTGAGCGCGGCAAGGTTGCTCTGTTTGACAGCCCCCGGTCTGGTGAGCGTGATGTGCGAAAAGCCTTGCCTGAACAGTGGCGCGATGTCCGCGATGTCCTTGTCGGCGGCGCAGGCGAACAGCAAGTGTGCGTTGCCCGTGCCGAACACCGCGCGGAATGTCTGCAATGTGCCGGTAATGCTGCGCACCGTATGCGCGCCGTCCATAACAACGAACGTTCGTTTGCCCGCCGGGGCGAATGAACCGTTTTTTTTGCGCGCGATGATTTCAAATCGACCGGGAAGTACGGTGTTCTCCAGCCCTTGCTCAATCGTGCGTTCGTCTATGCCGGGCAACGCCAGTTTGACGGCGACTGCCGCCTGCGCCGCGTTTTCAGCCTGCACGTTGCCTAACAACCGTAAGGAAGCCTCCAGCGGACGCGCAAAAAGAGACGAACGAATGGTCGTTCGCATGAGTGGCGGCGAGAATCGCCCATCAGTATTGTCAGATGATGTATTATTTTTCAGACTTTTTTCAGCGCATTTTTCTTGTTCCGAAACGTATTCCGTCGTAATTTCTTGCACGATGTCTTCAATAGCATACAGTTTTGCGTTTCGTTCTGCCGCGATCCGCGAAAAAACTGCCTTTGCGTCGGGGTGTTGNCGCGAAATCACGACGGGAACGCCGTTTTTGATGATGCCGCCTTTTTCTGCGGCAATCTGGGCNATNGTGTCGCCGAGGAATTCGGTGTGTTCCGTTTCAATCGGCGTNATGCAGCAGAGCCGTGGCGTGATGACGTTCGTCGCGTCAAGCCGTCCGCCAAGGCCGACTTCNAGCACGTTGTAGTCGGTTTTTGCCTCCNTAAAGCACAAAAANGCGTACAGCGTGACCA
The DNA here is from genome assembly GCA_014804085.1 of Treponema sp. Taxonomy (GTDB): domain Bacteria; phylum Spirochaetota; class Spirochaetia; order Treponematales; family Treponemataceae; genus Treponema_D. The sequence goes on along the minus strand of JAAVAM010000052.1, from coordinate 107,383 downwards.
GCTCGAACCAAGTGATGTTCCTGCCGGACGGCAAATCTTCCTTGCGGAGCGCGNCTATGGTCTGCCGCAGTGTTGNCGCGGCGTGTTCGTAGACGNTTTCTCCGAACGCCCCGTGCGCGCCGCCNATNCGCTCGGAAAAATCGACGATGTGCGGGGACGTGTACAGTCCCGTCCGNTAGCCCGCCGCGTCAAGGATCGAGGCAATCATCGCCGCGACCGAGCCTTTCCCCTTGCTCCCGGCGACGTGGAACGCGGGGGCGGCATGCTGCGGATTCGCGCATTTTTTGCACAGAAACGCCATGGTGTCGAGCCANAAGATNTTTTTTTGCGGCAGTTTTTCAAAATTCAGGTAAGAATCGAGCCAGGTTTGCAGCCTGTCNAGACATGCGTAATGAGCCATGGGAAGAGTATAGCGCGTTTNGGCGGGAATGGAAAGGTTGCGGAAAGTCCTGCCGTCTGCTATACTTTTCGGNATGACAGACGAATTTGAGACAAACATCGACAGAATNCTNGCGGCGGCGATGCGCCAGAGCGAGAAAATCGAAGCCGACATCATCGCGCACCCCGAAAACTACCGCGTGCTGACCGGCGACCGTCCGACCGGGCGGCTGCATATCGGGCATTATTTCGGCTCGCTCAAGAACCGCGTGCGCCTCTCAAAGCTGGGCGTTCCCACGATGATCGTGATTGCCGACTACCAGGTGCTGACCGACCACGACGCGTTCGACCGCATCAGCGAGAACACGAAGCAGCTCGTCATCGACTATCTTTCCGCGGGAATCGAGCCGGGCGACACGGTGTCGATTTTTCCGCACAGCCATGTTCCCGAGGCGAACCAGCTGATGGTTCCGTTCCTCACGCTCGTGTCCAATGCCGAACTGAGCCGCAACCCGACAGTCAAGGACGAGATCGCGAAGTCGGAGGTCGCGCTGAACGCGGGAATGTACACGTATCCCGTGCACCAGGCGGTGGATATTCTGTTCTGCAAGGGCAACGTCGTCCCCGTCGGAAAGGATCAGCTGCCGCACCTTGAGATGGCGCGCGTGATTGCCCGCCGCTTCAATGCCCGCTTCTGCAAGCAGGCCGACCCCGTATTCCCCGAGCCGCACGCGCTGCTTTCGGCGACCCCGATGATCATGGGGCTTGACGGCAGCGCGAAGATGAGCAAGTCGCTCGGAAACACGGTGATGCTTTCCGCGACGGAGGATGAGACGGCGCGGCTGATAAAAAAGGCGAAGACCGACCAGGACCGCCACATCACCTACGACCCCAAGAACCGCCCCGAAGTGGCGAATCTTCTGCGCATCATCTCGCTCTGCACGGGCGACGATCCCGCGGCGGTGGCGGAGCGTATCGGCGACGGCGGTGGCGGNGCGCTCAAGGCGATGGTGACCGAGGCGCTGAACGAAGAGCTGCGTCCCCTGCGCGCGCGCCGTGCCGAGCTGGAGCAGCAGCCGGAGCTCATCCGCCGCGTGCTGAACGACGGCGTGGAAAAGGCGCGCGCCATTGCGCAGAAGACGCTCGCGGAAGTGCGCCGCGTGATGAACATGGAAATTTAAGGCAGCCGTTGTTCAGCGATCGACTGCGCTACGCGCAAAAGCCGTTCGCGATCGTTCATCGCCGGGTCGTCGAGCACGCACTGGAACAGTTCGTGCAGGATGCGCCCGATGTGCCTACCGGCGGGAATGCCGAGCGCAATTAGGTCGTTTCCGTTCACGGCAAGGTCTTTCAGGCTGCGGGCGGATTTTTCCGCTTCGACTTTTGCAATGCGTTCGCGCAGTTCGTCCAGCGTTCGCGCGGTGACGCTGTCTGCGGCGACAGGGACGCGGTGCATACCGTAGATGTCGGCATAGCGGAGCAGGAACAGGTCGTCGATGTTCTCCGTGCCGACGCGGACGACGAACCGGCGCACGGCGGCATCCGTCCAGTTCGGCTCAAAGAAGAACATGTGCTGCCGAATTAGGTGGCAGATCCGTTCGGTCTGTGCGTTTGAGAACCGCAGCCGGGTCAGCACGNGCCGGGCAATCTCCGCCGACTTCGCCTCGTGCCCGTGAAAATGGACGAGCGTCGCGGTCTGTCCGTCAATGACCGCCGTCTCGGTGGTGCGCGTGAACGTCTTTCCGACATCGTGGAAGAGCGCGGCGAGACGGACGGTCAGGTTTTCGCGCGGCGCGCCGTCGCAGGCGTAGATATTGTGGTCAAGCACGTCGAATTCGTGGAATCCCCGCGCGTCCGCCTGGGCAACGCCGCGTCCGGCGGCGAGTTCGGGCATGAAAAAGGCGAGGATGCCGGTCGCTTCCAGCAGGCGCAGTCCGACCGAAGGGACGGGGGACTGCATGATTTTGCAGAATTCGTCGCGGAACCGTTCCGCCGAAATGGAGCGGATTCGCTCCTGCACGTCGCCTTCCATGATTGCCGCGTAGGTATCGTCCTCTATGCTGAAGCCGAGCTGGCTGCTGAACCGAATCGCGCGGATAGGGCGCAGACCGTCCTCAAGGAAGCGGTCGCGGGCGTTTCCCACGGTGCGGATGCATTGTTTCTTGATGTCGCCGCGCCCGTCAAACGGGTCGGTGACCGTGCCGTCGGCAAGGCTCGCGGCGATCGCGTTCATCGTGAAGTCGCGGCGGCTTAGGTCGTCCTGGATCGTGGCGGCAAACGATACCTGGTCGGGATGCCGTCCGTCGGAATAGCCGCGCTCGGTGCGGTAGGTGGTCACTTCGATTTCTTTTCGCATGAAATGGACGGTGACCGTGCCGTGCGCGATGCCCGTGGGGATGACTTTGCGGAACAGGCGCATNACGTCGGCGGGCGTTGCGTTGGTGGCGATGTCCCAGTCGGAGGCGGGCGTTCCCCGTATCATGTCGCGCACCGCGCCGCCGACCAAATANGCCTCAAAGCCGTTCGCCGAGAAAATGGCGTTCATTTTTCTGAGTTCGCTAGGAATTGACACGCGATTCATGCTATCATGGTAGCAGAAAAGGATAGTTTGTGCCATGCATTTCGTTATTTTTACGGGCGGAGAAAGCCCCGAACCTGCCGAAGCCGCGCCGTATTTTTCGCATCGGGAGCCTGATTTCGTGATTGNGGCGGATTCCGGTCTGGTCACGGCGGAGCAATACGNGCGGCATTTTGGCAGCCGGTTTTCGCCGCAGCTNATTCTNGGCGACATGGACAGCCTTGCCGATCCGTCGCTGCTGTCGCNGTATCCGCCGGAGATCGTGCGGACGTTCGCGCAGGACAAGGACGCGACCGATACGGAACTCGCGCTGGANGCCGCGCACCGCCGCGCAAAGTCGGGTGACTGGATTACGCTCGTGGGNGCGGGCGGCGGCGCACGTGCCGACCATTTCCTCGCCGTGTTCGATTTGTTCGCCTCCGATCTGCGCNCCGACTGCTGGCTTTGCGGCGCGCAGGCGTTCTGGTATGCGGGCGTGGGGGACTCGTTTTCAGTCGGCGCGCTCGCCCCGCGCGATGTCGTCTCCGTCGCGCGCACGACGAATTCCCGCACGGGNGGCGCGCTGCGCTCGCACGGNCTGTGCTGGGAATATGACTGTTTCCGTGCGGAGGGAATGCCGAGCGTCAGCAACCGCATCGCGCCGTCGTACTATGNAAGGCAAGAGGACGTGCGCATTTCCGTGCAGGAGGGCGAATTCGTGCTGATNCTGCCGGTCACGGCGCGGGTGCAGAAATCAGGCAAGCCCTGCCGACAGTAAATCGACGGTCAGCACGAAGACGGTGAGCGCGGCGGCAAGCNCGAGCAGNANGCCGTAGGGAATCAGCCGCANCAGGAACGCCGGACGNTTCTGCGNGACNGNGAACCAGATGCTTGCCGCCATGCCCGCCGCGCAGAACANNGCGAGCGCGATGGCGGANATGCCCGTCGCCCGNAGAATGGTCATNATGTCGATTTCAAGGAAGTGCTGCAAGTTGCCCGAGACGTAGTACAGCGCGAGCGCGAGCGTCTCAAGCCCCAAAAACAGCACCGCCCGGCGGATAAGCCGCAGCANGACGGGAATATGCCGCTGCGCGCGCGCGTCCGCCGNTTCGGNNNNCGCCGGCAATCTTGCATGATCATCGGGTTTCGGGGTATAATGGTCGTCGCGCATAGTCTTAGTATACACAAAAGGCAGGGTATGAGAAAGGGAAATCATGTTTTTTTTACGGTGCTGGTGCTCNNGCTGATAGGCGGGGCGGTCTTTTACTTNGGCTGGGTGCAGTTCAAGATCAAGACCGACGAATGCGGCGTGCTCGTCTCCAAGACGAGCGGCGTGTATCCCCGCATCATCGAAAAAGGCACGTTCTGCTGGCGGTGGGAGCCGCTGCTGCCCACGAACGCCCGNCTGCTGACGTTCCGGCTGGTTCCCCACACGTACCATACGGCGGTGCGCGGCGCGCTTCCGTCCGCGGAAGTCTATTCCGCGCAGGTGAAGAGCGCGCCCGACTTCGCCTATGCGTTCGACATTGACATTGCGCTTCGGATGAAAAAGGACGGGCTGTTGGAAAAAGCCGGCTCGGCGGAAATCACCACGGACGAGGAGCTGGAGACCTACCTGCATCAGGCTGCCGACCGCATCGCCGAGCTGGTCGCCGCCTACCTCATTGCGGAGAGCGCGGCAGACCCGACCGGCATCGCCACGTCCCGCAGTACCGGGCAGATTTTGGCAGGAATCGGCACGGACGACGCGCTGGACGGCATTGAAGTCGTCTCAATAATCGTGAAGAACGCGAAAATCCCCGACGCGGAGCTGTACGCGCGCGCCAAGCGGACGTACATGACGTTCCAGGATTACGTGGACGAGGCGCTGATTTCGTCGGCGCAGCACCAGGCGGACACGATCCTGTCCGACAACCGGGCGGTGAGCCGCCTGACGCAGATTGGCGAGACGCTGAAAAAATATCCCGAGCTGTCAGAAATCCTGAGGAACGGCGATTCCGCCGATTTCATCAAGTCGCTGAACGGACGGATTCAGTAAGGAGCACGATATGGAAAAAAGATTGTACGGGCTGCGCGGCGCGACGGGCGCGGCGAACACCAAGGAATCCGTGCAGGACGGCGTGACGGAGATGTGCCGCCGCCTGTTCGCGGAGAACGGCATTGCGCCGCAGGACATCGTTTCCGTCCATTTTACGCAGACGAAGGACCTGACCGCCCTCAATCCCGCGTTCGCGCTCCGGCATGGCGACGTGGGCATTGACGTGAGCGGGTGCGCCTTGTTCACGTCGCAGGAAGCCGACATTGCGGGCGCGCCCGCCGGCATGATCCGCGTGCTCGTCCATGCGTACCTTGCGGACGGCTCGTCGCCCCGCCACGTCTACATCAACGGCGCGGAACGGCTTCGCCCCGATTTCGTGCGGAAATAGCCGGAATTCGCGCGGNCGACGCTTGACAATGCCGCCGGATTTCTGCTATGATGATATTCGTTCCGCAGGAATGTCTGCTGCTTTAGCTCAGTTGGTAGAGCACGTGATTTGTAATCTCGGGGTCGTGGGTCCAAGTCCTACAAGCAGCTAAGAGAACGGGGAGTTTCCCGAGTGGTCAAAGGGGACAGACTGTAAATCTGCTGGCTCCGCCTTCGTAGGTTCGAATCCTACACTCCCCAAAGGGACTTAAGTGTCTGCTTAAGTCCCTTTTTGTTTGCGAAGGAGCGGCGCGTGTATTACGAAAACGGACTTCATTTTTCCTGCAAGCGCTGCTCGAACTGCTGCCGCATCGATCCCGGCTTTGTCTACCTTTCCCGCGCGGATTTGACAAAACTCTGCCAAAAGTTTAAAATGACCGTGAAAGAATTCGTCGGCGTATACTGCCGGTGGGTGCAATACTACGACAACACGCTCGTCCTGTGCCTCAAAGAGAAGACGAACTGCGACTGCATTCTGTGGAACGAGCGTGACGGCTGCACGGCGTATGATGCCCGCCCCGTCCAGTGCTCCACCTTTCCGTTCTGGACGTGGATTCTGGAGGACAAAGGGCAGTGGGATGCCTGTGCCGAATCCTGCCCGGGAATCGGCACGGGGCGGCTGTGGACAAAAGAAGCGATAGAAAGGGAACGAAATGACTATGAGCGCAACCTGCCGATACACAAAAGCGAACTCATCAAGGAGCTGTAAGGCGTGAACGTGCGTTTTTGGGGGGTGAGGGGATCGTTGCCCGCGCCGTTGTCTCCGCAGCAGGTACGGGCAAAAATCTCGGCCGCAGTCCAGCGTATCCAGCCGAAGGACATTGCCTCGGACAGCGCGCGCGAGCGTTTCCTCGCGTCGCTTCCCGACTGGCTGTACGGCACGATCGGCGGCAACACGCCCTGCGTGGAAGTCACGTCGGATCGCAAGACGAAGCTCGTGTTTGACGCGGGTACGGGCATCCGCGCCATGGGAAAGCTGGGCGAGCGTCCCGACGACCGGCATTACCACCTGTTTTTGTCGCATTTCCACTGGGATCACGTGCAGGGGTTGCCGTTTTTCGGTCCCGCGTACCATCCCAAGACCGTGCTGGACATTTATTCGCCGTTCGACCATATCAAGGAGCATCTGGAACGGCAGATGCAGGAGCCGTATTATCCGGTGCGCATGGATTCGTTTACCAAGCATATCCGCTTCAACACGATCGAGCCGTCAAAGCCGCTCCAGGTCGGGGACGTGACGGTGACCGCGATGAAGATGAGCCATCCGGGGGATTCCTACGCGTTCTCGGTCGAGGAGAACGGGCGCAAAGTCATCTATGCCACTGACGTTGAGCTGCGCCCGTGTGACTTTGACCGCACGCCCGAGCACGTGGCGTTCTTTGCGGGCGCGGACGTGCTTATCCATGACGCGCAGTATACCGTGGAAGAGGCGTGCGAGAAGGAGGGGTGGGGACATTCCCCGTTCTGCTATGCGATTGATTTTGCGGCGGCGTGGAACATCAAGAAACTGTACCTGTTTCATCATGATCCCGCCTACGATGACCGCAAGGTGAACGCGATCTTGCAGTCGGCGCGGTGGTATGCCAGTTACATCGCCCATGACGCGGTGTCGGTGCATCTGGCGGTCGAAGGGCAGGAATTCACNGTATGACCGTCGTGCCGCAGCCGTTCGTGCCGGCGGAAGAANTGCACCTGGATTATCATTTTACCCGCCGCGAGATACGCATTCTGGCGCGTTTCCTGCGGAACAATCAGGCGTTGCTGCCTGACGGGCTTGAGGATTTCGCGCAGGCGGTGGAGGCGGCCGTGTACGACGCGATGTCCGTAGACGAGGCCGAAGCATTTTATCTATGAAAAAGAAGAAAGAAAAAAAATACCGTCCGATTGCCGTTTTTCTCTGCGTGTGCGCCGTTTTGCTCGCGTTTGCCGCTACGGGATTCGCGCTGTTGCTGTATGCGCTTTCGCCTTTGGACGGCGAACAGGATGCCGTCTCCGCGCGGGTGGAAATTCCGTCGGGGATGAGCGTGCGCGCGCTGGGGGCTAGGCTGGCGCGGGAAAGGCTTGTCCGCTCGGAGACCGCGTTCTATCTTGCGGCGCGCTGTCCGTTCCTGACGGGCAGGACGCATGCGTTCGTGCTCAAGTCGGGCGTGTACGATGTCTCAAGCGCACGGAGCGTCGCGCAGCTGCTCGATATGTTCGAGGATGGCAAGGGAACGTACATCACCACGGTGATTCCCGAGGGACTGACGGCCGGGCAGATCGCGGCGGTGCTGGAGGANAAGGGCGTGTGCTCCGCCGATGATTTCAAAGCCGCCGTGACGGACGCGCGGCTCTTGCAGGAATACGGCATTCCCGTGGGCGTGTACAATACCAAGGACAGTTTTGAGGGCTATCTGTTCCCCGACACATATTTCTTTGCGCCGCAGATGAGCGGCGAGGAAGTCGTGCGCGTCATGGCGGACACATTCTTCCGGCGATTCCAGTCCGTCGTCGTTTCGGATCGCTACAAGGCGGACGGGACGCTTGCCCCCGACCGGCTGCACGACATCGTTACGCTCGCATCGATCGTGGAGCGCGAGTACCGCGTGGCAAGCGAGGCACCGTTGATTGCGAGCGTGTTCACCAACCGCATTGACGCGCGGTCGGGATTATATTCGTGCGCGACGATCGCCTATATCATCACGGAAATTCTGGGCAGACCGCATCCCGATGTCATCACCTATGCCGACCTGAAAATCGACAGTCCGTACAANACGTACAAGTGGGCGGGGCTTCCCCCCGGACCGATCTCAAATCCNGGCATGACGGCGTTGCAGGCGGCGGCGAATCCTCCCCGCACCGATTATTTTTATTTCACGCTCACCGATGCCGACGCGGGGACGCACACGTTCACCGAGACGCTCAGCTCCCACGCGTCGGCGGGCGCGAATTTCAAGACGAAAAAGGCGGCGGNCGCAAAGTAAATGGCAGGTTTCATTCAGAAAGAGACAGCCGATGCCGTCTCACGCGCCGCGGACATCGTGTCGGTCGTGGGCGAGTACGTCCAGCTGACGCGGAAAGGCGCGACGTGGTGGGGCTGCTGCCCGTTCCATCAGGAGAAAACGCCGTCGTTCAGCGTCACGCCTAGCAAGAACATGTTCTACTGCTTCGGCTGCCACAAGGGCGGCGACGTGATTACGTTCGTCATGGAGACGGAGAAGCTGACGTACCCCGAAGCAATCGCGCAGCTGGCAAAAAAATACGGTATCGAAGTCAAATACGCGCAGGGGCATCAGCCCGAATCCGCGAAAAAGGACACGGAAAAAGCGGAGCTGGTCAGCCTGTACGACCGCGTGGCGAGCATGTTCCATTATCTGCTCACGCAGACCGAAGACGGCGCGTTCGCGCTCGACTACATCACCAAGCGCGGCCTGACCATGCAGACNGTCGAGAAATTCAGGCTGGGCTACGCGCCCGCCGACCGCCGCTGGCTCAAGCAGTTCCTGCGGAAAAAAAACTTCAGCGACGAATTTTTGGCGAAGTCGGGGCTGTTCAGCCGCAATTATCCCGACGTGGCGTTTTTCTCCGACCGCCTGATGTTCCCCATTTTTGACCGGCGCGGGCAGTGCGTGGCAATGGGCGGCAGGATTCTGCGCGGCGAAGGCCCGAAATACCTCAACAGCGGCGACCTCATCCAGTACCAGAAAGGCGAGACGCTCTACGCGTTCAATTTCGCGAAGCAGGCGATCCGGCAGGAGAAAAAAGTGATTTTCTGCGAGGGCTACATGGACTGCATCGCCTATCATCAGTGCGGCATTGCGTATGCCGTCGCGCCGCTCGGCACGGCGCTCACCGAAGAGCAGGTGCGGCTGGTGCAGGGCTTTGCGGACACGGTGCTCCTTTCGTTCGACAGCGACGGGGCGGGACAGGCGGCCACCTGGAAAGCCATCGTGCTGTGCCGCCGCCATTCGCTTTCGGTCAGGGTCATCCGGCTCAAGGGCGGCAAAGATCCCGCGGAAATCATGCTGAATTTCGGCGCGGAAACCTTGACGAACGACGTGAACAACGCTATAGTAGACAGCGATTATCTTTTGGATTCTCTGTCGCATACCTACCCGGTCGATACGCCGGANGGAAAGACGAAAGCCTGTCTGGCGTTTTTTCCCTATATTGATGCGCTCCAGACCGAAATGCAGAAGGAATCGAGCCTAGATCAGTTGGGGCAGAGGTTCAGCCTTTCTCCAGAGGCGGTGCGCAGGGATTTTTATCATCGTGATCGGGTGCGGGAACGCCTTGAGCGGCGGCAGGCAGACACGGGCAATGCGGACGGGCAGGACATACCGCTGAACGCTGAGTTGCGGGCAATCCTTGCGGTCATAGCCGACACGGCTTTTTTCGATCTGATGCGCCGCGAACTCACCGAAAGCGATTTTGAGGACAGACTGGCAAAAGAATTGTTCATTGTTTTGGAAGAATGTTACCGGGAGGGCGACATGTCTTTCAGCTCGATACTCGGTCATTGCACGAGCGAAAATGTCCAGCGGATGATAACCCGCGCGGTTGCCTCCGGGGAATTTTCAGAAAACACCGAAAGAATGGTCGCTGACAGTATCGCGCTGATAAAACGGAACGGCATGGAACGGCGGCGCGATTCGCTCATGAACCGCATCCGCATGATCGTGCCGTCAACGCCGGAAGACAGAGCCGCGCTCAACGAGCTTCTTGCCCAGAAAATGGACATCGACAACAGATTGAACAGAAAGGACTGAGAGATATGGATCAAGAACTGGATCCCCGCGTGGCAAAACTGCTTGCCTACGCGAAAGACAAGCAGATTGTTTCATGGGACGAGCTTGCCGACCATTTGGGGCAGGATTTCATCAATTCTCCCGAAATGGAAGTGGTGCTGCAGCTGCTGACGCGGCAGAACATTCAGGTCATTGAAGAAGATGACTTGGACGACGAGGTGGACGAGACGGACGACGACGTTGACGACCTTGCGGACGACGAGGATGTGGAAGTCGCCGACGAGGCGGAAAAGGACGACCGGAGCCAGCTGCTGAACACCGACAAAGGCACCAACGTTGACGATCCCATCCGGCTGTACCTGCACGAAATCGGCAAGGAAAAGCTGCTCACCGGCGATCAGGAAGTGTCGCTGTCCAAGGAAATGGAGGAGGGCGAGAACATCATCAAGGACGTGATCAAGCAGTCCGGCATGATGATTCCCGAATTCTTCGCCGTCGCGCAGAAAGCGTTCGCCCGCATCGACATGCACGAGCCGGGCAAGGCGCGCAAGGAACTGAACGAAGAGGTGGCGGAAAAACGGCGGCTCAGGAACTGCTATTCGGAATACCTGAAGCCCGTGCTCCAAGAAATGAAGCAGTACATGGCGCTCAAAAAGCAGCTGTACGAGACCACGCAGTGCCAGGAAATCTTTGAGAACCCGCAACTGATCGAGCTGCGCGAGAAAATCCTCCTTGAGCTGTGCAAGATGGACATCCAGTCGGAAGAAATCGAGTGCTTCAGCGCGAAATTCGTGGACGCGAAGAAAAAAATTGACGAGTACCACCACAAGCAGGAAAAGCGCATGAAAGAGCTGCGCATCGCAAGCCCCGCCGAACTGCGCAGCCTCGGCCGCCGCCTTGCCGTTCCCGTCGAAGCGGCAAAATTGGAGCAGGAGCTCGGCCTGCGCTCGGACGAAATCCGCGACATCTACACGCAGATCCAGAAAATCGACCGCAAGCTGCGCCGGATGGAATATGATTTTGAGAACAACGTCACCGAAATCCTGAACATGGAGCAGGAAATCGCCCGGGGACGCAGGATGATGGAAAAGGCGAAGAACCGCCTGATCAACGCGAACCTGCGCCTGGTCGTGTCCATCGCAAAGAAATATACCAACCGCGGCTTGCAGTTCTTCGATTTGGTGCAGGAAGGCAATATCGGGCTGATAAAGGCCGTCGAAAAATTCGAGTACCGCAAGGGATACAAATTCTCCACGTATGCGACCTGGTGGATTCGGCAGGCGATTACGCGCTCTATCAGCGATCAGGCGCGCACAATCCGCGTCCCGGTGCACATGATTGAGCAAATCAACAAGGTGCTGCGCGAAAGCCGCCAGCTCATGCAGAAGCTCGGNCGCGAGCCGAAAGACGACGAGATCGCGCAGCAGCTCGGCTGGCCGGTCGCCCGCGTCAAGCAGGTGAAGAACGTTGCGCGCGAGCCGGTCTCGCTCGAAACGCCGATCGGCGAGGAAGAGGACAGCCAGCTGGGGGATTTCATCGAGGACAAGGAAGCGGAGAATCCCGCGAACCAGACGGCGTACACGCTCTTGCAGGAGCACCTGCGCACCGTGCTCAATACGCTGCCGCCACGCGAGCAGGAAGTGCTCAAGATGCGTTTCGGGCTTGACGACGGCTACAGCCTGACGCTCGAGGAGGTGGGGCTGTATTTTAACGTCACGCGCGAGCGTATCCGTCAGATCGAGGCAAAGGCATTGCGCCGCCTGCGCCATCCGCGCCGTGCCACGGGTCTCCGGGACTATATCGAGATATGACGCGCTAGACACAAGCCGTGTTTTCTTGTACAATAGTCTGACTAAAAATAACCGTGAGGATTTTTGAGTATGGTGATGACAGAGGTTTTTGAGAGACTCAAAGAACTGCAAGGCGTGCTTGCGGAAAAATATATGCTCGAAGAAAAAATCGAGGAGGCACCCAAGCAGCTGACCTCGCAGGACGAGCTTTTGGCGCGCCTGAAGAAAGAATATATCGAAAAAAATGCCAAGTACGATGAGGTGCGGGCGAGCGTGGAGCATCTGAAGGCGCAACTTGCCGAGGCGGAGGCATCGCGCGAGTCCGGCGAGAAAGGCATGGACAGCATCACGACGCACCGTGAGTACGAGGCCTTGGACAAGCAGATTACCGAGGCGAAGGAGCGTGAGGATGCCATCCGCCGCGACTTGACGCGGGAGGAAAAGACGCTCGCCGAGCTTAACGAGATCCTGCGCACGGACGAGGCGATGATCACGGCACAGGAAGCCGACCTGGACAGCGGCAAGACATCGCTTGCGGCAGAAATCGACGGCTACAAGCAGGCTCTAGGCGATCTGGACAAAAAAGAGGCCGACATCACTCCCGGCATTGACCAGGAAATCGTGTACAAATTCCAGCGCATTATCCGCCGCAACAGCGAGGGTATCGTCGCGGTGAAGAACGGTGTCTGCATGGGCTGCCACATGATTCTGCCCGCGCAGTTCGCGAATGAGGTGCGTGACGGCGAGAAAATCCTGTTCTGCCCGTATTGCAGCCGTATCCTGTATCATCAGGACGTGGCGGAGGACGAGGAAGAGACGTACTTTTCTATGGACGAGACGGGAAGCCTTGCCGATTTTGACGACGATTTCGGCGATGAGGAAGACTTGCTGGAAGAGGGTGAGGCGCGTGATGACGGCGACGGGGAAAAGCCGCTGGGATTTGAAGAATAGGGAACAGTCAGAAAAGATATAACCGCGCGCAATGCCGCTGATGATAACGGCACTGCGTGAGGAAAGTCCGGGCTCCACCGGAAAAAATACCGGCTAACGGCCGGGCAGGAGCAGGCAGTTGTATGGATATGCATAACCCCGTTCCTGACAGACAGTGCCACAGAAAACAAACCGCCTGAAAAGGTAAGGGTGCAAAGGCGGGGTAAGAGCCCACCGCAGGACTGGTAACAGTCCTGGCAAGGCAAACCTTATTTGGAGCAAAGTCGAGCAGCAGTAACGCTTTTCCGGGCGCATTACTGCGGGTAGGCTGCTGAAATCATTTGGCAACAGGTGATTCGGATAGATGGTTAGGAGCGTGCATCGCCTACGGGCTTTGCCGTGAGACAGAACCCGGCTTATCGTCTTTTCTGTTTTATAAAGTGGGAAGTAATGGTGGGAAAAACGACGGGCAGCACGGTAACGCGACGCAAGGGGACGCTGGTCAGGCGACTGGCGGTTACGTTTGTCGTCGTCGCAGTGCTTGCACTCGTCGGCGTACTGCTCTCCCGCATTNTTTCCTCACGGTTGCACGGCGATTCGTCGCTGGTCAACCTCTATCGGACGTGGGATTCGTATGATTATCAGGGCGTGTATGACATCAGCGCGAATATCCTACGGCAAAAGACGTTCAACAATGCGGCACTCATGCTGCACGGATATGCCGCTTTTTTTCTTTCGCTTTCGGAGACCGACACGACCCGCTCGCAGGATTTGCTTGACGAATCGATAAACGCCCTGCGCCTTGCGCTGCTGACGGCAAAGATCAAGACCGTCCCGCAGCTGGAATATATGCTGGGCAAGGCGTATTTTTACAAGAACACTTTTTCCTCATATTATTACTACGCGGATCTGGCGGTGCAGTACCTGACCCGCGCGCGTAAGGACGGCTACAAGGCAGACGATATCCCCGAATTCTTGGGGCTGAGCTACGCGTCCCTGGACATGACGATGGAGAGCATCTCCGCGTTCACCGAGGCGTTGCTCGTGCGCGAGAGCGACCTGCTCCTGCTTTCGATTGCGGAGCAGTATTACAAGGCGGGGCAGTACGTCGCGGCGGGGCAGTACCTGTACCGTATCTCACAGGACTGCAAGGATGAGAAGATCCTGCTGCGGAGTTATCTCCTGCGCGGGCAGATTGCCGTCGCGCAGGAAAACTATGCGGATGCGGCGGAAGATTTCCAAACAATTTTGAAAAAGAACGAGAATTCTGCTGACGCATACTATTATCTTGGTGTAATATATGAGAAGCAGGGTGATTCGATCAAGGCTCGGTCTCAGTGGCGGCGCGCGTTGCGCATACAGCCGAACCATCCGGGCGCGCTGAAAAAAATGGCTGAGTTCAAATAGGGAGACAGATAATGGGATTTTTGGATCATTTTTCGACGGATGTCGGTATTGACTTGGGAACGTGCAACACGCTGATTTACGTGCGCGGCAAAGGAATCGTCATCGACGAGCCGTCCGTCGTGGCGGTGGAGAAAGGCACCAAGCGCGTCGTGGCGGTGGGCGCGGAGGCAAAGCGGATGCTGTGGAAGACACCGGGCAATATCATCGCTATCCGCCCGCTCCGTGACGGCGTGATTGCCGACATCGACAGCACGGAAAAAATGATAAAATACTTCATCTCAAAAGTCATTCCGCGGCATCAGCTGTTCCGCTCGACGAGGATGAAAATCGGCATTCCGTCCTGCATCACGCAGGTGGAGCGGCGGGCGGTCGTTGAGGCGGCGCTCAAGGCCGGCGCAAAGGAAGTGGAGGTCATCGAGGAGTCGAAGGCGGCGGCAATCGGCGCGAAGATTCCGATCGGCGAGCCTGCCGGACACATGGTCTGCGACATCGGCGGCGGCACGGCAGAAATCAGCGTCATCTCGCTGGGCGGCATGGTCGTCACGACCTCTATCCGCGTGGGCGGCGACAAATTCGACGAGGCAATCGTGCGGCATATCCTTTCCGTGCACAACCTCAAGATCGGGCAGCAGACGGCGGAGCGGCTGAAAATCGAAATCGGCAACGCCATTGCGGACAAGGATTTGGGCAAGATGGAAATCCGCGGCAACGATGCGATTACCGGGCTTCCGCGCCGCATGGAGATAGACAGCGTTGAGGTGCGCGAGGCACTGAAAGATCCCGTGAGCGAGATTGTGGAAGAAATCAAGCGCACGCTCGGACGAACGCCGCCGGAGCTGGCCGCGGATATCGTCGAGCGCGGCATCGTGATGACCGGCGGCGGCAGTATGCTCAAGGGGCTGCCGCGCCTCATCTCCAAGGAGACCGGCGTTCCCGTGTTTTTGGTGGAGAAGCCGCTGGAATGCGTCGCGGTGGGCGCGGGGCTTGCGTTCGAGCTTGACGACAATATCACGACGGGCCGTTCGGTATACGACAGCCTGAATGACTGACGGTTGACGTGATGGCGCGCAGACAGTTTCGTTTTCGGTTTCAGCTGCCGGAATTCGTGTTGACGGTCCTCATTCTGTTTTCGGGCGTGATGCTTGCGTTCAGTTCCGGCGGGTTCGTCATCAGCTTTGAGAAAATCGGCTTTACGCTCGTCTCGTCCCTGCAAAAAGGCGTGCATGCGGTCGCGGCGGGCGTGGGGAACACCGTGAATGCCGTGCACGAGCTGTCCCGGCTGCGCGAGGAGAACGCCGANCTGACCGAAAAGCTCAAGAATTACGAATACTTGCAGCGCACGAACACGGAAATCCGCAAGGAGAACGATCGGCTCAGGGAGCAGCTGCGGTTCTCGCAGTCGGTCGAGCAGAAGAATTTCCCGGCGCAGATTATCGGGCGCGACCCCGACGGGCTGTACTCGGGGCTGACGATCAACAAGGGAAGCCGCCACGGCATCCGCAAGAACATGCCGGTCATCGCCATTCAGAACGGGACAGTCGGCCTGGTGGGAAAGGTGGTGACCGTGGGCGTGGGCACGAGCCTGATTATGCCCGTGTACGACGCGAAATGCACGGTCAGCGGGCGCATTCAGAACACGCGCGACATCGGGCTGATCAGCGGGCGCGGCACGGCAGAGAATCCGCTGGCGATGAAGTACATCAAAAAACGCGTCCTTGACGAGTTGCATTTCGGTGATCTGGTGGTGACTTCGGGGGAGAGCGAGAACTATATGCGCGACATTCCCATCGGCTCGATCTCCAAGATCACCGTCCTTGACTATGACGCTTCGCTGAACATCGAGCTTACGCCGATCCTTGATTTTGCGCGGCTGGAGACGGTCATCGTGACTGACATAAAAGAGCAGAATCCCGACGCTGACGGCGCAGGGGGNGCGCGATGATAAAGCCGTTCCTTGTCGCCACGCTGTTCTCGCTCGGCTTCGCGCTGTTTGAGGCGGCGATACTCTCCAACCTGCTGTTCCTGCCGGTAATGCCGGATTTTTTGCTGCTGTGCACGCTCTATTTTTCCGTGCAGAACGGGACGCTGTTCGGCACTGCCAACGGCTTTATGTCGGGCGTGTTCCTTGACTTTCTGAGCGCGTCGCCGTTCGGGCTGCACTGCCTGCTCCGCACGGTGCTGGGCTATGTCGGCGGACGGTTCCACAAGACGCTGAACATCGGCGGCGTCCTGCTGCCGATGCTGCTGGGGCTGGTCGCCACGCTGCTGAAAGCGCTCGCCATCTGGCTGATCTCGCTGTTCTTTCCGCTCGGCATTCAGACGTATCACCTGATTTCCGCCCGGTTTGCGGCCGAGCTGGTATGCAACGCGGTGCTCGCGCCGGTTACGTTCCGCTTTTTGGATATGTTCGCCCGGTTTACGGCGGTGGATATGGAGAGCGTCGCGTAATGGCAANGGGCTTCGGGCGGGATGCCGTCGAGCGCAACGCGAAATTGCTCATCCTCGCGCTCATCGTCCTGATTACGTACGGCGTGTACGTCGTCCACCTGTTCACGATGCAGGGGCTGGAGGCGGCTTCGTACCAGCGGCAGTCCCGGACGATTTCGAGCAACGTCAGCATGATTGCCGCGCAGCGCGGGGAGATCTTCGACCGCAACGCGACGCTTCCCATGGTCATCAATTCTGATTCTTTNGCGGTTGACCTGAAGCCGGCCGAGATTCCGAAGGGGCATTANGATGCCGTCGCGGCGCGGCTGGCACGTTTCCTGGGCATCACAAAACGCGACATCGACCGCAAAGTGCCGGATCGCCTGCGCCGTTCGTATACGCCGATAGAAATCCGCGTGAACGTCCCGTTCGAGACGATTGCGGACATNGCGGAGAACATCAACGANTTGCCGGGCGTCTCATGGCGATCGAAGCCGCTGCGCAGCTACGTGGAGACCGGCTCGATCGCGCACGTCGTCGGCTATGTGGGGGACATCACGCGGGAAGAGCTGAAAGTGATGTACAACAAGAACCGCTACACGTCGAATTCAATCGTGGGAAAGACGGGCATCGAAAAACAGTACGACGAGCTGCTGCAAGGCGAGCCGGGGCGCGANATCCGCACGGTCGATGTGCGCGGGCGCGTGATTGACGACACGCCGGTCATTGAGCCGCCGCAGATGGGGAAGAATTTGGTGCTCACGATCGACACGCGCATCCAGAAGCTCGCCGAGGAGACGCTGGGAAACCGGGTAGGGGCGGCGGTGGTGCTGCGCCCGGCGGACGGCGAGGTGCTCGCGATGGTGTCGTATCCGTATTATAACCAGAACATCTTCAACACGGAAGAGTCGGCGGCGCAGTACAACAAGCTGGTGACGAGCGAGCACAATCCGCTCCTCAACCGCGCGGTGAACGCCGTGTATCCTCCGGCCTCGACGTTCAAGGTGATTATGATGACCGCCCTGCTCGCGGAGAAATCCATTCCGCCCGAAAAGAAAATCGAATGCGACGGGCACATCGATTACGGCGGCCGCCGCTTCAACTGCCACGTAAAATGGGGACACGGCTGGCTTGACATGAAGAATTCGCTCGCGCAGTCCTGCGATGTCTACTTCTGGGTGACGGGGCGCGACAATCTTGGCGTGGACCGGATTTCGTCGTATGCGAAGGAATTCGGGTTCGGGCAGCCGCTCGGCATTGACCTGCCGGCAAAGTCGGACGGATTCGTGCCGACGGCGCAGTGGAAGGAACGCCGGTATCATGCCACCTGGCTCGGNGGCGACACGATGAACATGTCAATCGGGCAGGGCTACACGCTCACCACGCCGCTCCACGTCGCCAACATGATGGCGATGGTCGTGAANGGCGGGAAAATCTACCGCCCGCACCTCCTGAAAGAAGTCCGCGACCCGGCGACCAACGAGGTGNTCGAAGAAATCAAGCCGCANGTGCTGCATGAGATGAACGTTGACGAGTCGGTGTGGCGGGAAGTGCAGCGCGACCTGCGCTACACGATTACCGANGGCACGCCGCAGTTCCCGATGAACAACAAGAAAATCAAGCTGGCGGGAAAGACCGGCACGGCGGAAGTCGCGGGCGCAAAGAAAGACCACTGGCACAGCTGGATGGTCGCTTACGGTCCGTATGACGCGCCGGTGGANGANCAGNTGGTCGTGGCGGTGCTGATTGAGGCGGTGAACGAATGGGAATGGTGGGCGCCGTATGCGACGAACATCATTTTCCAGGGGATTTTTCAGAATCAGACCTATGAAGAGGCGATTTCCGAGCTTGGCTTCAACTATCTTGCCAAGCCGAGGGCAAGGCAGGAATAGATGAAGCCAAAATTCTTCCAAGTTTTTGATTATGTACTCCTGTTCTGCGTACTTTCGCTCGTGACGATCGGTATTCTGTTCATCTATTCGTCCGGCATCAATTCGGAGGGAGTCAACGTCTCAAACGAATATGTCAAGCAGTTGGTCTGGGCGGGCGTGGGGCTGCTCCTGATGATTGTCATCGCGTTGCTGGATTTTCGTCGCTTGGACCGGTACGTGCCGTATCTGTACGGTTTTCTGGTGCTCATTCTCATTTACACGCGGATTTTCGGGTGGAAAGTGAACGGCGCGCGCAGCTGGATCGGCTTCGGCGGGTTCGGCATTCAGCCGGCGGAATTCTGCAAGGTGATATTCATCCTGTTCCTTGCCTGGTATCTGGAGCGCAGCCAGCGCGAGGACGAGCGGCGGCGGTTTGCCGTCGCGGCGGGAATCCTGCTCGTGCCGCTTGCCCTGATCCTGTCGCAGCCGGACTTGGGGACGGCGAGCGTGTACATCCCGGTTTTTTTGGTGATGTGNTTTATGGCGGGCATTCCGCTGCGNTACCTGCTGTTCTTCNTGATCGGCGGNGTGCTCACGATGGTGCTGACCGTGCTTCCCGTCTGGCAGGAGAAAATCGCGGCGCATCCGTTCGTGGTCGTCCGTGTGCTGACGAACGGCCGGCTGTGGCTCATCTGTGTGCTTGCCGCGGCGTTGGTCGCCGTTATCAGCATGGTCGCCTATTCGTTCTTCCGGCAGCGATACTATTACTGGATTGCCTACGCTTTCAGCATTCTGTGCGGCGCGCTGTTCCTGTCGCATTTTGGTATCCGCGCGCTCAAGGACTATCAGATCATGCGCCTCATCGTGTTCTTGGATCCTGATATCGACCCTCTGAACACGGGCTGGCATATCATCCAGTCAAAAATTGCGATCGGATCGGGCGGATTTTTCGGGCGCGGATTTTTGGGCGGGACGCAGAGCCATTACCGCTTCCTGCCGGAGCAGAGCACCGACTTCATTTTCAGCATCCTTTCCGAGGAATGGGGATTCAGGGGCGGGGTTGCCGTGTTCACGCTGTACCTGACCATCATGCTGCGCACGATCCATATCATGCGGAAAACGCCGAGCACTTACGGGCTGCTCATCGCGTCGGGCATTTTGGGGATGTTCTTCTTCCATTTTGTCGTCAACACGGGCATGGTCATGGGCATCATGCCGATTACGGGCATTCCGCTGCTCTTTCTGAGTTACGGCGGCTCGTCGCTGTGGACGGCGATGGCCTGCATCGGGCTTCTGATGAGCATAAACAGCCGCCGCTACGGCTTCAGCTGAGGCATTTTTTGGAAAAGACGAAGACAATGGAACGAATCAATCCCTTGCAGGCGTTCGGACCTGCGCTGTGTTCCGTGCAGAATCCGTCGTCCTATATCGGCGGCGAAATCGGCGTGACGGTCAAGCCNCACCGCGAGGACGACGGGCTGTTCAACGTGGCGATCGCATTTCCCGACGTGTACTCGATCGGCATGAGCAATCAGGCGATAAAAATCATCTATAACGGGCTGAACGCGCGGAATTCCGTGCGCTGTGAGCGCGTGTTTGCCGTGGAAAGCGATTTTGAGTCGCTCCTCAGGCAGAAANACCTCCCGCTCTATACGCTTGAGACGGGAATGCCCCTGCATTGCGTCGATCTGGTGGGATTTTCGATCGGCTATGAGCTGGGCATCACGGGCGTGCTGAACGTGCTTGACCTGGGCAGGATTCCGCTGCTCACGTCCGAGCGGACGGACGGCGACCCGATCGTGATTGCGGGCGGCGTGGGCGCGACCAATCCGGCGGTATTCAGCGCGTTTTTCGANGCCGTGTTCATCGGCGAGGCAGAGGGCGGGCTGTTTGATCTGNTNGAGCGGCTNGCGGCGATGAAAAAAAGCGGCGCGGCGCGGCGCGACCTGCTCGCCGAATGCGCGCGGCATCCTTCGGTCTGGACGCAGGACATGTCGGTGGAGCGGTGCGGGCATGCGGTCGCGCGGCGGGCAGTGCAGGCGGACTTCGGGAGCGTGCCGTCGGTGGAATCTTTTTTCCCGCTGCCNAACATCAAGCCCGTGCAGGATCATGGCGTAGTGGAAATCATGCGNGGCTGTCCCAACGGCTGCCGGTTCTGCCACGCGGGAATCTATTACCGCCCGCAGCGCGTCAAGTCGCGGGAGCTTATTTTTGCCGAGGTCGATCGGCTCGTCAACGAGGCGGGCTACCGGGAAATCTCGCTCACGTCGCTTTCGTCCGCGGATTATCCTGACATCGGCGGACTGCTNGACGAGCTGAACCNGCGCTACCGCGCGCAGAACGTNTCGTTCCAGCTGCCCTCGCTCAAGGCGAACAGCGTCACGCTTCCCATNCTNGCGCAGCTTTCCGAGGTNCGCAAGAGCGGGCTGACGTTNGCCGTGGAAACGCCCGACGAGGCATGGCAGCTGCGGCTCAACAAGGAAGTCTATGCNCAGCACCTGGTGGACATCATCGGCGAGGCGAAAAAGCGCGGGTGGAACAAGGCGAAATTCTATTTTATGGTCGGCNTGCCNTTNCCCGAGNCGGACGGNAAGACCGAGGAATCCGTCATCGTCGATTTTCTGCGGGACGTGCAGGAAAAAACGGGCATCCGCTGCAACGTGAACGTGGGCACGTTCATTCCCAAGCCGCACACGCCATACCAATGGGTGCGTCAGATTTCGCCGGAGGAATCCGAGCGCAAGCTGACNTATATCCGCGAGCANCTGCCACGCGGGAAATTCAAGGTGAGTACGCATGACGTGGCGACGAGTTATTTGGAGGGGCTGCTTTCCCGTGGCGACGAGCGGGCGGGCATGGTCATCTACCGCGCCTACCAAAAAGGCTGCCGCCTGGACGCATGGGAAGATCACCTGCGCCGCAACCTGCCGCTTTGGGANGCGGCGTTTGCCGAGGCGGGGTATGACGTTAAGGCGGAAATCCTGCGNNCGCGNGACCATGACGANCCGCTTCCGTGGGANAGCGTTTCGCTCGGTCCGGCAAAGCATTTTTATGAAAAAGAATGGCAGAAACACCTTGCCGANACGCTGACCCCCAAATGCGCNCCNNNTTGCGACCACCGTTGCGGCATCTGCAACGACAGCGTGTCCTGCNAAAATACTGANANTGTATANAAAAACNGACAGCTNAATGACATNNCCTCTCAGCCTGTGCAGAAAATGATACGCCCGACCTGCAATATCCCGGTNCTTTACCGCGTTATTTTTTCGTTCNCNAAGATTGNCGGCGGCGAGTATATCGCGCATTTGAGCCTCATCGAACAGTTCAACCGGGCAATCTTAAAATCCGAACTACCGGTCGTTTATACGGCGGGCTTCAANCCGCTTCCGCGCCTCGAATTNGCNTCGACNCTGCCGCTTGGCATCACGTCGCGCGATGAGATTGCATCGGTGCTGCTGTACGANNCTGTTTCGGAGCAGGTTTTTATCGACGCGCTCAGCCGGCATTTCGTGTCCGGCATCCGCATCAGCCGCTGTTTCGTGTTCCCGGTGACNAACCTGCGCCGCCGGGAGTCGCTCGCGTCCGGGCTGTGGGGAAGCGTCTGTAGGTATCACTTCTTTGGTGCAGAAAGCGGCGCGGTGCGCGATTTTTTTGCGGGCGACGGTGCGCGAACGTTCTTGCAGGACGCGTCGTCGTGTGCGTTCTGCGGGTTCGGGCTGCGNGACGACGGGCTTGCCGATACTGCGCAGGACGAACGGACGCTCACCGCAAAACTTGNGTTCNGNCAGGAGCGTCCNTTCCGCGAGGCGTTGGAATCGTTTTTCGGNAAAAAATGGTACGAATTCGTGTCNATTGCCAAAATGCAGACGCTCGCCAAGCCCGATGCCGTCGGCTTTTTCACGCTGTACGAGCGCATCGCGGCAATCAACGCCGAACTGCTTCGCCAGCGCGAAGCACATGATATGGAGCAGAAGGCCTGACGGAATGCGTCAGNTTTTCGGTCTGTATCGCTTCCTATAATNGNCATTCTGTCTACCAAAGNATGANNAAATGANCGCACGTTCGTCGGTATTGGCATGACAAAATTCTAATTCAACGGTCCCGTCGGGAATATTTTTGGTAAACCAAAGTTTTCCCTTTGTAGGACCACTATAGCGACCGTAGATGCGAGAGCCGTTGTCAGGAGTCAGCAAAAGAAGCTTAACGTCGTAACCGTTATCATACCCAGACGGCTTTCCCAAAGAAAATTCAATCTCATATTCAATGGTTTTGTCATCTGTAAATCGTATTGCTTCTAATCGTGGTGTATCCTATGCAGGACAGTATGAGCATAACGCCAAGTAGTATAACGCATATATGTATAAGCTTTTTCATTAAAAAACTCTCTCTTGCTATTCTCCTTTCACAAAGGTGTACGTGAAAGCAAAATCGTCGGTATCAGCATAATAAAACTCTAGCTTAACAACTGTCCCGTCTGGAATATCTTTGGTAAAATAAAGTCTTCCTTTTGTAGGAGTATGCCAACTACTTGCGCGACGGGCACCGTTGTCAGGAGTTAGCGAGAGAAGTTTGACATCATAACCATTATGCCCACGTCCTTCCTCCCATCCCACACCCAAAGAAAATTCATTCTCATATTCAATAGTTCTGTCGTCTATAAATCGTATCGATTCTATTTTCGGCGTATCTATGCAGGACGATATGAGCATAACGCCAAGTAGTATGACGCACGTATAAATAGTTTTTTTTCATTTTAACCCTTCTCTATATTAATTAATTTTGCGTTCGAAAAAGATTGTTTCGGGAATTATTGTCTTATTATCATCTTTCAAAAGAGGCCAAGACCAACTACGTCCAAGCTTTCCAAGTGATATGCCCAATACTTTTACATCTTTCAATCCTAGTCGGACATTTGCATATATAAAAGATGCATCATTCAGTCCATACGAAGCCCTTAAATAAGAATTGTAATAACCGAAATTCGCATACCCATTTACGCCAAACTGAATACCGAAACCTGTATGAACTACAGCTGCGACACTCACACTAAGCCCTGCTTTTACATAGGGGGCTACACTAAATTGCGATGTCAGTGCTTAATTTAAAGTCTAGGGTCTCAAAATTTTGATTAAAATAACAAATTGCGTTAGCAGAAGCAGATGCGTTTCCTGCCCAATCAATATATGGAACGGGAAGTTTTACAAACCATTTTTTCTTCCACTTAATTCCATAATCAACACCAACAGAAACCCCTGCTTTGGCTAAGCCGGCAATATAAGCCGAATAGGATAATTCGTAATCCATTTCAAAGGTGGTTTTTATTGGCAATCCGATAGCCAAATCAAGATCTATGCCTATAACAATAGGTCCTATTGTAAAATTTGCGATATTTATTCAAAATTGAACCTTGCGATTCATCTATAATTTTTAAAAGCTCCTTATCTCCGAGTATTCTATTCAGTTTTTCGATTCCTGAAAATTCTGAATATCTATCTACCAGCGTTTTTGGAAGCACATTTAGAAAATCTTCGGGTGCAGAAAAGGCAAAATCTTCTTCCATAAATAAAAATACCGTATCGTCAAAATCCGTTTCTGATTCCCAAATCGTAATAACTAGTCGCAGCTCCACAAGTTTCGTCCAATTCAACTGTATCGTGAGTTATAATTCCTAAAGGATTTATACGGGTACTACCTTTAGCTTTAAGATAATTGAAATCTGCATTAAAAAACAAGCAGTATCTTTCATTAATTTTCCAATCGATACTCGGTTTGATTTTGAAAGAAAGTCCTTTTTTCATACAATCTAAAAATTGAACAGACCTCAAAAAATGATTATCTATACTATCAATTCTAGTAAACGGATAAAAACATCCTGTTAGTGAAAAAGAAAAATGATTGAAGTCCTTTTTTATAAAAAACAGCAAGCCAGCCATACCTCTAGATTGCTCATAAGATATTACTGTCCCATTTAGATAGTCTTTGCTTTCATTTCCTGTCCATTCATTATTTCCTAATGGATACTGAAGATACCCATCCGCTGCGGAATAGAGCTTTGAACTTTAAAATCCAATACAATACTCTGTATCGAGCAAACTGCATTTATGCCAATCAAAGGTTTGTAATTCTTCCATTCAAGTTGACTTTCTTTTTTATCATTATAATAAACAAACTCATTGATGTTGCTAAAAGAAAAACCTGCTAAGGGACTTAAATGCAACGAAAATTTTTGGGAAAACAGGTTAATTGGCAGAGTAAATAAAAATAATAATTGTAAAAAAACTTTCATTTATGCATAATATTATTTAACATCTCTTGCATATTGTCAATTTATCTAAGAAATTGTGAAGGGCGNATAGCGTAACTACGCCAGTTTTTCCAGCTGTGTGCGGATGAACTCGCTCTTTTCTTTCAGCNCGATTTTGCCGGTGGACAGCAGGATCATGTTCGGCTTTGTCGGGTCAAGGCGGACGCGNCCGTTGCTTTCCCGTATCAGGCGCAGCACTTTGTCCACGGAGATGTCGCTTACCTTGTCGAACGCGACTTGGACGATGCCCTGCCGNTCCTTGATCGTGCTGACGCAGAGTTTTTTGGCGATGACGCGCACTTCGGCAAGGCTCAGGAGGCTGTGCACTTCGTCGGGAATCGGCCCGAAATGGTCTTCCAGCTCAACGAACATTGCCGCAAGCTCGTCCCGTGTCTGCACGGCGGCGACTTTNTTGTAGATTTCCATNTTNGTCTGNGGGTTCTGGACGTAGGTGTCGGGAATGAAGCCGGTGTATTCCAGCTCCATGAGCACTTCGCTCGGTTCCTGGTAGCTCTCCTGCTGGGTCAGTCGCTCCACCGCCTCGTTGAGCAGCCGCAGATAAAGGTCGAATCCCACGGAATACACGTCGCCGCTCTGGTCGCGCCCGAGGAGGTTTCCCGCCCCGCGGATTTCCATGTCCTTCATGGCGATTTTGAAGCCGCTGCCCAGTTCCGTGAAGTCGGAGATGACTTGCAGACGTTTCATCGCCACTTCGCTCAGCGCCTTGTTCTCGGGGTACAGCAGGTAGGCGTATGCCGTGCGGTCGCTCCGCCCCACCCGTCCGCGCAGCTGGTAGAGCTGGCTCACGCCGTACATGTCCGCCCGGTCGATGATGATCGTGTTCACGTTGGGAATGTCAATGCCGTTCTCGATGATGGTCGTGGCGACGAGCACGTGGAAGCCGCCCATCTTGAAGCGGCGGAAAATATCGTCAAGCTCGTCGCTCGTCATCTGCCCGTGGGCGACATCGATGAGCATTTCGGGCAGCAGCTGCTCCAGCCTGCGCCGCACGTCGTCCATGTTCTCGACGCGGTTGTGCAGATAGAACACCTGCCCGCCCCGCTCCACTTCGCGCCGGATCGCCGTCGCCACGCGCTCTTCCTTGTATTCGTCAACCACCGTCTCAATCGGCCGGCGGTTCTGCGGGGGCGTGGTCAGCAGCGACAGNTCGCGGATCTTGAGCAGGCTCATGTGCAGCGTNCGCGGAATCGGCGTCGCGCTCATGGCAAGGCTGTCGATGTTCGTCTTGAGCGCCTTGAGCCGTTCCTTGTCCTTCACGCCGAACCGCTGCTCCTCGTCGATAATCATCAGCCCCAGGTCGCGGAACACCACGTCTTTCTGNATGATACGGTGCGTGCCGACGATGATGTCCACGTCGCCTTTGGCAATCCGCGCGATGATTTTCTTCTGCTCGGCGGCGGGAACNAAGCGGCTCAGCTGCGCGATCTTCACGGGAAAGTGCGCGAANCGTTCCGTGCAGGTCTCGTAGTGCTGCTCGGCAAGAATTGTGGTGGGCGCGAGGAACGCCACCTGCTTGCCGCCCATGACCGCCTTGAACGCNGCGCGCATGGCGATTTCGGTCTTGCCGTAGCCGACNTCGCCGCAGACGAGGCGNTCCATCGGCACNGGCTTCTCCATGTCCGCCTTGACCTCCTGCGTCACGGAATACTGNTCCGCCGTGTCCTCATACGGGAACGCCGCCTCGAACGCGGTCTGCCACTCGCTGTCCTTGGGGAACGGGAANCCGCGGCTCGCCTTGCGNCGGCTGTACAGGTCNATCAGCTTCTGCGCCANGTCCTCCACGGCTTTCCTGACGCGGTTCTTGCGGTTCTCCCACGACTTCGAGCCGATTTTGTCGATGCGCGGGGACTCGCCCTCGTTCCCGATNTACCGCTGCACCAGGTTGACCTGCTCNATCGGCACGAACGCGAATTCCTCGTCGGCATACTCCAGCTTGATGTAGTCGCGCTCGTTCCCGCCCGCCTTGACGCGCTGGATGCCCTTGAAAATCCCGATGCCGTAGTTGACGTGGACAACGTAGTCGCCCGGCGCNACNTCCACGAACGTGTCGATGACGGCGGACTTCACGCCTCTTTTCAGGCTCTGGGGAACGTGCCTGCGCCTGCCGAAAATCTCGTTTTCCTGAATGAACAGCACCTTGCCGTCGGGAATGCCGAATCCGGCGGAGATTGCCTGCGGCAGGATCGTCAGCCCGTCGATGTCATGCAGGATTTCCTTGATACGCAGGCTCTGGCCCGCGTTGTTTGCATAGATGACGACGCTCCAGCCGTCCGCCTTCAGCGCGGTCAGCTGCTCCTTGAGGTAATTGATGTTGCCGAAAAAACTGCGCGGCGCGTCGCACGGCACGGCAAACCGGACAGACGAAGCACCGTCGTTTTCCTGCGCCGCTGTCTCGTCAGTGTGCAGCGTACGGAAAAAAATGCGCCGCGCGTGCCGCTCCGCAAGGTCGGCGAACGGGATAAGCATGTCGGACGGCGGGAGCACGGGAAGTTCCTGCCGCGCCGTGCGGAACATGCCGGCATATTCGCGGTCAAAACTTTCCTGCGCGTTCGCGAGGCGGTCGTAGTCAACGAAGAACACGGCGGCATCGTCGCCTAAATAATCGAGCACGGAATACTGCCTGTCCCACAGGGCAGGATAGAAAAGCTCCTCCCCCTCGCTCTCCCGGCTGAGCGTCAGCTCGTCGAGCAGTTTTTCCTGCGCCTTCCTCGCGGCATCCGTCAGCACGAGCGGCGGTTTTCCGCCGTCACCGCGTTCCCGCGCGGACAAGTACGCGCGCAGCCGTTCGACCAGCTCGTCCGTCCAGACGACTTCCTTCATCGGGTAGACGAGCAGGCTGTCCTGCGGCGCGACGGTGGTCTGCGTTTCGGGGTCGAACGACTTTATCTGCCCGACGGCATCAAAATCAAAGACGATGCGCGCGGGCAAGGGCGCGCCCGGCGTGAAAATGTCGAGCACTTCGCCGCGCAGGGTGAATTCCCCCGGAACGCTCGTCTTGGGTACGCGCGTGTAGCCGATCGCCGTCAATTTCTCCGCCAAATCCGTAGGATCGATTTCCGCTCCTTTATACAAGGAGAACACCAGCGAGCGCACGTAGGCAGGATCGGGCACGGGCGACTGCAAGGCGCGCTGAGTGACGACGAACAGCCGCGGCTTTGTCTGCCGGGTAAGCGACTGCCGTTGCAACGACAGCATTGCGAGCACGCCCGACCGCATGCCGAACACCGCGGAGCCGACCGCCGCGCTCCGNTACGGCAGCTGTCCCCACCACGGCAGCTGNAATAGTTCCGCGCGGTCGCCGAGCGNGGTCNCCAGATCGGTCATCACGTNGTTCGCCGNCTGCCCGTTCGGCACGACNATCATGCAGTCCAGCGNGCGGGCGGACGNTTTTACCGCATTCTGTCCTTGCGNGTATCGTCCAGTTGTGGTATACTGGAGAGCGGAGATACAGTTGTTCCTGTTTGCGTCTGCAAAGGCGGAGACGAAAAAACTGGTTGCAGCNCCTTGCAGNCCCGCGATGTCCGCGCGGACGGCAGGNNNGGCCGCAAGCGANGTCGCGGCGTGCCGGAATGCGTCCCAGCGGGCAAGCACGTCCCGCACGGTGTCAGAAAGCANCGANTTCATTGTATCGNCCACGAAAAATACTGTTGGAGAAACTGTCTTGAAACATACGCTTTTNGCCATTATAACGATTTTTGCCGTCTTTGCACAGGGTATTTCCGCACAAACCGGGCAGGATTTTTCCCANGCCTCGGTGCGGATNAAATTCTACGANCGCACGATGTACTATCCCGGCGATGCCGATGACAATCCCGTNTTCGTGCAGGTCTCCATCGTGAACGACGGNNCGGANACGCTGCGNTTCAAGCTTGCCGACGACCGCATGTTCAGCCTTGACTTTACCGCCTACACGATAAAGAACAGTACGCTCCCGAAGACGACGGAGCTGATCGCGAAGCGTTCCACCAATCAGACCGTGTATTTCCGCGAGCTTGCGCTCGAGGCGGGCGAGTCCTATTCGTTCATCGAGAACGTCAAGAAGTACATCAGCTTTGACGAGCCGTCCATGTATTACCTCGAAATGGACTTTTACCCCGAACTGTACAAATCCCGCCAGATTTCGGTCACGTCGAACCGGCTCAGCATGGATATCCGCCCCGCCCCGTCGGCCGCGTCCTCGGCGGTGCTGCCCGTGCAGAGCCAGACGGCTTCGCTGCTCAAGCCGGAGGCGATTTCCCCGGACATGGTGGTCGAGCAGACGATTATCGCGCGGCAGAAAGCGCTGTGGGATCAGTATTTCCTCTATATGGACATCGAGCAGATGATGACGCGCAACGCCGAAATCGACCGCCGTTACCGTGCGGCAAGCGCAGACGAGCGCAGCCGCCTGCTTGAGAGCTACAAGTCCGACCTCATGCTCAACCGCATCGACTATGACATCGTTGCCGTCCCCGAAAAATTCTTCATCGAGAACACGTCGTACTCGCAGCTTGACGGCACGGTGACCGTCCTTGAATGGTTCAAATATCCCAACTACCGCGAGAAAAAACGCTACGTGTACAAAGTACGCAAACGTGACGGCATCTGGCAGATTTATGACTACAACGTCACTAACCTTGGCACCGAATAGGAATGAGGGCGAATGAAAGCATTAGTGGTTGCAGACAGCGATACGGTAATCGAGCACGTCGGCTCGGTGCTCAAGACGGCGGGCTATGACACCATCACGTACCGCACGCTTTTGAAGGCGTTCGACAATTTTGAGGAAATCGCGCCCCACCTTATCGTCATCAGCACGGAAGCGTACCCGCGCCATTGGAAGACGCTTGCCCAGTATGCGACCGTGCCGCTCGGCGCGTACAAGCCGCAGGTTATCCTGTACACGGGCGGCACGTTGGACGAGGAAGAGCAAAAGAAGGCCGAGGCGTTGCATGTCCGCGGGTGTTTTTCGGCGATTGACGTAAAAGGCCTTGACGAGCTGCGCCGGATTCTTGCGGAAAAAGACGATATTTTTTCCGGCTCGCTCAACGACCCCGTTTCTGCCGTCAAGCCGATTGAGATTCCCGACGATTTTGCCGAGGCGCATGCGCAGGACGAGCAGGTGATCGAGGAATTCGTGGAAGAAGAAGTCGCACGTCCCGGAGAGAGCCTTGAGGAAATCGGGCAGCAGATAGAGACGGAAGTCGTCCGCGCCGCGTCCCCCCTTGAAGCCGCCGCAGCCACCGAGGAGGATGAGGAAGAAGTTGAAGAGCCGGAAGAACTGGCAGACGAACCGCCGCAAAGTGCTGGTATTTCCATCGAGGATATTCTCAGACAGAACCAGTCGTTCAACCGGTTTGCCGAAATCCCGGTCATCAAGACCGAAGCAGAGGCAAAGCGTGGCGATACGACCTATGAATTTGCCGATGTCAAAGGCCGCCGCTACGACGAAGCCGTGACCGTCCCTTCCGACGAACTGAGCAGTCTGGAGTATGTCGAACCAAAAACCGAGCCGCCTGTGTCCAAGGACGACATGCAGGAGGTGCAGGAAATTCTTTCGCAGAATCAGCAGACTGACGGCGATTTGAGCTGGCTTGCGGGCGAGACTGCCGACGAGCCGGAACTGCCGTCCACCGACGCTGTATTTGACGACAACAGCGAGCCGGTCGGCATGAGCGCGTCCGAAGCCGACGACGCAATGGGGGCAATCCTCGTGCAGAACCAGTTTTCCATGAAACATCAGATTGACTGGCTGGCAAAGGAAAGCGCCGACGAGCCGGAGCTGCCGTCCGCCGCCGCAGATTTTGACGACAATACCGAGCCGGTGGGAATATCCGCCTCAGAATGCGATGCGAACGTGCAGGACATTAGCCGCTCCCCTGCCTGCGGTCTCGTGCTGACGAATCCTGAGACCGGCGTACTGATTTCGGGGATGGTGGGGAACATAACCGGCGACCAGCTGGAATTCACGCCCGATATTCCGAGCCTTGCGAAGAATTTTAAGAACGGCATGGTGATTGACAGCGCGAGCATACAGACTGACGGCGGCATAGAAGCGATAACCGCAACGGTCGTTTCCGCTGCCGAGCCAATGATTGTCGCAATTAGCCGCCATGGCAACTAATTCCGCCGCAAAGTTTTTCTGCGAAAGCTGCGGGGCGGAAGTTCCGCGCAACGCGCGGTTCTGCAAAAAATGCGGGCGTTTTTTTGCTTCCGTGCGCTGTCCTGCCTGCGGCGTGACGGGAAGCCCCGACAAATTCAAAAAAGGCTGCCCGAAATGCGGCTATACCGTCGCGGGCGGTGCGCCTGTCAAGGCGGAGAAAAACCGTGTCGCGCGCAGGACACGAAAAAGCTTGCTTTCCGCCGTCCGCGAAAAATCTGGCATGTTCGGCGGCGCGGCAAAAACGGACGATGCCCTGCCCGCATGGGTCTACATACTTTCGGTTCTTGCGCTCGTGGCAATTTTCTGTTGCGTCCTGTTCTATGCGGGGCGATGACAGGTGCGTATTTCTTGAGGATACGGCAGACCGCGCTAGGGATAGGAGCGGCGCGAAGCGTTCCGTCGTATGCCGGAATGGAGCGTGAGCGGAACCGCGGATAGCCCGGCGGGCGCGCAAAGCGCGTCCGTAACGCCCGATGACGGGAAAAAAATCGATGTTTTGGCAGGCGAGTAGTTGACATAGCAGCGCGTTTTTGCTATGATATTATCACTTGCCCGGATGGTGGAATTGGTAGACACGCTAGTTTCAGGTACTAGAGCCTTTACGGGTGTGCAAGTTCAAGTCTTGTTCCGGGCATTACATCGCCAATACTTTTTGCGGGGTTAGCTCAGNTGGTTAGAGCATCACGTTGACATCGTGGGGGTCAGTAGTTCGAATCTACTATTCCGCAAAAAGTATTGGCGTTTTTTGTCCACGTCATTGTTCCAAAGTATAAATCAGCACGGCATTTGAGGTATGGCTCGGAAACGCGATTTTNTATGCCGTNAATGCCAGNTTTCCGNCTGNTTCGCCGTTGTCCGCNCACGAAGGATTGTAGAGCGGATCNTTCTGCACGGGAAGCCCNATCCATGCCAAATGACAGCGCACCTGATGGCGGTANCCTGCGGTAATCGTACAGATGACGTTCTGNTCNTCCTGTGCGGTGATGACGGTCTGGTAGATCGTGCCGCCGCTCTTTTTCCGTGCCGCCCTGCCCGACTGCCCGTTCACGGGGCGCACGGCATGACGGTGCGTTCCGTAACTGCGGAAACTGCTCTGCACGGTGATACACTCGCCCGCAGACGGCGCGAATCTGACCGGCAGCGCAGGAAATCCGCCCAGCCGGGAAGCCGCGTCGGGTATTGCGTCCACGGTTGCGCGGTACCATTTTTGGAATTTCCCGCGCCGCTGTGCGTCGGTAAGAAAATCATACCATGTGTCCGTGGCGGCGACGAGTACAAGTCCGCGCGTTGCCGTATCGATTCGGTGGACAAGCCCTTTTTCCACGGCTTTTTTGCCCGTGACGGCGGCAATCTGCGGGAACAGTGCGACTGCTTGCGTGAGCGCGCTGTCGTCATCGTCATGCAAGGGGGCGGTCGGCAATCCCGCCGGCTTGTCGGCGACCAAAAACGGCTCGGCTTCCGTCGGCTCGTGGATAATGCTGATACGCAGGGGAACGTCGCTCATCGTCATCTGCCCTGCCCTGACGGCGTTTTTGGGTACAGCCGGTGCAGCATACGCATGACCTTACGAAACCTGACGGGCGTTTTTGCCCTGAACGTGGTGTATGCCGTTTCTTGCGGCAGGCGGATTTTCAGGCGGCGAGCGTGCAACAGCATCGTCACGCCGGAAAATGGTGTGCCCGTCGTCCTGCGCCCGTACAGCGGATCGCCCAGAATCGGGCAGCCGAGGTATTTCAAGTGGACGCGGATTTGGTGCGTGCGCCCGGTTTTGAGCGTGAGCACGAGCAACGAATACGGACCGTACCTNGCGACCAGTTTATAGCCGGTGAGTGCCATTTTTCCGCTTTCGGTGTCCGTCACGGCTTTGAAACGACGGCGGTCTTTTGGGTCGCGGATAATCTGTGTGCGGATTTCGCCGCGTTCCTGCGGCGGTTTTCCCGTGACAATGGCGATATAATGCTTTCCGAGCATGCGCGTTTTAAACTGCGCTTGCAACCATGCCTCCGCGTCGCGGTTTTTCGCCGTGATGATTACGCCCGACGTGTCCTTGTCCAGCCGGTGTACGATGCCGGGCCTGCGCTGCGCGAGCATCTGGGGCGCGGGAACGTCGGTTGCCTGCGGAATGCCCGCCCGCCCCCAATGATACAGGAGCGCGTTGACGAGCGTTCCCGTCCAGTTGCCGCTTGCCGGGTGCGTCACCATTCCCTGCGCCTTGTTCACCACCGTCACGTTTTCGTCCTCATAGATGATGTCGAGCGGGATTGCTTCGGGCGCGATGTCCGACGGAACGTTGTCCTCCCAGTCAATGTCAATACGGTCGCCCGCCGCCACTTTGGCGGAAAGCTTGGCATACGCGCCGTTCAGCAGGATTTCCGACACGCCTGCCTTGAGCTTGGAGCGGTTCATACCGTCGGGCAGCGACGCAATGTATTTGTCCAGCCGCATACTGCCCTGAAAATCTGCGGGAACGGTCGCGCTAAAAAAGGGCACTTTCCAACCCGCCTTGCAGGTACGCCGGGGGAGACTGCGGCACGCCCTGCTCCTGCCGCTCCGCGCTGAACGGAATGACCTGCACGCGGTCGGCACTCGCGTCCCGCCTTTTTTTCGCCTTGATTTTTCTGCTGATGAGCGTGAACGCAAGGTCGAACAGCCCCAGACCGATACTGGTCGCCGCCGCAATGCCGATAATGCGCGCCTGATCGCCGGTGGTAAATCCCGATGAACTTTTGTCCAGCGGACTGTGGAATTCGCCCTTTACCGCGAGCGAATAGCCGACCGTCGTCCAAAGCGTCACGAACGGGAGCGATCCGAACGTGATGATTTCCGTGCGGCGCACGTCTTTTGCCCACTGCGGAAACGCAACGTCGCTGTAGGTCGAATCCTTGGCGCAGACAGGAACGGCAAGCAGCGCAAGCATCAAGAATGCCGAAACGATTTTTTTCATGCGTCCCGCGCCCCAAAAATCGCCGTGCCAATCCTGACCATGGTCGCGCCCTCACTGATGGCAATGCGGTAGTCGCCACTCATGCCCATGGAAAGTTCGGCAAGCGGCAGCGTCGGATATGCCCCGGCAAGCTTGTCGCGTGTCTCACGCACCGTCCTAAATGCCGCGCGGATTTTTTCCTGGTCGTCCGTGTTCGGTGCCATCGTCATCAGCCCCCGGGGCGTGACGTGCGGAAAATGCCCCTGTACGCACAAGGCGACGGCTTTTTCAAGCGCGGCATAGTCAGAAAATCCCGCCTTGGTCGTCTCGCCGGTGCGCAACTCGAACAGCACGGCAATCGTCTTTCCGATTTTTGCGCACTGTTTCTCAATTTCTTGGAGCACCTCGATCCTGTCCACGCTTTGAATGCACGAGGCGATTTTTACCGCGTCGCGCACTTTGTTGCGCTGGAGCGTACCGATGATATGCAGCTCAAACGGAAGCGACCGCGCGGCAAGCTCGGCGAATTTCGCCGCCGCTTCCTGTACGCGGTTCTCNCCGAACAGCGTCTGCCCCGCCGCAATCGCTTCTGCCACCGNNTCCGCCGTATGAAATTTGCTCACGGCGACAAGGCGCACGCTGTGCGCCACCCGTGCGGCATCGGATTCGGCGGCGCGGATTGCNTCGTGTATGGCGGCAAGATTCTGTGCGATTGACATNNNCATAGTATACCGATTTTTCGCCTGTTGGGGAATANCCCNCCGTCCGCCCTTACCGGGCGAGCTGTTCGACAGCATCGCTCAACGCGAGCATTTGTTCGATAGTCAGGCTTTCCGCGCGCGCGGTGGGCACGATGTCCGCCTGCCGCAACGCCTCGTCCACGCGATCNCCGCCGCTCACGAACGGCAGCAGATTGTTGCGCACGGTCTTCCGCCTCGCCGCGAACAGCGTGCGGATCAGCCGCATAAAGCCCTGCGGATTTTTGCAGCGCGGAAAGTCGGCTTTTTTTNTCAAGAGGACGGCGCGGCTCACCACGTTCGGCTTGGGCCAAAAGTTCCCGCCCGCAAGGTCGCACACGGTTCTGACATCGTACGCCCACTGGCAGAGGACGCTGAACGAGCTGTAGTCTTCCGTGCCGGGCTTGGCGACCATGCGCTGCCCCACTTCTTTTTGCACCGTCACGACNCACCGCTCAAANCGGACACNCGCCGTAATNGTGTCGCCGATGATTGCNGCGGCAATGTTGTACGGCAGGTTGCCGAAAAAACGGTCGGNAAGTCCCTGCGCGNCGGCANACGGTTTCCANGTCTTNAGCACGTCGCCTTCNACGANCGAAAACTGCGNGNGCGCCGCATAATCNGCAAAAAAATCGTTCAGCAGNCGCGCNAAACCGTAATCAATCTCAAACGCCGTCACGTNCGCGCCCCGNCGCAGCAGTTCGTCNGTCATCGCGCCNAGCCCCGGTCCGACTTCCCACACGCGCATACCNTCCGCAACNGCAAGCGCGTCCGCAATCGTTTTCCGNGCCTGNCCGTTTATCANAAAATTCTGCCCGAATTTTTTCTGCATGGCAAGCCCGTTCTGCTCAAGGCATTGTTTGAGTTCCGTGGGCGAATTGTAATCAGGATGCGTCATAGTCGTTCCTTGCAAATAANNGNCAGCACGGGAAAGNGGGCNAAAAAGCCNGCCAGNCCGCGTACCGCTCCGTATAATAAATCCAGCAGAAAGCCGANGGCGGGCGCGAGNCACGGGAACGCAAGGCAGACGACCATGCCGCACAGCCCCGCATACAAAAAACACGTGACGAGCGGCGCGACGGCGACCGAGGCGACAATTCCCACCGGCATCAGGCAGCCGAACAGGCGGAGCGTGATGGGCGCGGTAAAAACCTGCGCGGCGGCTGACGCGCTCAGTGCGTCAGATATGGCAGGAACGATACGGGCGCAGAGCAGGCGGCGGAGCGGCTCGCCAAAAAGCAGTATGCCCGCAAGCGCGCCGTAGGACAGCATGAACGCCGCCGATTGCAGGTGACCGGGAAACACCATGAGGTGCAGCAAAAAACTTGCGCAGAGNACGACNACCGCGTCGGGGCGGCGCAGGCTGAGTTTNGCGCAGACAAACGGAATCANCGCNCANACGAGCGCACGGAACAGCGANGGCGACAGCCCGGCAAACCACACGAAAAGCACAATCGCCGCCAGCTGCAACGCTTCGGCAACACGCCTGCCCGCCATGCGCCNGCCGACGGCGAACGCAAGGCCGCCCACGAGCGACAGGTGCATGCCCGAAAGCGCGAGGATATGCGACAGNCCGGCATANCTNAACGCNTCCGCCACCGCGCTGTCCGTNTACTCGCGCGAGCCGCTCAGCAGCGCGAGCAGCAGCCCGCCNGCGTCTCCCCATGCGTACAGCAGTCTCCGGCAGTNCAGGCGGCANCGCGCNCGGAAATGCCGGATTTTTCCCGCCAGCCCGCTCCCCCANCCGTCNGCCNTGGCATGAGTCACCGAAAAGTNTCCCGCACGGAAACGCGGCACGACAAACAGCGANAGGCACGCGCCCGTTTCGCAGAGCACGGCGGAAGAAGCCGCCGTATAGATTTTTCCGGGATACAACGCCTCGACGATTTCGGCAGGAAGCCGCACGGACACCGTGCCGCGGGCGGTAGCGGACGCGCCGCTTTTTTCGTATGCCCTGCGCACGGCAAAATCCGCACGGTACGTGCCGTCCGCCGCCTTAACGGGATTCGACGCAACCATGCCGTCCAAGCGGACGATGTTTTTGTGCGCGAACAGCGACACGAACGGCGCGCGCGGCCGCACACGCACCAGTCCCGAATAAACGATGACCGCACAGACCAGCGCGGCAATGACGATCGGATGAGTGAGTTTTTTTACCATTTCAGTTTTGCGAGGGCACTCCGCGCGGCGGCAATGACATCCGGCGGGTACGGCAGATAGGTGACGTACAGCAGGTTGTCAAAGGCNGNCTTGTCCCCCAATGCTCCCAAGGCAGAGATTACGGCAAGCACGACGGGCTTGGCAGGCATATCGTTCGATTCGGCATGCCTGTTAAGATCTGCCAGGTAGGCTGAAAGAGCCTGCGCNGTNTCGGGAGAGGCGAGCTGCGACATGCAGACGATGACATCGGTAAACATCGATTCCCCCAACACGTTCGCTTCGTATTCTTCCCGCGCGAGGGAAAAATAACGGATGACCAGCTGCGACGCGCGTACCCAGTGGCTTTCGGCAATCACCTTGACGGCAGCCGTCTGTAAGCTGATGGTATCCTCCATACTGCCTGAAAGATCCTCCGTCGTATATATTGCCTTCGACAAGGCGTTTTCGGCGATTTCTGCCCTAAAATTCGGCGATTTTTTTTNGTCGCCCGTCAGGAGCGTAAAGAANGCGTAAGTCTCGCGCACGTCTGCCACGGAAATCGCCTGCACCGCGTCCGCAATCGAACGCTCNGAAANCCCGANGAGCGCGGCATCNGTCTCTGCCGCAAGCGACGGCCACCGCCCCGTCTTCCATGCATCATANATNATCCCGAACGTCGCGCTGTCGCCGATCGCNCCCGCCGCGGCAANNGCCGCCTTGGTCGTCTCGTTTTCCGCCGCCGCCCGCANATANCCGTTGANAAGCGCGACNGCCTTTTCGGAGCGGTACTGNACGGAAAGCGGCACGAGTTTTTCGAGCACGACGATCCTGACCGTCTCGTCGTCATAGAGCGAAAAGATATGCGTCAGCTTGTCGGAAAGCGAATCCGCCTGCCGCTGGGTAATCGCCGNCACCGGCGACACGAGCACCGAAGCCGCNGCCAGTGCCGAAAGNTCCCGGTCNTTGCCGAGGAGCGGCTTGTTGAGGATGACAAAATCAAGCCCCGCCTGCGAAAGCAGNGNTATNTCGCTGCCGGTCGCCTCGCGGATTGCCGCCGTCTTTTCGGAAAGATTTCCCTTGATGAACTGTNTCTGCGCGTCCGTCGCCAGCTGCGCGGACACGTGCGCCGCAATGACCATACCGGCGGCGATGCAAACGCTTTTTCTCATGCCTCTTCCTCCACGCTCATTGCCGCAAGGCTGTCCAATTCCCCCGATTTTTTTTCTGCCAGCGGAACCGACGACCTGATTGCCGCCGTCATCGGTCGTTCCGTCGTCATAGAACGCTCCGCCATCATGGAGCCGGAACGTTCCGTTNTTTGCGCGGGCGCGTCTTGAGCCCCGTCCGCCTCCGTCTCGCGCAGTGCCTCAAGCACTTCCTTTGCGCTCGCCGGGAGCGTGTTGTACACGAAGCTCAGCACGGCGTTCCGCCGGTCGTCCGAAATATGCACGCACTCAAAATGCAGGCGCGACTGGTTGTGNGCCTTGTTGTATTCCACCGCGCGCACCAGCCCGAACATCACGATCAGCTTGCCGTCCAGCTCGAACTGAATCTTTATCGGCACGTTGCTGCGNCCCTTGCCGCCCACGCGGATCAGCGCGCCGTCNTCGGAGATGTCNTCCAGCAGNCACTTGCAACCCGGCTCCATTTCNACCGTGTTGTAGTCAACCTGCTGCTCNCCNCTGAGAACATACAGCTGCGCCATGATATTGCACGCCGCGCGGACGGANCGGCGTTTCTGCGTGCGCAGCAGCTTGTTCGTCTGCTGGAGNTGGAGCGCGGGATAGCCGTTGTGCAGGTCNGCGGCAAGCACCGTCGAGTCGAACACGTACCCCGCNTCNCCCTTGCGCCACAAATACACGCTCACGTCNTTTTTGAGCCATTTTTCGGCGGCGACTTTNGCGANGTTTTTCTGCGTCGGCAGCTTGATGACGATATTCACGTCNTTCTTGAGNATCTCCGACTGGAACACCCCNTGCCCCGGCAGGATNACCCGCAGCCGCTGCCCCTTGTCAAGGTAGAGCGTGGAATCCATCGTGCGCTTGTTCTCATGCGCAATGTCGATTTTGGTGCGGTACTTGTACAGTTTCCCCAGCAGATGCTGGTAGTGCGCCGACATATCCGTGTGGTTCGCCCGGCTTTCCGTGATGAACGCCGTGATCGCCTTGTTCAGCGTCTGGGGAGAGACGAACAGCGCCGTCGGCTCGGCAAGGTTCGTCTGCTTNGCGAGCTGCCAGAACGCGCGGATTTCCGAAACCGTAAACCCCGCGTCCATGCCCGTCGAATAGAACTGCAAGATGTCCGAAAGCGCGTACCGCACCCCGGCCANGNCGAGAATGATTATTATAGTAATGACGATGACTGCTACCAATCTTTGCACCTCAGCAAGAAATCTGCTATTATAGTGTATATGAAAAAAGGATTTTTTNCCNCTGAATTCNCCGCCGTCNTGCTCTTTTTTGTGCTGCCGCCGCTGTTCGCGCCGCNTCCNCCGCAGGTCACGGTCATGCATTTCCCCTGGACGANGTTCGTGCTTGCCCTGCTCGCGCTCGCCTTGTGGCTTCAGATACGCGGGCAGGANGNATGCGAAAATCAGCACGNCCCGGCNCAGGGCTTTCTGCCGCGCCAGGGACAGTGCCTGGTGACGTTCGGCATACTCATGGCGAGCGCNGGTCTGCTTGAGGCGGCNGGGCATTTCNTTGCGCACCGAGAAACCGCNGCNCGCTTCCTGCCGCCGCAGACGATTTTNGGNTGGGCAAATATTGCCGTCGGCATACCGTGCGCGGCGTTTTACGAGGAAGTCCTGTACCGCGCGTATCTCCCCGCCGCGNTCCGCCGCTGTGTTNCCGCNGTGCCGCCGCCCNTCCGCGAAGCCGCCGCCGTCCTCGCNTTCGCGCTCGCGCACCGGTATNTGGGCTGGCTTTCCGTCATCCATGCGGCNGTGGCGGGCATTGCCCTGCGGCGNTGCNTGTGCCAAAGCGGCCNCCTGTGGACGNNCGTCGCCGCGCATACGGCATACAATGCCGTNATGACCGCGCTCACCTTTGCNCTGTCATAGCCGCGTCCGAATTTGAAAAAATCCCTTGCANCCGCTCATACGTCCACCCGCTGATTTCGACGGCGGCGGANAGNCGTTCTGACAGCGGGTCGCCGGTCGNCGCATAGTCACAGCGGAACGAGCCGTCANNNTGCGGNACGAACNGAATCNGCTCGNGCGNTCCGTCGCCGATGACCGTCAGTTCCGCCGCGGCAACGGAATGCCCGCGTTCTGCCGGAACGACCGCGCCGTGNCGCAGCACCATGATGTCGTGCGCCNAGCGCGAAAAANCGGGCGACGNGCCGCCGATNACGACGGGCGGTTTTCCCGNNTCCTGCCAGACAAACGACTGCGGCNCGNCAACCGACTGCACCAACTCCGGCTTTGCCCAATGCCGAACGGTCGGATGCAAAAACGGCGACAAATCGTCCTCCGTCTCATACAGCGCGTCCTGCGACGAAACCGCAAGCATGACACGACCCGTCAGCGCGTTCTCGCCAAAAAAGTACGCTTTCGTATACACGATGCCATCATGTGAAAAAGAAATCCCCACGGAAGCAGACGATGACCGCCCATCATTGTCTGAAATTCTGTACATTTTGCGGACGCTGCTTGCGGCGGCGAGGAGGTTCTGCACCAGTTTTTCGTCCGCNCGGAACNTCATCTGCTCCCCGGTCACCGTCCATTGCCCGTCCGTTTTTTCNAGCGNCACGGCGGCCGCGCCCTGCCAAATGTCGATACGGTCAACGTCGGGCATATATGCNGGATTGAGCAGCGCCGACTGGAACGCCTTGGGCGCGGACGGATTCCGCACGGACGGCAAGAACGACACGGCGCACANCNCGAACGNAACCAGCGCGGCNACGGCAAGCCGTTTCTGTACNATAGTCATGCTCCCACCTCGCCCCGGTTGTACCGCGCGCGCANNGTTTTCGTCGCGAGCGCGATTGCCCCGATCAGCAGGGGCANCAGCACGAACAGCACGAACAGCGTCCGGTTCCGCGCGGCGGCGAACGTTNCCGGGTCGGCGGTNTTCCACAGCGTCGTGTTCGCCCCGGCTTTGTCNAGCAAGGCGGCAAGTTCGTCATCNCCGCGCAGNCGGAGCAAGGTGAGCGCGAGGAANTCGTAATTGCGGAAGTCNGCCCCCTGCTCGCTTGCGGTGAACGCCGTCATGCCGGTATGGNCGCANTANTGGTCGGCAATGACGGCGACCCGNGCANGGGCACTGCCNGTNTCATAATACCCCGCAATCTCGCCGTCGCAGTACGCGCCCANGGTCAGCCGCGCGCTTTCGACCCCGGCTTCNCGGGCGGACTTTGGCACGGTGAACGCGTTCGTCAGGAANGCATNCGNCGGGTCCGTGCTTTCCGCCTGCGGCCATGCATACGGCGTGGTGACCAACAGCGGCNGCGCGTNCTCGTACAGCACGAGCGGGCTTGCCCANAAAAGCGTCAGCCCGCGCCGGGTGCTTTCCTGCGGCAACAGNGACANCCACAGCGGATAATTGATCGTGTATTGCAGGGCATCCGCGTCGGCACTCTGAAGCATGAGCGGCACGTTGGCGATGTCGTTGNCGAGCGCGGGCGCAAAGGCAAAGCCCCAGCTGTTCAGCGCGGGAACGAGCGTGTCGGCGCGGTTNTTGGTCACGGTCCAGTCGTCCTCCAGCGCGACCGAATACGGCGACGTGGCGATAANCGNAGGCATNCCGCNGAACACGGCGCGCTCAATCGCCGCGCTTTCTTCCCGCGTCAGCNCCGACGACCCGAACACGACCAACGCCGTCCCCGNNTCNGCNGNCTGCGTCTTTTCGGCAATCTGCCCCGGCTCAATNACTTCGGTCATAAAGCCNANNGCGTTGAGCCANGGCTCGACATACCCATAGTCGGCCGNAATGCTGCGCCCGTTNCCNGCGGCAAGCAGGACTTTTTTCTGCCGCCGCGTGACCAGATCCTGCACNCGGCGGGTCAGGTCGTATTCGAGCGTGTCGGCNGTCAGCACGAACGGAATGAGCGTCTGCTGGTCGCGGTACTGGAGCAGCACCGCCGAATACACCGTGACGAATTCGGTCTTCGTGCCCGTGTCGGTGCGNATCTGCTGCCCCTGAATGCCCAGCGCGTTGAGCCGGTCNCCGTCGGGCTTCTCAAACCGGAGCGNCAGCAGCGGGCTTTGGGCGCAGTACGTGGTCAGGTATTCCGCCACNTCGGCGGACTGCGGATANAGCCGCTTCAGCTCCGGCGANCGGTAATACGTAATGCGCAGGGGNGATTCCAGCTCCCGCACGAGCGTCCGCGTCGCCGCAGAAAGGCTGAACCGCCGCGCGGCAGTCAGGTCGGCACGGACGGAAAGCCGGCTGAACGCCACGGCAGAAAAGCCGACGGTCAGCACGAGCAGGAACGACGTGAGCGCGCTNCCCGTTCTTCCCGTGCGCCGGAATTCGGCNCGGGCGGCAAGCATGACNGCNGNNAACGACACGAGCAGNAAAAACGCCACGTCGCGGCTNTCNACCATGCCCTTGCCCGCCGCGTCCANATGCCAGGCAAANCCGNCNGCNCGNCAGAACGANGCGACGGCGTTTCCCACCGGGAAATACAGCGGCACGAAATGCAACNCNCTCACCGCCGCCAACGCGAGCGCGCNCGTGGCAACGGANACGGCGGCAGACGGGAAAAACCGCGCGAAGCACAGCACGGCNAGCGCNCAGGCNGCNAGCGCGTACAACAGAATACCNANNAANCCCGCCGCCACCTGCCCNGCATCAACCGAGCCGAACTGGCTGACACANANCGGNATTGCCGCCAGCAAAACGAGCGGCACGGCAAAGGCGGAGAACGCCGCCGCCGTCAGCGCGGAGCAACGCGCCGTCGGCGANACGGGCAGGCTGTCGTCGCCGAGCAGGNCGCGCAGGCGCAGGACGAGCAGCGGCACGATGACGGCNGAAACATACGGCACACCCGTAAAGAACGCCCGCAGGTCGGTCGTGCCCGTTCCCATNAGGAAAAAANGCCCCACAAAGAAAAAGCGCACCGCACNGAACAGCACCGTCACCAACGACGCAAGATAAAACAGCGGGTCAATCAGATANGCGAACAGCGCGGCGCGGTAGAGCGCAATCCATCGTCTCATGCGCGGCCTCCGTGCGCCCCGTCNTGCGTCAGCTTGAAGAACGCCGCNTCAAGCGTGGCNACGTGCTGCGCGCGGGCAATCTCATCGGGCGTGCCNTANGCGACCGCGCGNCCCTTNTGAATCAGCAGCACCGCGTCGCACAGCGCGTCCACNTCCTGCATGAGGTGCGTCGAAAGCAGAATNGTCCGCCCTTTTGCNAGCGACGCGATNAGCGCGCGCATACGGACAATCTGCGCNGGGTCAAGCCCGCTCGCCGGTTCGTCCAGCACGAGCACGGGCGGATTATGNACGAGCGCGTTGGCGAACGAGACGCGCTCCCGGTAGCCCTTGGAAAGCGTGCCGATTTTCTGCGCGAGCACGTCGCNNANNCCGCACTGCTCCGCCACCGTG
The DNA here is from genome assembly GCA_014804085.1 of Treponema sp. Taxonomy (GTDB): domain Bacteria; phylum Spirochaetota; class Spirochaetia; order Treponematales; family Treponemataceae; genus Treponema_D. The sequence continues at coordinate 64,016 of JAAVAM010000052.1, read as the reverse complement.
NCGACGGCANGNGCGCAGTCGGNCACGCCGTGGACANNCGCCGTCTGCGACAGGNANTCGCGCACGGTGTATTCGGCNGGAAGCCGCGCCTGCTCGCCCGCAAGCCCCGTCAGCGCACGGACGGCGGCGGGATGCTCCGCCGCATCAATGCCCTGCACGCGCACCGTGCCTGCCGTGGCGAAATGCTGCGCGCAGACCGCCCTGAGGATCGTCGTCTTTCCCGCGCCGTTCTCCCCGATCAGCCCCGTCACCGTGCCTTCGCGGCAGACGAGCGAAACATCCTGCACGGCGGGCGCGGCGGCATACGTTTTGGTAAAGGCAGTCAGTTCTATCATCGCGTGTCCTTGCGGATTATGTATTAGGAAGAATATAGCAGATTTGCCCTGCCGCTACAAGAGCGACGGTTTTGCGCGGGCAGAAAAAACCCCGGCGCGGGTACGCCGGGGGTGGAATGACAGACGGTTATTTTATGGTATATTCAGTGTAATCAGGCTCTTCGTCTTTGCCATCACCATCAGAATCGTAATTCTGTACCTGATATGAGGTGGCAAACAGATTTTTCATCTCGTCGTTGGGGAATTTCGTAAAGGAAACCGTGCCGGTGCATTTGTTCCCCGTGTCGTTGATGTCATAACTTCCAGTGATTTTGCCGACAGTGGTATACCGATTGCGACTGGAGCCTTGTTCGTCTCTGATTTCGTCCACGCGATACATTTCTGCGGTGAAAGTCTTGCCGTTGAATTGCGGAATGCCCCAATACTCCACCCAATCATTACGACCGTAATGTTGAAGGCGTAATCTGTCTTGTCCAAAAGAAACGTAGTCATATACATCCGATGATGCGCTGTTATAGCCATCATAACGGAAACGATCGCTGCTTTTTGTCATGTCGCCGGCATAATAATCATCGTACAGTTTTACCGTGTTATTGTCCGTAAACTCATAGTAAATGTACCGAGTGCTTTCCGTTTTACGCAACAATTCTTTTGTATCCGAAGAAATGCCATTATACTCTACGCTGACATATTCGTCAAAAGAATACTCTTTCTCTTCCTTTTCGCCGTCATAAAGGTAATATTTCGGGTTTTTCATAGTCAAGTGCAAGACATTCTTGCCGTTCACGGATTCTAGCACATACGTGTATTCATATTCATTCGTATGTACTACGACATTCTCTTGATAATAAGAGGTAGAATACCATTTTGAGTAAACTGTTGCCGTATTTTTGGTGAACGTTATCTTGGTGTAGTCATAGTCCTCATACCAACGACCATCTTCATACTCCTCACGGTCAGTATCTTCATACTCAATCGTCTTGCCCGCAAAACGATTTTCCACCTTGCTACCGCCACCGCCACTGCCGCCGCCGGTTTCCCCGTCGCCGTCCTTTTCCTTGTCGCCGCCAAAGGTACACCCCGCGAACGCACCTGCCAAGAACACCGCCGCGCACAGTGCCGCGGCAATCCGAATGCTTTTTTTCATACCAATCCTCCTGAAAAAAAAACAGTGCCATATATTACCCCCCCCCGTCATCTTGTCAAGAAGTTTCGCACTTTTTTTGAGGATTTTTATGAAAAAATTTATTTTTTTTTGGGAAAAACACCCTGCCGCGCCGCAGAGAAGCATCGCCGCGCGCCGTCACACGGACACCGGGGCAGCCGCGCAGGCGACCGCCCCGAATCGTCACTCCTTCTTCCCCTCCTTTTTCGTGCGGCGTTCCGAAGCGGCGTTCGCATGGGCGATTTCCGCCTCCGCCTGTGCCGCAAACTCCTTGTACGCCGCCGCGCCGCCCACCGCGCCCAGGTACGGCACGATCTTCAGGTTCACCAAAGCAGTCAGCTCCTTTTTCACCTGCGTCGCGCTCTCGCTCCGGGCCGCCTTTGCCGCCGTAAAGTCGTCGTTCGCCGCATTGAATTCGTCCTGCGCCGTGCGCAGACCCGCCACCAGTGCCGCCACGCCCTCAAGCAGCGTCGTCTCCGCCTCCAGCGCGCCCAAGTCCTCCAGCAGGCTTTCGATGAGCGAAGATTCCGCAGCGTAGGTTTCGTTCACGATTTTCTTTCCGTACTTGGAGAACACCGCGTCCAGCCGCCGCGCCGCCGCCTTCTTTTCCGCCACCGGAATCGCCGTGTAGCCCTGAATCAGCGTGCCCAGGTCACGCACGGCGGAATCCCGCGCGGCATCCTTTTCGTCAAGCCGAGAGCTGACCGTGTCCTGCCGAATCGCGGTCGTCAGCCGCGCGCTCAAATCCTCAAGCTCGGCAAACGCGCCGCACAGGAACTCGTCCTTCAGCCCCGCCGCCTTGAAAAGCCGCACGAGCGCGTCGCTCGCCGCATCCGCCTCCGTGATGCGGAGCCGGGAAGAAAGTTTTGTCATACACACCTCCGTGTTTTGTTCGTATAAAACCGCGCGTTATTGTTCCACGGAAACCAAACGCAAGCCATCTTTTGCATGGAGACCGACGTTTGCCGTTCGACAACGCGCCGAAATCGCGCGTGGAAGCCTTTTTGCAATCCGACAACGCGCCGAAATTCCGTGTGGAAGCCCTTTTGCAATCCGACAATGCACTGAAATCGCGTGTGGACGGCTTTTGCACTCCGACAATTTGCCGAAACTGCGTTTGAAAGCCTTTTGCAATCCGACAATGCGCTGAAATCGCATATGGACGGCTTTTGCAATCCGACAACGCGCTGAAATCGCGTGTGGACGGATTTTGCAATCCGACAACGCGCTGGAATTGCATGTAGAAACCATTTTGTACGCTGACAATGCAGTAAAATTCCGTGTGAAAGCATTTTGCAGTCTGACAATGTGCCAAAACTGCGTGTAGGAAGCCTTTTGCAGTCTGACAACGACCCGAAATCGCGTGTGGACGGCTTTTGCACTTTTGACAATGCGACGGGATTGCGTGTGAAATCGGCGAATGCTGCGTCAGACATGGCTGTTTCCTCCTTGCCGTATTCTAGCGGAAAAATCGGAGGCGTGTCAAACNGAAANCNTTACGAATTGCTGATGAATGTTCCGACNNCNGCGACGAGTTTTTTGTAGTTCTCTTCCGACAGGCGCGAGATTTTCCGACCGAGNCAGAACTTGTTCACCGCGCCGATAAGATGTATGACGGCGACGGAATCTTTTGAAAGNCCCGTCTCATCTTTTGAAAAAAGGACGTTCGGCTCGTGGTCGGCGGCAAGAAGNTTCGANGTGAACGGAATCATCACGACGGTGTTCAGGTCTTTCGCGCCGAGCAGNTCATTCTGCATGACGACTGCCGGGCGCACCTTTGCGGGGAGACTTCCGACGGGCATCCCGAAGTCCACGAGCAGAATCTCACCATGNGTCATCTTTCAGCTCCTCCCACATCGCGCTCATGTGGGCTTGGGCAACGTNGCGTTCCATGTCGTCANGTCCGCNCTCNGCCCGTTTTGTTTTCANCGATTCCACCAGCTTTGCCATGAGGACAAGCGTCTGGTCATACGAAAGGGAAAGNACCTGCTCGGTGAAATCGGCGAATGCTNCGTCAGACATGGCTGTTTCCTCCTTGCCGTATTCTAGCGGAAAANTCGGAGGNGTGTCAAACCGAAAAACTTACGAGTTGCCGATGAATGTTCCGACCGCAGCGGACGGGTTGCGTCAGAATGNTGCCTGCATGGCAAAGACNNGGCGGNCGCTTTCATAAATGCCCGCGAGCGTCGTCGNGCCGTCCGTGCGGCTGAACACGCGCAGGACCTGCCCCTCGCGGCTNTCGCCCGTGTAGTGGACCTCAAGCGATTTCGGNTCGTGCGNCTGGAGGAAGTCGTCGGAGAGGACGCTGAGCGCGAGGCGGATATACTCGATGTTGTTCATGTGGCGCGACATGTCGATGTGCTGCGAGCGGACGNCCTGCTCGAANGCGAANTCGTCCTCGGAAAAGTCCTGCGGGAATTTGCTGAACGGGCTTTCGCAGGCGCGCGCGGGGAACGGACCTGCCGGGAACGGGAGCGCGGCNAGCTTGACGGGNCGGNGCTTNTNAAGGTCGAGCACGCACGCCTCCTGATTCGCCGCGGCAAGGANAGTNCCGTCCANATCCGAAAGCACCGTGTTCACCTCNGCGCGGAANCCGGCATTGGCGACCGGGAACGTCCGCACCAAAATCCGGTCGCGCCAGCACGGGCGGCGGAAGAAATCGACCCGCGTCTTCGTGAACACCCAGAACACGCCNAACCGCTCGCGCCAGGTGATGCCGTCGCAGCCGAGCGCGGCAAAGCATTCGGTGAGGTTGTCCTGCACCATCAGCACCGTCTGCGCGATGCCGAGCTTTGTGGAGCTGTCGATGAACGCCGAAGAGACGCTCCGCTCCCGTGAGAATNTCAGGNNGTCCGTTGTTCCGGGCATACNNTCCTCCGTTTCAGTCCACATACGGAATGTCAAANNNCATGCGGTCGTGCGTCAGCTCGGCGGCGGGGAACACGGCGCGCGCCTGCTGCAATATGCCGTCNAGCTCGCGGTCGGTGTAGCGCGGGCTGTANTGGATCATCGCCATGCGCCGCACNCCCGCGTCGCGCGCGACGGTCGCCGCCTGCCGCGCGGTCATGTGCTTCTTNTCNTTCGCCTGGTCGGCAAGGTCGTCCGCGAACATTCCCTCGCAGATCAGCAGGTCTGACCCGCGCACTTCCTTTGCGATTGACGGCAGGTACTGCGTGTCCGTCACNAANCTGAACTTGCGCCCGCTCCGCTTTGCGCCGAGCACCTGCTCCGGGGTGACGGTCGAGCCGTCCGGCGCGGTCACGCANTCGCCGTGCTGCAATTTCCCCCACAAAGGCCCGCGCGGAACGCCGAGCGCGGCTGCCCGTTCCGGGCTGAATTCGCCGGGGCGGTCAAGCTCCTCAAGCGTGTAGCCGACGCACGTCTTGGTNTGCGACAGCGGGAACGCGCGGATATAGAACCCGTCGCCCTCATGCACGACGCACGGCGCGGTGATTTCNTTGACGACCACGGGATAATTGATGTACATATCGAGCACCTTGCGGCTCGTNTCGATGTACTCGGCGATTTTGGGCGGGCCGTAGATGTACAGCGGCTCGGTGCGGTCAACCTGCGCGGACAGCATCATAATGCCGGGCAGNCCCGTCACGTGGTCGGCATGCGTGTGCGACACNAAAATCGCGTCGATTTTTTTCCATTTGAGGTTGAGCCGCCGCAGGCTGACCTGCGTNCCCTCCCCGCCGTCAAACAGGAACAGGTCGCCCTCGCGCCGCAGCAGCACCGACGTAAGGTGGCGGTACGGCAGCGGCATCATGCCCCCGCAGCCCAAGACGAACGCTTCCATATTCATGTTAGTNTCCTTTTGCCCAGGGATCTTCCGTGCCGCCTTTCAGCAGCTCGCCCATGTTCACGCCGTAGCGCGAGCCGGAACGAACGCCGCGCAGGTCGGGCGCGCGCAGGCGCACGTATGCGCCCGCNGGTTTNGGNGCGGGCGGCGGATTGAGTGCCGTCCGCGCGTCCTGTATCATGCCGCGCACCTGGGGCGAAAGCCCGTCCAATGCGAGCGCGCGGTCAAGCAGCGANTTTTTCGCTTCNTTTTCGTCGTCGCCGAGCGCGGCGGCATCCTGGTACAGGCGGACTGCCTGCGCGTCGTTCCCGTTCGTGCTGAAAAANGGGTGCGGGTTCTCGATGAATCCCGTCCGCACCGCGCCGCCGTCNAGCCAGGAGACTTGCAGGTAGTCGAGCATCATGCCGTTATGNTGCACGGCNANGATNGTCTGCGCGGGAATGAGCGCGTCCGCCNGCGCNAACTGNTCCNGNTCGTCCGTGAGNGCGAAGCAGGCGGNCTTTGCCTCCAGCAGCACGACGGGAGACGCGTTGAGCACGACCATTTCCTCGCGCGCCCAGTAATCCNNGCCGTCGTCGGACGAAAACACGTGCACCANGGCGACCGCTTCGCCGCCGTCNGNCGGCNNNGTGCGGCAGACTTCCGCCACGGAATACGGCGCGGNACGGTCGGCGTTCAGGTAGGCAAGCACGCCCGTNCCCCGCGCCGCAANGCCGGACGCGAACAGACCGCCCGCCTCGTCCTGCGCGAAGAAATCCCCCGCAAGCACGACGGACGGAATGCTCGGCACGTGCGGCAGNTCCCCGGCTTTCTTGCAGCCGGCNGCGAGCAGCACGAACGCGGCGCAGAGCGNNCGCGAAAGCAGCCGNCTCATCTAGAGTTCCTGTNTTTCCCGGTAGAATTCGGCATAGTCGGTGCGCTTNGCCCCCGTAAAGGCGATNGCCGTGCGCGGGTGCTGGTTGAGCAGCCCCGTCNCCAGATACTGCAAGTCGTAGCCCCACTGCACNCCGTCTTTCTTCAGCTTGAGCATATAATCCTCGATAAATTTGAGCACGGGATACACGCTGTANTTGGGATTGTGCAAAAAGCCGAGCAGGTTCTCCATGGCGCAGTTNCCCGCGCCGCGTCCCATGCCGTTGTACGTCGCGTCGAGCCAGTCCACGCCGTCGCCCACNGCCTCAATCGTGTTCGCAAAGGCAAGCTGCTGGTTGTTGTGCGCGTGNATGCCGAGNGNCTTGCCGTANTTTTCGGCATACTCGCGGTACAGCAACGCGATGCGCTGCATCTGCTCCGGGTAAATCGAGCCGAAGCTGTCCACGATATAGATTGCGTCCACGGGAGANTTTCCGAGCATGTCCAACGCCACGCGGATGTCGCCCTCCTGCGCCGTGGAAATCGCCATGATATTGCAGCTCACCTCGTAGCCCTTTTTCTTGGCGTCCTCAATCATCTCNAGCGCGCCCGCAATCTGGTGCACGTAGCACGCCACGCGGATCANGTCGAGCGGGGAATCCGCGCGGTTGCGGATATCTTCCTTATAGTCGCACCGCCCCACGTCCGCCATTGCCGCCAGCTTGATNTTNTNNTCGNCNTTGTCGCCGATGACCTTGACGATCGCGTCGTCGTCGCAGAATTTCCACGNGCCGAACTTGTCCGTGTCGAACATCTTTTTGGAGGCCTTGTAGCCCACTTCCATGTAGTCCACGCCCGCGGCGATGTTCGCCCGGTACAAATCNCGGACGAATTCGTCCGTAAAATAGAAGTCGTTGCACAGACCGCCGTCACGCAGCGTCGCGTCCACTACCCGAATCGAATCGCGGTAGCCAAGCAGTGAAGAAATCTCTTTCATTGTCGTTCCCCTTTCTGTAGTAGCGATTATTTTAGCGCATTTCCGCGCCTTTGGGAATATGTCACCGCCCCCGCTATCATCAATTCGTAATAATCTCAGTAGTGTAGCAACTCGTTATTTTTTCAGTTGCTGCCAGTCCAGAACGACCATGAGAAAAATTGACGGGTGTTTTCTCACGGCCGTTCTGTGCGGCTGTGTGAAAGACCGACTGCAAACTACCCGTTAGCAGCCGGTCTTTTTTATTTTGCTTTGGAAAAGCCGCCCAAAACCCGGGCGGGCAGACGCGGCTTTTCCAAAGTTTCACAAACTGAGGTGCTTTATGGTCATCACGTACTCATCAATGAAGGGCGGGGTCGGAAAGACGACGGACGCAATCCTTACGGCGGCGAACCTTGCGGCGAGAGGCTTCAGGGTCCTCTTCTTCGACCTCGACACGAACAACTCGGGCACGATGTTCCTCACACAGGGGATTGAGGGCATCGCGGACCTGATCGAGACAAAGAACGTGTTCGAGGCACTCTCCCACAACGGCACGGAGAAATACGCCGTCCGCTCAAGGATCGAGAACATAGACATCATACCGAGCCACCTGAACATCTTCAAGCTGCGCGGCATCGGATACAACGAGCTCCAAAAGACGCTCCGAGGCGCGGAGGGGCGGTACGACTACATCGTCATCGACACCGCGCCGACATACGACAACCTCGTCATAAACGCGCTCCTCGCGGCGGACATGATAATCACTCCCCTGAAGTTCTCGTCGTTCGACTTCACGACGGCGAAATTCCTTGAGAAGCAGCTCTATGACGACTGCCCCGGTCAGGCAGAGAAGTGGTATCTCCTCTACTCCGACTGGCAGCAGAAATTCGCCAGCTTCGACAACGCGCCGCAGACACAGTTCGCGAGGTACTTCGAGCAGAATTTCAGCAACATCCTGGACGTCCGCATCCCGCGGACGAACGCGGCGAGCGACTACACGCAGCTCGACAGAAAAATCAGCACCCATGCAAAGTCGGCCGTCTTGGCGCGGCGGCTCGCGATCGAAATCAACAGACTCGTCAACATGCTGACCGACAAGGATGCCAATGACGAGTCACAGTTCGCAGAGCGTTTCTGAGGGAACGGGGAGGAGACATGGCAAGGACACTGAGCATCATCACCAACGGGAGCAAGGGCGACCTGCCCGTGCAGAACCAGGGGCTGAAGCTCTCAAAGATAATNCCCGTAGAAAAAATCGAGGAGCATGAGANNTTCAGGGAACTGTACACAATCGACGAGGANCTCCTCAGCNGGATTGCCGAGGACATGAGGGCGAACAAATTCGACGCAAGCCAGCCCGTCCACATCTGGACCNCAAGCGACGGCGGGACGGAACACTTCTACCTNATCGACGGCTACACACGGCTCAANGCAGCGAGGCTCGCCGGNCTNCCCACCGTCCCGTACTTCGAGCACCNCTTCGCGTCGTTCGAGGAGGCGCACCGCTACGCGCTCCACCTCCAGGTTGACAGACGAAACCTGTCCGGGGCGGAGCTGCTGCGCAACATCGAGGAGCTTATGGGCAGCGAGTACATCCGAACGCTNCGCGGCAACAGGAACGCGGCGGTCGGGGAAATGCTCGGCGTGTCCGAAAAGACAGTCGAGCGGGCGAACTTCGTCGGGAAGAACGCGACGGAAAGTCAGCTCGCCGACATCGGGGCGGGCAAGGCGACCGTAAACTCGACCTACAATGACCTGAAAANGCAGGAATTCATAGACAGCCATGCGAGCGACAGCCAAAAAGCGATGATAGCCTCCGGCGAGGCAACCGCAGAAGAAATCTACGGGNAAATAAAGANNTCCGACAAGCAGAGGCGGGACGGAAAGAGNCGCGCGGAGAAGTCCTGCGNGGACGACATCCCGGACGCNCTNTCCGACAGCAGCGGAAGCCCCGCCGCGCTGAACTTCTCGCACTCGGACGGCATCGAACGCCCGCACANGAATCCCGCCGGGGAGACCGACGCAGTGACGCGCGGGAGGCGCGAGTCCTATCTCCTCGGAAAGACCGACGGCATTATCCTCGGCGCACGGTGCGCATCCGCCCGGATACTGAAAGCCCTCGCCGGTCAGCAGGGAGCAGAGGCGCATATCAGNTCCGTCCTCACGGAAATCCTCCAGGACGGNCGNCTCACGCCCGAATCCGTCGCATACCTCACGCTGACGCAACAGGAGCAGGAGCTGCTCGACGAAAAGCCCGGAGNATACACGGCACAGGAAGAGAACNGCGGCACTGACGGCGGGTTCGACATCGACNTCGGCATGGAGNGNTGCAATGAATGACCTTGAACTCATAAAGCGCCGGGTGAGGAAACTGCTGGCACTGTCAGAATCCCCGAACGAGAACGAGGCAGCGACCGCGCTCCGAAAGGCAAACGAACTTATGGCAGAATANAGCCTTGGCGCGGAANCCTTCTCCGAATATACGCGGGAGAANATAAAATCAACGAAGCGTTTCGTCAGGTGGCGGTTCATCCTCGCAAACGCGGTCGAAAACCTGTATGCGACGTATCATTACAGCGATTCCGCCGGAAATATCGTCTTTGTCGGCGAGAAACTGGATGTCCTCATGTCATCAGAGATGTACAAATACCTTGTGAAAACCATCGACCGTATGGCCGCACGGAATATCCGCAAGAACGCAAAATACCGCTACCGGCAGTCCTACCGCGCAGGAATCGCAAGACGGCTGTATGACAGGATGCACGAACTCGGTCAGCAGTGCAGCTGGCGCAACCCGGAAAAACTGAGAGCAAAACAACAGGAAATCCGGATTTTTACAGAAAAGCAGGTCGCACTCGTCGAGCAAAAGGCAAAACGGGGCATGGAGAACANCACGGCCTTTGCCCGCGGCCTATATGACGGAGACAGCGTGAGCCTAAACCGCCAGATGACAAACGACAGCACACGGAGAATCGGCGGATGGTGACGGAAAGAAAAGCATCCAATCAATACGTCCCGTCGCAAAAAAGGACACCATGATGTCTCAGCAAGCAAGGAGCAACTGTATGAAACGAAAGACAACACAATACATCAAGAACCGGGTGCTGCACGTCATCAGCCGGGAGACAGGGCATCAGATTTCCCGGCTCGNCATGAGGNTGCTGAAAAAACTTACGGCAGGAAAAAGGAGTATGTGAGATGAAGCTTTCCGCGACAGGAAAACGGACGCGGCAGGGAGACGAACGCCTCACCGTCGCATGGGAGAGAAACGGGAAGCCGCCGGAGGAATCCTACTCCGCGACGTTCCGATACGAGAACGACTGCACGGATGAACACCGCTCGCACAGCGGGACAACATTCACGGCCGAAACCGAAGCCGGGGCAGTGCTCCGCGCGGCAAAAGCCGCAAAAGCATTCCTCAAGGCAGACAGGGATGCCACGCGGACGCTCCCCGATGCCGTCATCAGAATGTACATGGAAACCAAACAGCTGCCGCTGTTCTGAAAGCGGAGGGAGACCACGGATGAACGACAGGAAACAAGACGGCACGGCGAGCCCCCGCCTTACAAGGATGCTCANGCGGACGGCGGGCTTCCTGTTCAAGCACACCGCAAAACTGCTCGTCGCATTCTACGAAGTCTGCCTCGTGGAGCCGAAGCACANGTACGAACACAGGGAGGGCGGCGAGGAATGAGATGCAAGGACGGAAGNCTCCAGTTCGAGGACGGNGACACNCTGCACATCNATGAGGACGGATGCATCGAGACGCTCACCGCNCGGCAAGGCAGGGACTGCGGGCGNTGCGANTTCGGCGGTATCTGCGACCGCAGGAACAGGGGCAACATCATGGCGGGNTTCTGCACGGAGACNCACTTCGAGCGNAANCGGGACAGNACGGCGGCANAANNATGACNCANNGCGGAANANNCCATGCCGACNGCAAATCCTGAGAACGAGAAAGGCGGCTTCATAACTATCCAGCCATGGATGGTGAAAAGGCTCGGCCTCAAGTCGAACGAACTGATAATCTACGCGCTCATACACGGGTTCAGCCAGGACGGGCACTCGTATTTCTACGGCTCANTCAAGTACGTCATGGACAGCACGAACCTCTCAAAGGAGACCGTGCTTACCGTCCTCCAAAGCCTCGTGCGCAAGAGCCTCGTCGTCAAGAAAGACGTAAGGAACTACCAGCTCTTCGACAGCAGGAAAGTCGCGCAGGGAAACCAGCATTTCTGCCTGTACTACACGGCAGCCTCACGAAACGGAAATGTCGCGGGTCAAGAAACTAGACCCGCCGGGTCAGAAAACTTGACCGGCNCGGGTCAAAAATCCGTACCCGCAGCCGGTCAAGAATTTAGACCCAATAATCTACTGGATACTAAATTTGACACTGCTACTGCTGGCGNAAAGAACGGGGACAGCNCATCCAGGCGGAGGCGGAGACCCGGAATCCTGAGGGAATCAGCAGAAGCAGAGGACATCATCTCGCAGGAACTCAANAAACTCTTCGGCGGACACCTCGTGTTCGACNCCGAGTTCGTCCCCGAAATATCCCGGCTCGCCGTTCAGTTCGGAATGGGGAAAAAGGACATTCCCGGCTACCTGAAATTCGCATTCGAGCGGACGAGCGCACGGAANCCNAAGTCCCTGACCAACCTGTTCCATGCGATGGCGAAGTCGCCCGCCGTGATGCAGGACTTCACGCTCCTGCTGAAAAAGGAACNGGANCGCCGGCAGNCATTCATATCCTGCCCCGCCTGCGGCAGCCCGGACGAAAGCCCGTTCCGAAACTGCGGAAAATGCGGCTTNGACATGACGAAGCGGGACGACACNCGCGAGGTCAGCCTCTGGCGGCAGGTGACCNCNCTCCCGNCCGGCAGGAGAGAGGAGTACCAACGGGAGTGCGACGAGGAAATCCAGCGGCTCGTCNCACACGGATTCCTCGAACGCCATAAAAACCCGCGGCTGCAAGAGCAGTTCGAGGAGCGGCTNGNTGAAATCCGCAGGAAGTACGGAATAACCGGGGAGGAAAAGGAAACTGAGTGAGGCANNAAAANCAGGNCGGAAACGCCGGAAAGCGGAGAAAACCCGAAGCAGTCCGTCTTTTCGTCNANAAATTCGCGCACAAAAGCNNGCNGCAAAAGGCTGTGNGGGTCGTGNGAANCTTAGGCTGGGTCCTNGTCTGCANCGCCGCCCTGTACGGGCTTGCGGTCAGGGCAAGGAACTATTTCTGACANACCGACACATGTCGGTCAAAAAGGAGTCTGTATGTCAGACCTGAANAGCGTCCAGCTCTACGGACGTATCGTCCGTGACGCAACCATGAAAGAGACAGCCGGCGGCACAAGAATCGCCGNGTTCTCAGTCGCAACGAACATCACCTGCCGGNACGGCAACGGCGGGTACGAGCGCAAGGGACATTTCTTCCCGCTCGCGCTCTACGGCCAGTATGCCGAGAAAATGCTGCCGCACCTGAAAAAAGGNCGGCAGGTCATCATCGAGGGCTATCTCCGGCAGAACCGCTGGACGACGGGCGACGGCAGGAGCAGGAGCGAGACCGCAGTCGGAGTGCGCACCGTCCACCTGCTTCCCGACGGAAAAAAAGGCGCAGCCGAAAACAATGGAGACGGGGGCGTTGCGGAAAACGAAGTACCGCAGGCGTCTGGCTTTGAAGAAAGCCAGACGCCGGAAATGTATGAGTCCGAGCCGGAGGGAACGGATTTCTTCACGGAGGACGAAGCCTATCCCGAAGCAGACGAGGCGGGGGACGATATATTCCGATGAGCTTTCCCGATGCATTCCGACGCCTGAGACCGCTCACGCAGTTTCTTGGGCGGACGGCAGACACCCTGCTCATGTTCATGGACAGGCATTATACGCCGCTGGCCGTACTGGTTCTGATAATTGCGGGCGGAACCGTCATTTCCGTCACATGCTACCTGACCCGGTACGACTACTGGAACTGGTGGCTCTGGAAGAGCCGTGCCTTCACGAGGTCAGCCTGCCTCGGCATGGCTCTTGTCGCACTGAAAACTATTCTCGGAGCAATGTGAATGAACGTAATAATCCTGCACGGAAAGGTCACGAAAGCGGCGGAAATGAGGCTCGTATACATCGAAAAAGAGCCTGTGCCGGTCGCCGTATTCACCGTCGTTGACATAGGGCTTCCCTACCAAAGGGGCGAGCCGCTGTTCATACAGGTGAACTACAGGAAAGAAGCCGCGAGCCTGATTTTCAAGTACCTCACCGAAAACAAGGAAGTCCTCATACATGGAATTCTGCGGCAGAAATTCATCAGGGAGGAATCGAGCGGAACCAAGCAGATCCGCTATTTCATCCTCGCCGACATGGTGGAGCTTCTGCCCCAGTTTCCGAAAACGGAGAGAAAAGACATACCAAACAAGGAGGAAGAGCATGAGGGATGAGAAAATAACAGTCCCGCTGGAACTCTCAGCGGACGACATACGCATGATTGCCGACGAAAGCGAGAACGCTGAAAACATGGAATTCGGTGCTTTCCTGGGAAAGATACTGAAACAAGCCGACGAGGCAGTCCATAACATGGGCAATGTCATCAGGAAAATAAACGAGGCGAACCCTTATTCGAAGCAGCACAAGGAGACCGACAGATGAAAAGCTTCAAATCATACCAGCACCGAAGAATCCTCACGAAAGAAGGACAGGTCGCGTCCGGCGATTACATCATCGACGGCGAGATGACCATCAGAATCAAGGACGGCTACCTCAACGACGCAGAGGATGCCGACGGAATCCTGCTCCCCGCAATTGCCGCCGCAGACGGAAGCCACATCGAGCACTGGAAAAACGGCATCCTGCACTGTGAGACAGAACCCGCCGTCATAGACCTCACCGACAAATACGAGGAATGGTGGTTAAATGGCAGACAGGTCGAACGTCAGGTGCCAAAGCAGACCGCAGAACAAAACGGGAGCATTGCATGACAGAAGCAGAAATTATTGAAAGACGGGAATCGTTCAGGCAGAACGACCTGCACAAGGAATCGACGTCGCCGTACAAGGACTGCCAACTGGAACAATTCTCTGCAAATGGCGCGGTCCTAGACGGAACGCACAGCCGCACTGACACAATCAACGGAAAAGAAACACTCGTCATCTTCAAATTCAAGGACGGGCTGATCCATTCCGATGACGGACTTCCCGCAATCGAATACCCGATGCACTGGGAATACTGGAGGGAGGGACTGATTGAGAAAGTCGTGGACGCAGGCGGCGACACCGAGGAACTCTGGAAAGACGGAGTTCCCGTCAAAATAGAGCGGAATCTCTCAGTACGGGGAGAATGAAACCAAGACCGGGAGCATTCCATGCCCCGGTCACAGAAGTTTAGAGGGTGTACCCCTCTACAGTCAGGATAAGGACATGGTACTTGAAACTATCGCCCCGCCTCTGCCGGAAACGCAGAAGCCTGCTGAAGGGCAAAAGCCCACCCCGCCAGCGAACATGATTACCATTGACCGGGTGACCGCCGAAAAATTCATGCTCGCGATCGAGGAGTGCGTCGGTGACATCGAGGAGCAGCGCGAGCTTGTGGACAGGCTCATCGCAAGCAAAAACACGGAGCTGGAGCTTTTCCAAAGCGACACGATAAAAAAATTCAACGCGCTCATTGACGCGACGAACGGGCTGAAAGAGAAAATAGCCGCGACCGAAAGCTATGAGACCTACCTCGAAGAGAAAGTCAGGAACGCAAACCTGACGAAAGAGGTTACCATGCTGGAGCAGCAGCTCCAGAAAGAAAAAGCAGAAATCTCGCTCTTCATCCGGGAAATCTCAAACACCGTCACGATGAAACTTAGCAGCATGGAGGACACTGTAGGCGGCCTGAAGTGCGCGGAAACGGTCATCGAAGAAAAAACCGCGCAGTTCATAAAAGACATAGCCGATGAGACAAGCCGCTTCGAGAAAAACGCGGAGGGAAGGCTCGATGAGGTAGGAACGCACATTCAGTCCGTAGCCGAAAGCCAGGTTGCGGGCTTCAGGGCAGAATGCGAGGCAATGCTGAAATCCTACACCGAAAAATGCCGGGGACATCTAGATACCGTGAAAAAGCAGTCCGTTGACTTCCTCAGACAGTGCGAGGCGGAGAATAAGATGCTGATTGAGAAAATCCCCGTCGTCGCAGATAGAAAATTCTCGAAGAAAGACATCCTCATCTACGCGCTCGCAGTCACGGCAATAGCAAGCCTCATCGTGCAGCTGTTCATGGGGTAAACTAAATGAGCATAGGTTGTGATTTGACGGCGAAGAGGAAAGATATTTCTGACAGGCTTTGCAGGATATTTCGGAAACTCAGGACGAGCAAGTCGTCGAGCAGAGGGAAGTAAGATGCAGTCAATCCTAACACATTGACTGCACCATGTCATGGCAAAGAACATACTGTGGTAAAACACCAAGGAGAAAACGCGCCCTCTACACATATCCGATTGTCATTTTGTTGCTCCTGTTCTGCCGCTGCTCGCGCTTCATCTCATGCAGTTGCTGTGTCTTATAGAATGAAAGGACAGTATCGCGCGGCAGTTTGATAAAACTTTTTTCTGCGTCCATGAGCGTCACGGAATTTCCCTCCTTTGATGCGGAGACAACTTTCAGTGCGTCAAAGTGCATGACATCCCTGCCACGGCCGAAAAGGTTTCCTGTCTGAATATCCACGTTCCTGAGCGTATCGCCGATTCTCAGATTCCTGTCCGTGCTCCCCTTCACAAGCACAGGGTCGTTCTCTATCTTGCTGCCGTTCTCCGAAACCGTATCATAGAACGGCCGGGCGATGACTTTCTCCGGCTGATATTTCTTGATGTAATCCTCGTTCAGCGGCATTTCCTTGATTGCCTCATGGTAAAGGCGGGCAATCAGCTCGTTCATGGACTCGTTCTCATGCGACATACCTTGCAGGAGCATCTGCGTCCTCCGCTGCTCATCATTTGGCATCTGCCGGATAATCTGCTTGGCAAGGTGCAGCGCGTCGCACGGGGAATTTGCCTCCCGGCGGCAATAGACCGAAAGGTTATGGCGGAAATTGTAGGCAGTATTGCTGCGCTGCTTGAAAAAATCATCGTACTGCGTCTCGCACAGTTTTTTCCATGCAGGGGAATTCTCGTCAAAATGATTCTCAAAGCGACCGGGAGCCGTAATCTCCTTGAATCGTTCCGCCGTGACGACCAAGCTTGTATCCTCGTTCCTAAGTGTATAGGTGTTCTCGGCCGCATTGAATTTTGTGGCGACAAACCCCTTGAACGATTCAAGACCTCTCTGCGTGTACATCGCAAATTCGGGAATGACCGTCCCCCGTACTCCCCGGTCACTGTCCTCAAACACAATCGTGCGTCCCTCGGCGACTTTTGCCTGCCCGCGTTCCTGCCCGTGCCTGTCATCAAGGAGCGTTTTGAACGTCTCGGCAGGAAGCGCCATTCTCTCCGTACCCGTATCAATCAGGTATGCGTTCTGTTTCTTGTCGAAAGAAGTGACGACCGCGTTTTCGACCGACTGGAGTTTTCCGTCTGCCATGACTGCGAAGGACGGCAGGACAGTCTTGCCGTAGACAACCGGCGCGGCAGGGTCGAAGTGTTCTGCGGACGGCGCGATTTGGGCAGAAGCGGCATCCTTTCCAGCGGACGCTTCCAGTTTTTCTTTCTCCGTCCACTGCTTGACAAATCCAGACCTTGTGGGTATAGTATTATTGTCCGATTGGAGAACCGCCAAGGGGAATTGTACCCCGGCTGCCAGTTGCCAATCGGCTATTTTTTTGTCGTCAACATATCGGCAGTTCCCCTCTTCCGTCCATTTCCGAATTAAGTCCGTTCCGTTCTTCGCGATTAAAGTCCTGTCGTGGATGCTGGTAATCTGATTCACCGACAGAACAGTTCTTCCCCTCATGAAATCACTGTCAAGGTTCATCGAGAAAGCAATCGGCTTGCCGTTTTCAGCAAAAGTGTCTGTCAGCGAAAGATAGCTGTCTTTTTTGTTTTCTGTCGAATTTTTATCGCTGGCAAAAATAAGGACTGGAGACGCGATATTCTCAATGGTCTCCCTTATTTCTTTTGTGGAAAGGGAATGTTCGTGCCGCGCCTTGTTTATGACGCTTGTTTTTATAACGATTTCATTTTCACTCACGCCCGCGAATTTCAGAATCTCCGGGACGTTTGGAAAAATAAATTCATCGTTCTTTGGTTTTATGCCTCTATTTAAGAAGTCATCCAGCATCTTGAAAGTCTCTGGGTTACCATTCACAAATTTGTCTTTCCAGTATTCCCGACTCTCTTTTTCTGTAACTGGATGAGCATTCTCCTCCGCCGCTTCGCTTTTTGGATAATACGGATTTCCGTCCCTGTCAAATTCTATGTTCGATGCCGCCTCCTGCTGCATTTTCTCGACCGCCTCCGCCTGTTCTTGCAGTTCCTGGACCTGCTCCGGGTCGGCAGCCAAAAACGGGTTTTGTTCCGCCTTTGCCACGGGNTCGTCCCTGCCTGCGAGGTTCCTCACCAGTATCGGATGGGCGGCTTTCAGTTCCTCAAGCTCTTTCCTNACTTCCTCCGCGCCCTCCCTGTCCGAAAGCCTCAGGTANCCGAGGTCGATGTTGTNCGCGTCGAACTCGACCGTCATTCCCTCGTACTGCCCGATTTTGCCGAATGCAAAAGCCCGCGNCCGNGCGTCATGGATTTTCTGCACGACAAGAAGCTCGAACATAGCCTGCGTGTCGAACGTCCCGTTNCCTGCCTCCTCCCTGCCNCTTCTCTGNTGGAGATANCCCAGCATCGCGCGGTCAAATTCCTTGTGGGATATTCCGGCAAATATCATGCTCTCCTCAAAGTCCTTGAAGATTTCCGATGCCTTCACCGTTTTCTTTGTCGCCGCGACGTTTTCTTCCACTGGCGGCGGGTCAATCTCCCCACTGGAAAGCACTTTCGTCTCCTGGCGATTGACTGTGGAATCCAANGACTGTTCGCCGTGAAGATGTTCGTAGGCAAGCCTGCGGCTTTTCTTTTCCTCCGCNACGAGCTGCTCCATGCTTTCAATCCTTTCCGGCAATGTAAGCNATTCGAGGTTGTTTATGGAGTCAAGTTCCGCCTCACCGCTGATGATTTTCGCGGCGTAATAGGAGAATTCCAGCAGGCTCACGACTTCCATGTCATGGCTCTGCGCGAGTTCCTTCCACTGCTCGATGTCGTCANGCGTCCAGTAGGANGGAGCGGTGAAATNTGCGCCCCAAACGTCCAAAAGACTTCTNTCTTCCATTTCCAACGGCAAGTCCGTGTTNGCCCCATGTCCCTGACGGNGCTCTTCAGAGGTTTTCGTCTCTCTCAGTTCATCTGCCATAATCAAATCTCCTTATTNAATCAGTATTCCATGCCGACGTATTTTTTGAGCGGCGGCTTCCGTTTCAAGTGCTGCATCTGCGGAAACAAAGCGGGATTTATCCTCGCTTCCCATGTCGCCTCAATATCCGGCTTCTTGTACGCCTTGCCGCGCANNTCAAAGAGCGGCTTTCCGGGCGCAATGCCGTACTTCTCCACGACTGTGGAATCGGGCAACACAGCGTCGGTAAATGCGCTGCACTCGACAAGCTCTTTCATTTTTTTCTCCAACAGCAGGAAGTCAGCGGCGGGAAGTTTCCTCGCCAGTGCCTCCGTTACCACAGGGAACGCNCCCGCTGCACCCGCCACAATCCCTGAGAACTGGAATTCATTACGAACCTGCTGGGCTTNCCTGTCAAAGAACGTCCGCTCGTACAGCTTAATCCCGGTCACTTCGTTTTCCGCATTGCTAAACACGACGGGAATGAATTCATCACTCCAACTGCCCATGTCATTTATCTTCAATGCCGTCATAGCAAGCGTAGCNGTATTATCAGTCCTGCTTCCGGCAAGGATAAATGTGGGGTCTGCCATCTCGTCGCTCCGTCCCACACGCTCCCNGTCACTCATAATGCGCCATCCCGTTTCCGGCGTATACAGACCGAATGTGTCGTGGTCAAGGATGATGTGCCCGGCAAAGCGGCAAACTCNATCGGAACGCCGCAGCATATCTTCAAGTGCTTCCGTAGTCACCGCNTCATACCAACTCTGCGTCACATTTCCNCTCGGATGGTTGTGGACGGCGGCAACAAGGCAGTCCCGCTCCTCTGCACGGGAGATGACTTGAGCAATCGTCGATTTGTCGGGCAATGAGGCGACGCATCTGTCCGGCATATATGAATTCACGGCAAGCTGGTCGCTAATTTCTCCGCTCTTCCTATCTATCAGAACATAGCGGAATGTCTCGAATTCCTTGCTACGATAGATGTTCATCGCGGCGTGAAGTTGCGTCCATCCATCCTTGCTGATTCCGCCGCTATCCGTCATGTCGATGTGCGCTCCTCTTACGTCGAAGATGCCACGGCGGGCGAAGTCCTTGAATGCCTTGTACATTCCTGCGGGTTTTCCGTTCAATATGGGAAAGACAATCCTGTCACGCTCAGTCTCGGATTGAGTGAGCTGCGCAGGAGTCAAGTATGCGTCGTCCCGTCCCTCGTTGAAGTACGGCTGNCCGGGAGAATGAACGACATCAATGTCTCCGTCAAGCTGGTAGAACAGGCTTCCNTCCTCCTCGTAGATGGACTTCGGCTGTACGCNGTCTCCTTTTGTGCGTGNCCTCTTTTCCGGGATGGCGGAATTTTCTTCTGCTGCCTTTTCGGTGCGATGTGCCGTTCCGCCACGGGTTTCCTCCTGCGCATCTTGAANAGTTTCCTCTTCCTGTGAAGATTTTCCAACGAGCGCAGGATACAGTTCGCTCTCACCGGCCNGCTGCCTTTCATACTGCTCATATCCNGCCGTCTTGTACCGCTCGAATTCCTCCTGCGTGATGTCNCCCGCNTCGAGTTGCTTCGTGAGCATTGTCTCAAAGCGCACGGTCCTAATTTCCGACTCNACTTCCCCCATCGGTCGGAGATTGTTCAGTATGTCTGCCTCAAGGATTTCGCGCTGTGTTTCGGGCGGGTACTCGGTAAGCTTTTGTTCCTCCTGCTCTGCCTTCAGTTTCNGTATGACTTCCGGCAACGTCTCCTCGATATGCCGGATTTTTTCCTCACACAGGCGTTTCTGCGTACCCAGCATTTTGACATAACTCATAATGCCGTCGTCATTTTCTATGCCGAGCGCAAGCAACTTGCCTTCCATAGCGGACTTCTCACNCTGCGCCTTTGTGAACTTCTTCCGCTCGTCCTTGAGTGTCTCCTTGAGCCATGCGGGTACTTCAAGCCCCCTGTCCTTGTAGTCCTGCGNCTGCCGCTNGTAATGTGCGCTTGNGTCCGCCGATGACGTGAAGTCAAGCTCNACCTGCTTCCGTTTCTCCATGATGCTGTCAAATGACTTGATTTTTAGGTTCAGCATGGAAAGCTCCGCCTTCGCCTCTTTCGTCTCTTCCTGAAGGATGAGTTTCGCTTTCTTGCTTGGGTCTTTTATCAGGTCGATTTTCAAATCCTCGGGGTTGATGTCCTCCACGTTCAAGCTGTCGCCTTTATAGCTCCACAGTTCGTTTATCCGGCTGCGCTTTTCGTCATGCTTCTGGTACAGCACGGAGTCAATTGAATCGTTCATCACGGGGTAGACTATATGCACGTGTCCCTGCATATTTCCCTGCCGCCATATTCTGCCCTCCGCCTGTACNGTCTCCGACGGATTCCAACCGAGCGAGCAGTTGTACATGACNAAAGTGTTNCCGTTCANGTTTATTCCCTCCGCCGTNTTNCGCCCGCCGATTATAATTTTGAGCGGGTCGNTCGCGTTGTTGAACCTNCCCGTAACCCGNTCCTTCTTTTCGGGAGTGCTGTTNACCTCNCCATTTATAATCTCNACNGCGTTTTTCGGAATCCCATGAGCCACAAGGTAGTCCTTGATAATGCCGTGCCCTTTCTTTCCGAGCGGAACATACATGAACTGTCCTTTNTCGGGATTGTCCTTGTACATATCAATTATTGTATCGCACACGAATTTCAGTTTGGGCGATGTCTCGACAAACTGCGTGAGCGGTGGAATTTCNATGCCGGGGTACATCGCGGNATCCGAAAGNGCGGGNGCNACACAGGCAAGNCGCATATTGTTCATCGCNACGATGACGGCGGCGGAATTTCCNTCTTTCACTTCCGCCATCCGCGCCTCNTCAATCATGCGCATCTGTTTCTGAAGGTCTGACATATCAAGCGGNTTCACATGCGTGAATTTCTTTGGGCGGATAATTCCCGCCTCGTCTCCGTCAACCTTGTCAATGAATTCCATGAGGATGTTTTGGAGNGCCGGAAGCTCNTTCCANCTCTTCATCACCATCCTTGTATCCACGCTGCCGTCAGCCGTAACGCCCAGTTCCTGCTTCGTCTGCGCAAACTCATCAAGGAACGAACGCAATGACGTGATTCCCGCTTCGCGCAGACGTCTCCGCCCGATATATGAGAGCATGGAGTACACTTCCAGCGGACTGTTCGTGAACGGTGTCGCCGTAAGCATAAACACGTTGCGGTCGTTGTTGTGCCGCTGNACAAGTTGCGTCATCGCGTACATCTTGAGCGCACGGGCAGACGGCTTGCCTGACGGGATTCCTGCATANTCGTTCGACTCGCCCCTCTTTTTCGGACGCGGCACTGTCCACAAGTTCTTGAAATTGTGCGCCTCGTCCACCGCAAGGTTGTCAAATCCGCATTNCTCAAANAAGTAGTATGACGCNTCTTTCACGTAACTTGCAGCACCAATCGCGCCCTTGATTTTCTCCGANTTNCCGGCATTCTCACGCTCGCTTCCGTCAAATTCCACGCTCAGGAGGCTTGAGAAATCCTCAAAAAGTTCGTGNTCGCAAGAGNGGTCGCTGAAAGTTATGTTTTTCAGAGCCTCATAGGTACACAATGAAATAGAACACGGGGGAATGACAAGCCTGTTCGGATTTTTCTTGTCAATGAATTCCGCCACTGCTTCCTTGCTGAAGTTATACAGCCTATTCACCTTGATACCAGGGAACAACTCCCTGAGGTCNGCATNCCATGTCTCGTAGACTTGGTTCGGGACGATAATGAGCGGACGATTCGCCCTGCCTGTCTGAATTTGGTTCACCGTGGCGACAATTCCTGCGGCGGTCTTACCCACGCCCACGTCGTAATCGAGGAGTCCGTTGCCTTTGTTGCACAAGAACGATATGCCTTTTATCTGCTGGTCGTACAGCCTGAACTTTGCGCCGAATCGGTGCGTACTCATGCCGTCCACAAACAGCGGCAGTTTCGAGTAGTCAGGGACGATGTATGAGTTGAAGCGGCGGTTGTACTCAGCCTCAAGCCGACCGCGCGTCTCGTCATCAAGCCCCTCATGCAGATAGCGGTCGAAAAGCCTGTTCGCCGTGTCCGCACGTGCCTGACGCTTCATGTCCGCCTCCCTTTTCCGCTCCGCTTTGAACGTCGCTTTCTCCTCCTCGTCCATGTTGCGAGTTTCCCATGAGGTCGCCGACTTCGCTTTCACCGGCTTTCCGTCGATGTAGTTTACGATGTCGCTCCACTCATTTTTTTCGCCCAGTTCCTCGCGCAAAATGTTCGCTGTGGCATAATCGATGTGCCACCTGTATTCCTGAGTTTCGACCGTCCTATTCTGCGCCCAAAGGATGAAAGATTCCTGAAGGTTAATTTCCACGCGCCCGCCGTTCTCAACAGGACAGGCAACCTTGAATTCTTCCGCAAGGGCTGTCCGTACACCAAAATGGATGCGCTCCATGCCGAGTGATGGCGGTTTCACTGATTCAAGCAACGCGATATTTGCTTCGTAACGTGTTTTGTCTGCCTCGTACTGTTCCTTGCCGAGCAACTTCTTCTGCCGTTCCGTCTGCGCAAGCAACTCTTCCTGGCGCTTGATTTTTGCGTAGATGTTCCCGGTCGTGAACAGCACCCTGTGCGTCCACCGCCCGCTCTCCTGCTCGACATAGTTTTCGCTGCCACGCAGATACTCATGTTCCTGCNCGGAGAGTTTTGTAATGTCGATTTCACCCTGCCAGTCAGTCGCCCTCCAAATGGGGAATTCACGAGCATCAAAGCCACGTCCATACAGACGGGAGAATTCCTCTGCCGTCATCGTCCTGNCGCTATCTTTTTTCTCTTGCGNACGNATGGGTGACAGCGGCTTTTCGGCGNTCTCTTNNNGAGATTTCTCTGCGGCGGAAANATCGCCAATGAACCGATGCTTTTTCGCNATGCTGTAGTCCCATTTGACAAGCCGCGCGACATCCTCTTTTGACATCCCGTGCCTTGATGCCCACTCCCTGTCCCAGACCGTATGATANTCAATGCCGGGGTCGAAAATCCCNTANATCGTCTCNAGTTCCTCTNCACCGACCTTCCACCGCATACCTTCGTTNGGATTGTCCAGTCCAAGCTCGCTTTCGGAATTTTTCCCGCCCNCATCAAACCCGAACCGCAGTTTTCCGAATGCTATTGGCAGGACTTTTGAACGCTCGAATGCCTCGCCGNGCGGAAANATGTCATACANCCGGTGCAGGATTTCTGCGGTCGGCTCCTCGTCGCAGCCGTGGATACTGACGAGCCATGTGAGNTTTTCTTTTTCACGGACGGGGCGTTCCCATTCGTCGAGTGCCTGCGTGATTGCGTTGTCGGANTCCTGGTCTCCTTCAGTGATTTCCGGCAAGACAGTNCCTGTGTTCTCCTCAAATATCTGTTTTACGAGCAATTTCTCTTTATGGGATATGCTGCCGTTTGTTGCNGAGAGATGTTTGCGGAGCGTTATGTCATGCCCTTTTGTCTCTATGGCANCCGCCAGTTCCTGCGCAATCTTCCTCGCATACCCCTCTTTNTCACTGAATGCAGGCTGAATGTCGGCATCTATGTATCGNTCATAAATANCCTGCTCAAGGCTCTTTTTAGAAACCGCAGTCTGCTCCTGCCGGGATTCATTCTTTTGCCCGTCTGCTTTTCTGTTGTACNTNCCGNCNGCTATCTGCCTGCCGATTTCCTTTGCAAGTTCCGTGTAGGAAATTGTGCTGTTCAGTTCTTCAATTTTTCCGATAAGTGGCGACGTTATGAATGCCGNAACCTTTATGTTGCGGGTCGTGCAGTCCATTCTAAAGGCGATGCTGCCAACANTGTACTGGCTGTCGCCGTATTCATGCGAGAGGAATTTCGCCCTTTCCGCGACAGCCTCGTATTCCGCGAACGCCTTTTCTATGCGCTCTTTGCCGCCCTCCTGTCCGCTGCCGTGTTGCGCNATATATACGACGACATCATCCTTTGATGTGAACGTACACTGTTCCGGCACAGTCTCTGCACTGGACTTTCCGGCGAGCCACACTTCGGCAATCCGTGTGTCTTCNGGAATNTTATCCCCTACGATTTCCTCGAAAAGCTTCCGGGCGACGACATCATTCTTGCCGCCGTTCCATAAAATCCTGCGCGCGAGGTCGTGGTAGTTCCTCGTCTGGACGGCTTCCGCAAACTTCTCCGCAAGCTCCTGCCCCACACTAAAATTGTCGGGATAGGCTTCNGCATACGCATTTTCTATCTTTTTCGTGTCAATAAGCCACCGGCTTCCGTCCTGCCTTATACCTGCGGTACGCCGGGCAGAAACCATGAGCATCGCGGTGATTTTATCCAGTTCGTCCTGTACGGAAAGCCCCTCATGAACGACGACGNACTGCTCTTCTCTCCCGAACCGATTTGTCCTTGTATTCGTCTCGCCGAGGATTTTCTCCGGGTGGCGGCGAAACCACTCTCCGCCGGAGATGAGCCGGNCANGCTCNTCCATGCCTGCCGCTTTCGTGNCCTGCTTCTTGAACACCACGATGTCCGTTCCNACCTCCGTCGTTGGAAACGTCCTTTCCGGCAGTCGGTACGCGTCAACCAGCGTTCCTTTNTCCGCTATGATGCGCTTCTGCTTGTCGTCCGCCGAATTCAAGAATCCGCTCGGCACGACAAGAACCATGACGGAATTTTCGTCCTTGAGCGAGTCGATGCCTCGTGCGATGAAATACTCCTCGTAGCGGTCAAACTCCCTGCCCTCGCCAAGTCCCTTGTACTTGTCGCTGTATGCGCCGTAGGGCGGATTTCCGATGACGACATCATATTTCGGAAACTCATACCCNGCCTTTTTTGCCCGACCNCCGTCGTCAAAGAATTGCCGCTGGAACGCACCCTGTATCACAGTCGCTTCCGGGTGCAGTAGTCGATTTATCCGCGCAGATGTCTCGTCAAGTTCGTGCATGGTNAANACATTGTCCGGGCGGTTATCCGCAAACCTGCCTGTCCCGGCAGACGGTTCGAGTACAGTCTTTGCCTCCGGCGCATANGCGTCCGCAATCTGCCACACTTTCTCCACNAGNTTGCCCGGCGTATAGAACTCGCTGAGGATACCCGCATCCGTGCGCTTCTCTTCGTATAGCCCGCCCGCGCCCTCGTACTGCGCGAGCGTCTCTTTATCCGTCTCTGTGATTTCGCCGTCCGGCTTCTTCAGTATCTCCCGGCATCGCTCGCGGATGCGCACGGCTTCAGCCCTCGTCATGACGGCTGATTTCTGTACCACGGCATTTCTTTCTCCGGGGTTCGTTTTTTCTCCATTCCCTAGAAAACCTGACCCTTGCGTCTCCGTGTGGGTCTGCGGGAGACGTTCGGAGAGTTCCTGCTGGACACGCAGGATAAGCCTGTCTGCCGCCTCCTGCATTTCGGTGACGGAAAGCTCTCCCCCAACAATTTTTCTTGCGACCGCCTCGGCAACGGCAAGCCGTGCCTCCATACGCTCTGCATGTTTCACAGACTCTATTTCTTCTGCGCTCTCGGAAAGCATTCCGAAGTCGAGGTTCTCTTCCAAGATACGCGCGACCGTCTCCGTCTGCCACTCTTCTGCCGTGAATTCNGTGCCNCTATCCCTGTACCCCTCCTTGACTTCGGCTTTTATGGCAGGAAATTTACCGCGGAATGTCCTCATGCCGGANAACGCATTCTCAAGCTCACTCCATTTTGCTATCTCAGCCTCCTCTTCGTCGGTGAGCGTGTTCTCCCGTTCCCATTCCGATTCATGGTCAATCTCAGACTGCTCTGCCTCATACGCTTCCACTTCGTCNGCGATAATTTTTTCGGTGAGCGCACCCTCAAGGCTCGCGATTTTCTCTTTNTCNCGCCGCCGTTCCTCGCGCAGCGCGGCAACCAGTTCCTCAAGGTATGCGATGCGGTCTCCGACCTCTTCCCGTCCCGTTTCTANCGGGAAAAAACGNTCCCGAAATTCTGCGGAAAATACGCCGTTCTGNTCTTTTGCCACGTCCGTCGCCGGATACCNGCAGCTGTTGTTCCGCGACCACCGATAGCCGTTCTCTTTGAGGCAACTNATCATTTCTTCNGTCGGTCGCCCGCCTCTCATGCGGAAGTTNTAGTAGCCGAATGTCGATTTGAAGATTTCAAGTTCCATATTCCCGCTCCGTCATTTTCAGTAAGACATGCCACCACTTCGNCGNTATGCACGGTTTCTGTTTGATTCCGCAACCATAAGCTCCTCCACTTTCTTCGCATTCTCAAGGTTGTAGCCTTTTGCGACCGATATACGCTGGAATTCCGTCCCTGCGTTCAGTGCCGTGCAGAGCATCCGTCCCGCCTCATGCGGTTTCAGCTGACCGTCGCTGACTTTCCCGGCGAGTTTTGCGCAGGCCTCATAGCACTGCCGTTGAGCATGANAACCTTGTAATCCCGAATGGATGTCGCCCGATTTTCCAATTGCATTTGAGAGCGTGTGAAGATAATGNCACTGCGTGACCATGCGCAAGTCCGTTCCGCCCTGCATGCTTGCCGCATTCGCCCTGTTCCTCGCACTTTTNAGCGCGCCNGTTTTTCCNTCNGCGTTCNGCCGTGCATTCGACTGAAATGCCCTGAGGTTTGATTCCGTGTATTTTCTNTCCGCTTCGTTCGCAACCTTAAAANGGGCAAGAACTTTTTCTTTTGAGCGATCGTCAAGAGAATCNACATTGTACAGGTACNGCTCCCGTTTTCCNGANCCNCCCTCGGAAACATACAAGTCCTGTCCGCCAAGATGTGTTGGGCCGAAGTATTTTGTCAGGCAGAGGACTGGGGACGCATTTCGTTTATAGAAAATCGTTCCGACTTCTTTTTGGATTTTGTTCAGCTCATCACCNTAAATCCAAAGGTTCGACTTGTAACCGTTCCTGCTTGCAATTTGCTCAAGGGCAATCGAATTCTCGTTGTTGATGATTTTTCCCGTAGAGAGTTCACGNGGAATTTTTTTCAAGTCCTTATTGAAGAACGGAAGCGTTCCGCCCTGCGTGTTCGCCTGAAAAGCATCGAAAACCTGTTTGTAGAAATACTGCTCCGCCGAAAGTCCACCTGCCCCGACACCATGAAAATCTGCGTAGAAATCTGTCATGCGGACNAATCCTCCTTAACTAAAACTGCTAGAAGGCTGGCAGATTCTGCC
The DNA here is from genome assembly GCA_014804085.1 of Treponema sp. GTDB lineage: Bacteria > Spirochaetota > Spirochaetia > Treponematales > Treponemataceae > Treponema_D. The sequence goes on along the minus strand of JAAVAM010000052.1, from coordinate 36,416 downwards.
AGCCTCCCGCCTTACCGTTCCACGCCATTGTCCCGCTTGTATTCGTTTTTCCGCTGATGCTGTTTAGGGGCAATCCCTCTCTGCTGCTCGATTGATTTCACCAGCTCCCCCGCTTTCCTGTCCGCACNGAAAAGTATGTCNTTCAGTTTCGGAATTGACGGGTTTTTCTCGGCACTCGTGCGTTTAAGTTCGTTGTCACACACGGCAATCACGTTCTGCCTAAACTTCTCCGCGACCTCGGGCGAAACCTCGACCTTTGCTCCNCTCTTGCAGGCGGCAATATAAGCGGCAAAATAATCGCTCACTTCGGGGGATTCGATTTTTATCGTCTCATTCACGAGCCGCTGCGGCTGCCTCATGTTTTTCTGCGCGAAATCTGCAAATTGGTCGGGATGCTCAGTCTGCTCCCCAAAGAAATACGCGGAATGATGGAATTCGCCGTCCTTTCCCTTGAAGTTATACCACACGCCTTTTTCNCCGGCCTTGATGGCGGTCTTTGCGTTGTCCATCGTGCTTTTGGTCCCGACCACGTTTGACTCATACCCTTTCGCCGCCCGCTCAAGCTGCACGGGAATCAAATCCTTCGCGTCAAGAATATANCCTGTATTGGCATTGTAAATAAGCGGTGCGGAAACCTGNCCGTCTTTCGGAAGAAACGGTGCCGTACNATTTTCGATTCCGTTCTTGATNAGNTTTGCGGTGTGCTTCGGGACGAAATTTCCGTTCCAGTCTTTCCTGGAAACATTTAAATCTTGGGTATCTTTCATACGATACCTNCTTTTTACGGTATTTTTCGCCATGACGACCGCTCTAGGAGTTCCGGNCGGAAGCCAAAACAGGGCNGAAAAATATCCATGAATCTCTGCCTCCATACGGAGACATCCGTTTTTGCAACGANTACAATATTTTACAGGTAATTATAAAAATTGCAATATATTTTAGTAATTTATTCAANANTTTGTAGTTATTAAAATATTGTATGCNNTAAAAGAAACNGATATAATGTCTNCATATCATGCGCTACAATGTTACGGTATCAGTTCCGTACTCAANGAAACTGCCCTACACGCTCTACGCGAAAGGTTCCCTGATTGACATTCCCCATGTCGATGACGGGGCGGACTTCGTGCATTTCAAGTTCGGCGGCGGGACAGTATTCGTCTTGTTCTACACCTTCACTGCGTTCCGCCGTGCCTATATTGCGACCTGCTGGGAAAGCGACAAAGACGGTGAGGCTATCTCGCTTCCCGGCGTAAACGAGCGGCTTTGCCTGATTTTTACGGCCCGCGGACGAAAAATCGACGACCTGAAGCGCGTCCTTTACGTCCTTACTGACGAGCAGGGGGACGAACACAAGGTTTTCTCTCTTCCGCTGATTTTCTGGTATCGGCTTGCCGCGCTAATCCAGCAAAGCGGAGCAGCACGGAGCGATGTCGCCGTCCTGTGGGAGAACTTCACCAAGAAAAAACTGAAGAAACTGTCAAAGAAAGACAAAATCAAGAGGAACAAAGCACTATGAAAATCACGAAAGAACTTTTGGAACATTTAAAAGTAATGTCAATATCGCTCAAAGACAACGGCGCGGACATACTCTGTTTCCTTGAGCGGATTGAGAAAGGACTGTGGACATTCTCCCTCCCGCAGAAAATCGATTTTAGGAAAGACAGCAAGGCGGCATTCCAAATCTCTTTTGACCGGGACGCATCCCCCGCCGTCCTTCCTATTACTGTGGTGGATTCCGGCGAGGACTGGGCTAACGTCATTCCCACCGCAAGAAACGTCGAGCCAAGACTTTCTGCCTTTCTCAAAGCCATAACAGGAATGGAGGAAAAATACGAATCTTTCGGGCGGCGTAAGGAAGAGCGCATCAGAATCGGCAAGGAAAAGGCAGCAGAATTCGGGCTTTCTGCCCTGGAGCAGAGCATTTTCTTGCAAGGCGTAAAATGCATTCAACCATGCGTCGTCCTTGACGCAAGCATCCACGGAATCTGCGTGATAACCCCGGAAACTCCCGCCGTAAGGAATGAAGAAAATTTCTGCATAAGGCTCGGCTTCAAGAAGCCCGAACAGACCATAATCCTGAAAGCCCACCGCGTCTATTCCCGGCTGAACAAGACCGGGCAGAAAACATTTATGACGCTCTCATGCCAACTTCTTGAGCCGGTTCATTTCGCATGGAAAGAGCGCGTAATCGCGATGCTTGAGAAACAGCCTTGAAAAATCAGAATTTCTTCGGTATCATCTACATCGTAAGCCATGAAAGCGATACCAGAACGAATCACGTATGCCCAGGAAACGCTCATAAGACTCCTTGAGGCTCGCAAGCTCCGCAAGTGGTGCCAGGAGAACGGAATCACCCACTCATCCGCCTACCGCCTCGCCGTCGGAGAGATTCTCCCGAATTACCGGATAATGGCATCGACCTGCCACCTCATCGCCCCGATAGACTGGCTTTTCTTCACTGATGAACCCCGCCCTTACGAGAGCCAGCTCCTGCCGAAGTGGGACAATACCGAGCCTGCGAAATTCATAAAAGAACACCGGCGCGACTACCGGGAAATCGCCATGCGTTACGGTCTGTCCGACCTGATTGCCTACAATATCTTCGTCACCTACCGAAAAGTCCCGACCATCAAGCTCATGCGGGATGCCTGCGCGGAGGTGAACCCGACAGAATTCTTCATGCCTTACTCAATGGAAATCACGCAGGATTACATACCGAAGAAAGGAGACATCGTGCGGGCGGGAAAGGACGGCAGAACCTACCTCGTCATCACGAATTCCGAAAAGAACAGGGAATTCGGCTCGTTCACGGGTTGCCTTATAAGCGAAAACTGCAAGGACGGGCTGGAACTTTCCGGCACAAAGACCGGGGAATTCGTGAACCCCCGCTCGCTTGCCACGGTACGCCTCGACGATGCAGCCCCGCTCGTCCTCATCGAAAAAACGGAGACGGAGCTTGTCGAACAGACGGCGGGCATGGCACTGGAATACCTCTCATAAACCGCCAAAAACCAATCCGAAGCCTATTCCATGGTATGGAGACACAGCGGGTTTGCATTCATCCACGACTCATGCGAGAAGTACGAAACAGCATCTTTCCCTAGGTTTTCAAAAAAATTCTTCACTTCATTAAAATCATCACACGGAGCAAGGCGGACTTTCTCCGTGTCAGTATGGAAATAGCTCTTTTTCCTATGCAGCAGCCACTCCTCGCTTTTTCCGCCGTCCTTGTCCAAGACAGTTATCTGAAAGCCGCACGGCTCCGTTCCGTTTCCGAAATAGACGGTGTGCGTGAGCGTATATGTACGCTCTTTCTTTGACGGCGAGACCTCGGACAGTTTTCCGTCCGCACCAATCTTCAGCACAAGCGGGGCGGACGTGCGCCTGTATGGCTCTGCCTTGAAAGTGAACATGCCCCCGCTTTTCTCTTTTGCGTATGCCTCATTTTGCCTTTCATGAGGCGGCATACTGCTAGGCACAAAATAGTTGTACAGTGCTATTCCAGTTCCCCTGCCGACAAAGGCAGTGCTGACAAGCAGAACAGCAGACAGCATTAGCGCGAAAATTGTACACACAGTATTCTTTGCAAAAAGTTTTCCTACAACAAAAGCAAAGACGAAATAGTCAGCAAGCAACAGAAGCAGAAACGGGATAGCCATAGTAAATCCTAAAAACAACATAATACCGATAAGCACCCCTGCAATTAACATCAAAATGACCATTTCTCTTTTCTCCTTGAGCAACTTATTCTAATAAAAAAATAGAGCCTTGTCAATTTGATTATTAAACTTAATTTTTCAAACAATCACATAAAAAGGCACGGAATTTTCCCGTGCCTAAAGACTATCTGTCAAACGCCCGTGCATTGCCCGAAAGACTGTCGGGTAATGCCCCATCCTGTCCGTCCTGCTCGGCTTTTTTCTGCTTCTGTGCCTCAATCTTCCTGCTCATCTGCTGCCCGATGAACTCGCCTATCCGCTTTCCTTGCTCGGATTTTTCCTGCTGGAATTCGTCGTTCGTCATGCTGCGCTGTGATTTTGTCGCGGGGTCATATTTTGTCGCTGTGCGGAAGTCCGGGTTTGACCGTGTGCTGTATGACATGGTTTTTCCGTCCGCTCCGCGGGCAAACTGCCCGGTAACGCCATACGAGGATGAGCCACCATCCGTTCCGCCCCCGCCAGCTCCAACAGGCTTCTGCAATCCTGCCATTTGCGCGGCTTTGTCTACGATTCCGAATCCTGTCCCTTGCTCTTTTCCCGCAGCCTCAAATTTTGCGCGCATACGGTCTTTGAGGTCTTGGGTAGCAGTCGCACCACGAGCCATTGCCGCCGCCTTGAATTTCTGCCGGGCAGTCGCATTTTCCCCAAGGCTTGCGACCGCTGCCTTTGCAGCGGCATTGTTTTTTCTGATTGTACCGCCAACAGTATTCATAGCCGACTTCGTTTTTGCGGCTGCCATGGTTGCCGCATGAGGAGCCTGCCTCATTGTCACCGCCGTCATAGCCGCCGTACCAGCTCCCTGCAACGCCTCGCCCATACTCAACTGCGGCTGCCCGGTGAGGATAGTCTGCGCTATTTTCGGTGCATTTTGGGTAAGGATATAACTCAACGCGGCAATAAAAAACACTTCGGCTACAGTAAAAAGATTTATCCCCATAGAATCAGATATTGTATTGATCGTATGACTGATAAGCAGGTATATAACAAAATACATACAAATGAGCATTACAATTATCTTTATCATGAAGCTTATCATGACCGGGATAAATTTTTTCGGGATGTCTTTCGTTCCATCAAAAAGCATGAGCGGAAGGAAAATCGCGGCTATTGCCGTCACGACGACATATTCAATGATGGTCATCACGTACTGAATCATGGCAAAACCAATTGCAATAACAAGAACAAGCATACAGAAAATAAGCTCTATCACTTGAGGAATTGCGCTTGCAAGATGTCCTAACTTTGCGGGAATACTTGAGATTCCGTCACCAATCGCATCGCCTTCCCTTGTAAATGCGGCTCGCCATTTATCGAACATCACCGCTCCGCACAGGACAGAGAGCCGCATCATTGCGGCAGGGGAAATAAAACACGTGTCGTTCCCCTGCGAATCAGCAAGGTATATCTGCAACTGAACGTAAGTGTCCAGCAGACTATCGGCATCGTCCCCGTTGAGCCGTACCTCCTTGCAGACGGAATTCAAAACTGACAGGCTCAGAGCCGAAAATGCGCAGAGGTCATCATCCCCCATCTTGTCTTTTGCGGCATCAACAATCTGCTGCGCTTTCTTCCTGTCATTCTCGGAATTGAACCTCACCACTCCGACCTCGTGCTGAATTTTGTCCATGTACTCATTGTAAGAATCCAAAGCCGAAAATTTGCTCTCAATCTTCACGCCTGTTCGGTCGGCAATATCCCTCGTAACCTCGCTTATAAGTTCGGCATTGTATGACAGGCTTCCCTGCACACGCTTGTACAAGTCTTTCATTCCCTGCTCGACCGCAATTTTTCCAACTCCTGCCTTTTCTCCTATCTCGGTTGCAATACCAAGAAACCCCTGCACAATCGGGGTATACATCGTCATAAGGAGAAGAAAGCAAACCCACTTGAAAAGCGTATCCCACCATAAATCCTTGACGGTCATACGCGACATCACCACCTTGAACCCAGACCAAATTATTCCGACAAGACCAAATAAAATGGCATATTTCTGCGCCCATGAAAGCGCATTGACAAGTACACTGGTAAAATATTCTATTGTTTCGACAACAGGAATATCAATCCAAGAATTATAACGTTCCATGATGATTACCCCTATCTTTTCGCCCTGTTTGAAATTTTTGCATTCTTGCGCTCATTAAGTTCATTTTGGGCAACCTCATCATTCGCCCGTGCCAACTCATCGGCATCCTGCTTCATTACACCTGCCGCCGCAACCGCGCTGGTCTCATACATCGTGTGCTGAAGCTCGCCCATGCTCTCGTCAAGATGCTGGAACAGGTACATCATTGCCTCCAGCATACTTGCCTGCGTCGGGTTTCCGTCAGAATCCCTGGTTTCGGTCGCCGCCTTGATGATTGCGCTTGTCCGCAGGAGACGCTCTTCAAGCGCGGCACTATGTGCCGCCTCACCGGCATTCGCAAGCACATTGGAGGCGGCATTAAGCACGTTTGTATGTGCTGTCTGCACGAAAACATAATTTGCAGGAGAGATTCCGTATTTCGCCCAAATCGCCTTTTTCTGTTTGTCGTCCAGCCCGTCCACAATATCGCTCACGGCGGACTTCATCGTGTCGCTCATATACGTCTTGTAGTCATCGATAGCCGTCAGCAGATTTTTCCTCACCCCGCCCTCGTCAGGATTTGTCATGCCACACAAATCCGCAATCGAGTATTTCACGTTGCCGCAATTTATGGAGGGAGTCGTTATGGCATTCTTGATATTCCGCGCCTGTGTGAGCAGTTTGTTCACNCGCCTGTTCGCGTCCTTGATGTCATTCCTGATGTCAAAGTCNCCGTCAAAACGGATATTGTCCCAGTCAATGGACTTCGCCCGCTCGACTGCCTGCTGTATGCTCTTGTACTGGTTCTCAATCTGCGTTATCGTNTTCATCACCATATCATACTGCTGATAAATTTGGTCGATTGCCGCAAGCCAGCCCGACACATCGAACACGGGATAGCCCGTGGNNCACACAACGTCCGGCATGAATGCCCCCATGACAAGTGCCAAGAAAANACTCTGCAATTTCTTTTTCATATCAATTCCTCCTGCGAATTTTTTATCGTTCCCAACNGTCCGCNCGGNTTTTCCCGTGTTTTTGCTTTGACTCAAGNTGTCTTTTAAGCTCNGCATTTTCTTTTTCCAACTGCCGGTTNCTGCGCTCCAGCTCGCCGTTACGCAGCACGGCATCCTTAAAGCCTCCCATAACGCCATGACTGCATTCGTAACCGATGCCGTCCACCTCAACCACCGCATTCCNATNCAGAAGCTCCGANTCAGGGTTCTGACGATGAGATGCCNACAAATCCTTTTTTGTCNTGCTGTCCGTGANATGNCCTGCGGATTCCACAAAATTTTCTTCCGGCACATGATTCTCGCTTGCATTTTTTTGTGTTTGTGGTAATATTCCNTAGGAAGCAATGACAGCTCCCACNTGAGCGTATATGCCGAGAAACTCAGGTGTGTTTCCATACTGTGCGATTACCGCATTTATGGATTCTGTCGCTTCCTGCTTTGTCTGATTGTTGTCATACCCNGTGACGACATANCTGCCCTTTCTGTCTTTGCCAATTACTGTCTTTATTCCGCGATTATAGACGGCATAATGTCCGTTCTCTTCCCGTATGGCAGGAGANTTGTCAATATTATCTACCGCCAAAAAAAGTACGGCCGACGTTTCTTTCTGTGCTTCCTCNGCAGNCATCNGNGTATTCCTGCTCAATACACGCTCGCGCATTCTGTGGTCAATCAAATGCACCAGTCCCTCATGCATTCCGCCCCGTTTCACACGAACTTCGCCATCCAAAGCAGGATTCGTCCGCGTAATAACCTCACCGTTCTCAAGAACATCNGCAAGGTCAGACAAAAGCCTTAATGATTCATTGCCATTCATAGCNTCTTCATCCATTTCTNCTCCTTGCNACCGCCGCGTATCAGNCGCTATACCGAAAGAGAGNCTGCCATCAAATTCTTGTATTTCATATAATCAANCTGCCGNACNTCCTTTCCAATCGAACGNAATTTCTCCCTTACCGCATCAATAAGCTCGAACGCAAGCTCCNTCGTCGTATTCCTGCCATANTNGCTCTCNANCCTGTCAAGAATCTCATGGTCGCTTGAAATGAGCGCGAGCTGAAAAGCGTCCAGATCGAGCGTGAACATACGGCTTCCGTTCGGGTTCTTGAAGTAGTAGTCCCGCTTCATCGTCGCCTCGCTCAAGGCCACAATCTCGCTNTCGTTCAGACCGAAGTCCCGNTAACTCTCCGCAAGCGAAAGCGCGGACTCGTCGGCNAGGTAAATCTTCGTAAGGCACTGCTGCACNATNGTGTCNCGCAACGANGACTTGCTCGCCGCGCTCACTTCCTGCGTGGCGAATACGCAGAACACNTTCTTTTTCCGCAANGTGCGAAGCCACTCCTGNATAAACCCCGCAAAAACGGGATGCTGCAANTACANCCACGCCTCGTCAAGNAAAAGGAANGTGAGCGGCTGNCTNGTGCCGTGAGGNACNGTCCACAGCTTCTCAAGGTAACGGAATATGTACATNAGCGCGGGNGCGACCGCTTTNTCNGAAAGNCGCATGAGGCTTCCCATTTCNATTGTCATAAGNTTTGAGAGATTCAACGTCGTCNTTTCCGCATCAAAAATTGACCCGAACGCNCCGCCACGGCAGTACGGGTNAAGCGCGGAGCNAATCGTGTTGTCCCCTGTCTCNGGGTTCGTATAGNTTACATANCCCTGAAACGANGTCAGGTCATGCNTATCCNCGCTCTTTGTGGAAAGCAGNACGAGCGTCTCNCTGATTGCCTGGCTCATCTGCGGCGTAACCTCGATGTCCTGCTGCAAAATAAGGCATTCAACAAANTGCTGACACCACATCAGGCTCTCACGGTATTCGCTTTCGGTGCATTCGCCTGGATTCANAAGNTCGGAAAGCGGCTGAAAGGCAACCTCGTCCTTNCCCGGCTCGACATACACGCCACCTGCCGCAACCATGAACGCCCGNCTTGACAGCTGCTTGTCGATACAGACGACGTTCGCGTCCCTGTACTTAGTNGCTTGCGCCATAAGAAGCGCGAGCAACGTCGATTTTCCNGCTCCTGTCGGTCCGAACACGAACGTATGCCCGACATCACGNACATTGAGGTTCAAAAAGAACGGNGTTCCGTAACTCGTCGAGCATGTCACCAATGGAACNCCGCTCCCGCATGTCTCCATGGTAAAGTCGTTCCACATCATTCCCTGCCATGCGGACGACAGCGGGATGATGTTCGCCATGTTCTTCGTGGAGATGAGCGGACGGCGGACATTTGAATAGACNTTCCCCGCCATCATGCCGCACCATGCCTCCACNTTGTTAAAGGTCTCTTCCTTCGCCGAGAACCCGCATGACCTGACCACCTGCTGCAACTTGCGTGCCTTTTCCTTTGCNACCTCCAGTTTTTCNTCCCAGCACATCAAGTTGCTCGTGTAATATCCGAGCACGTATTCNCCCATGGCAATGTCCGCCTGAATCTGGTTCGCCTCGCCCTCCATTTCCATCGCGCCCTGATTCTCACGNTCAATTTCGACGTTCGCCGCAAGCTCCGTNAAAAGCGTCGCCGCAGACTTCCGGGCAGAATACATACGCTTCTGATATTTGTCCGCCTCTTTTGCGGAAGTCTCCTTTGACATCGGGATAAANCGCGTCGTCCAACGGAATTCGGTCATCGTGCGGTTAAGGCGGTCGAATATACCGGGATACGACTTGNTCGGGAAATCCATCACGGCGATGACGGGCACATAATACTCGTCAATCTTTAGCGGCATCGAAGTCCTCACGTTCATGTCGCAGATGAAGTTGTCAAGGAAAAAGAATGTGTTCTCCGGGTACAGCATGGTCTGNCGCCGCAGGCTCACGTTCGACTTGATGTACGTGAAGAACTCNGAGTCATCGAGCCTGTGACACCACATCTTCGTGGCGAGCGTTCCCATGACTTTCTCAACCTCGTCAAGGAATCCCTCGATTTCTTTCTGTATGACGGGAAGATGCTTTGCGTCAGAGAACATCGCCCTCCGNTTCCCCGATTTTCCTTTCTTTTCGCCCTTGTTCTTGAAGAAAAGAGCCGTCGTCTTGTTCTCCATGTCGCCCGGAAGCTGCCATACGAAAGTGACGTAATAGTCCGTCGTGAAATGCTCGCCGAACTTGCGGAAATTCTCCGCCCNCCTTTGGTCAATAAGCCAGCCGGCAAGATTCGAGAACTCGCCGGAGGGATAGTCGGTCGTCTTGTATCTTCTCACGTCAAAAAAGACCGCCCATCCCTCTTCCTGGGCAAGCGACATCACGCCGCGGTTGAAAAGGCTCGCCATGCTCGCAATCGAATTTGCCGATGACGATTCCAAATCGGGATATTCCACCTGATACGTCGTCATNANCGCCCCGTTCTTCAGGAGGCACACTCCCGGCGAAAGGATGAATGAATACGGCGTGATGTATTTGAGGCAGTTCACGGNTTCCNTGGCNATCTTCTTGAAATCCAAAAAAGGAATGTTCATAATGCCCTCCAAATCGACGGCTGCATCAGACGGTCAAAGAGAATCGTAAGCATATANGGGTCTTTCCTGCACAGAAGCCGTGCCACAATGAACAGAACGATGCCCACNGGGAAGCACCATACGCTCACCATATTCATCAGCACAATCGTCAGCACGAGAATCAGCATCGCCGGTGTCATGCCGATTCCGAACATCTGGTTCGGCTCAAGCAGCACACGGTGAACCGGCGTGGCAAAATCATAAACGGTAATTTCTTCGTTCACTGTTTTTCTCCAAGCAAATTCCGCCACCTGAAAAAAATACGCTTTTTGCAGGAAGCGGAAAGGCTTTTATGCAAGCACCGCATTCAGCACACTGCCANAANNNTGGTCTGGCAGAAGGTATGCATTGTAACCGTCATAATTAAGACCGCCGAGAAAGTAACTCGTGATGCCGGAAGCACAAAGAAGANTAATCGTCCCGATAATCCACGGGGCAAACTTCTTGATGATTGCCCCGCCGCCACCCTGCTGCCCTGCGACAATCATGCCGATTGCCTCAACAATGAGCGCGACACAGGCAAGNGCCTTTACCCACCCGGACGAAAAAATCGAGAGAATACGCTCGCCCCAGGTATCAAGCGTTTCGATTGTGTCCGTGGCAGCAAAAGCACCCGAAACNATCACGCATGAGAGAAGCGCAAACAAAATGAAAGATTTTGAGCATACAAAACCTTTTACCGACACAAGAAAAGACCTGCCGTTCCCGGCTTTTTCTGTAGACATGGACTTCATACTTAAAACTCCTGTTTGTCCAAAGATTTCTCAAANAGTTCAGGGTACACACAAAGCTCAAAGACAAGGGTGAATCATCGCACGGCAAAAACAGTTCAGATAAAAAATATATTCACGTGTCATGCGATGATGTCCAAAGAATCCGNGCCGTTGCCCGGAAAANTCCCGGCACGGAAAGCCGCNGACANCAGCCGNCTTAGAATGACAGNAAACCTCCTTTGCTAAATCAGATTATTGTTCTCNAGCTCCTCGATGAACGATGAGCTTGAAAGCTGCTTTGTCTCCACGACCTCATTCACGAGCGGCCCGTTTTTCGTGGGAATCATGTGAACAAGAAGCTGCACCGACTGCGACACGTCGGGAAGCTCGCCGGGGATAACCTCACGGAGCAAGTCGCGGATTCTCGAAATCATCGTGAGCGCGGAATTGGCATGCACGGTAGTGATGCCGCCCGTATGACCCGAATTCCATGCCTTCAGAAGCTCGTTCGTCACGTCGCCGTAACGCAGCTCGCCGAAAATGATACGGCTCACATTGCAGCGGAGCGCAATCGCAACGGCTTTCAGGCAGTCCTTTCCCGCCGCCCAAATATGGAACGGGTCTTTCGCATGGCATTTGATTTCGCTCGCGTCCTCCACAATATAGAACCTGTCATCCGGCGTAAACTCGACCATCTTGTCGATAACCGCATTTAAAAGCGTCGTCTTTCCGCTTCCTGTCTCGCCGCCGATGATGATGTTGCTCCTTTTCTTGATATGCGCGACAAGCAAATCATATTTTTCCGGCGAAATCCGACCACCCTCAAGATAACTTTCCAGGCTGAAAACAGTGTCGGAAGGTCTTCGGATTACGAAGAGTGGATTCGTCACCGCCCTCGTCGGCAGGATTCCCTCAATACGGATTTTCCATTTCGGAAGTGGAAGGACACCCTCGACAATCGGGTTCGCAGGGTCTATGTTCACGCCAAGTATCGCCGCGCTCGTATGGATTATGCTCGTAGTCTCAGCATCCGAGAAATAAATCCCCGTGAAGATTTTCCCCATGCCGATTCCCTCAACGATAAGCTGCCCGCCTATGCCGATTGCGATGTCGGTCACTTTCGGGTCGTCAAGATACGGGATAATCCTGTCCATGTCGGCCAAGATATTATGAATCCATTTGTCGGTCTTTATCTGCTGACCGAAACCGTCCAAGCCCGACATTATTTTCTCCCCTCCGCAGGATTCTCTGCCCCGCCCTGCTCGTACAGGTCCAGAATCATGGATTCGAGTATTCCGCCGTGGTTGGTTTTCAGACTTCTCATGCACTCATTCTTGAAACGGTCAAAATCTTTCTCGACAAGCGTTTCGGAATTCACCTGACGGCTCGGCATCACACGTATGAGGAATTTTGTCTGCTGGAACACAATCAGCGCAAGCAGCTCGACCTTTCTCTCCAAATAGCGGATTTTCCGCGTGTTCTCTACGAGTGAGGCATGGACTATTTCCGTATCGCTCATGCTCCTGTTCATATAATGTGCGAGTGCCTGTCTTACAATCTCGCTTTCATTCGTATGCTTTTCAAGTGCTTTCGCCTCTATCATTTCCGCCATCTGCCTGGTAAGACGGATTTGTTTCTGCACGGAGAATTTCACGTTGTCGTCTTTCTTGTTGTTCCTCATCACTTTCTCCTATGCAAACAGGCTGAACTCGGCGGGTATCACGTCCTCTGCCTTGAACGCCTGTATTTTTTTAATCGTCCTCTGCAAGGAATGCTCCGTCACGACACGATGACTTTTCCTCCTGCTCGGCAGTTTCTTCATAGTGGCCGCGACGATTTTCATGTCAGGCACGGCAAGGAACGCTTTCTGCTTAAAACGCGGATCCTCGTAATAGACAACCTTTTTGCCCTTGTACGGAGCCATTCCCTGATTGAACACAATCGCCCGATTAAACGGCAACTTCATCAGCTCGTCGGGATTGACGAGGCTCGTCTGCGTCTCCTGCGAACTGCGCGATACGTTGGAGAAGCCCGCCTCCCACTTCGAGCCGGAGCTTGAGATGTTATCGAGCAGCACGGAACGGTTTCCGATTGTCTCCGCGAACTGCTTCGCGTCCTTCAAGTTTCCAGGGGCATATAAAATGACTGTCTTGCAGTGGTCGAGGAACGGATGGTTCTCGCCGTACACGTCCACTATCTGGTTCAGCGACTGGCTCACGATGAAGAACGTCACGCCATAGCCCGCAAGGATTCCCGCGTTCAGCGCGATGTCCGGGAAATAGCCGAGTACCGGGAATTCATCCAGCAGGAACAGGCACGGAATCTTAAGTTTCACGTCATTCGCATTCGTCGTTCCCGATGAGAATTTCTTTATCATGAATGTGATTATCATGCGGAATACTGGCGAAATCCGCTTGATGTGGTTGTACGGCACAATCAGGTACAGGCTGATTCCGTTCACGCCGTCGATGAAATCGTCAACCGAAAAGTCGGAGTAAGCCGTGCTCGCCGCAAGAAGCGGATCCTGAAACAAGCTGATTTTGCTGAATACCGTGGAATACGTCGAGGAACGCTCTTTCGGGGGCTGCGTCTCGCTCCTGTTCGCCGCATTCACGATCAAGTCATGGATGAGCGGAGCCTCCCTGCCGCTGTCATCAACATGAATGCCTGGAATGCGCATGGCATCGAGCATCGCCTTACCGCATCCGCTNCTCTCCTCATCGTCTCCGCCGTCATCCTCATCCGCCTTTGCATGGCTAAAGATGTCGAGTACCGTTGAGAGGTTCTTCCGATCCCACGGAATATCCCGCGAAAAGCGCACGTGCATGACCACACCCGCAAAAATGTCGCGGGCAGTGTTGTTGAAATACTGAGATGTCCCGTCAGACGCCGCCTTCGCGTTGTCTGCACCGAAGAAGATTTCCGCAATCATGTCCGCCCAGCTGAATGCCTCGCTCGGGGAATCAGGAATCTCATGCAAGGGATTATAATGTGCCGTGTTTCCGTCACCGTCAAGCGGTCGAAACGGAATGCAGACGGAGAATTTGCCCCGCCATCCGGCAGTTGCAGCCCAGTTCTCACCTTTCGGGTCAAATATTACCATNGAGCCGCGCCCTTTCACCATCTTTTTTCCGTCCTCCCTGCCATTCGCATAGTACGGAACNCCATAGTTAAGGCANGTCGGAATGACGGTCGATACGCCTTTGCCGCTACGCGTCGGGGCAATCATCCATGTGTTCGTCCGCCCCGAATGACAGACAAGCGGCGCAACGCGAGGCTTCCGTGTCAGAAAACTCTTCGGNAGGCTGAGGACGGGCGAGCCTTTCTCCTTGTCAANGCGGAAGCCGACGCGAGCAGTGTCCAGCTGAGCGCACACCACGCCGCGCGACTGAATCATCCCGAACGACTCCAAATCTTTGCGCGTCGCCCACCGCGCCGTTCCATGGATNTGCTGGTTCTTCTGATGNGCGGAGACGATAATGTTTGTTATGACAAAGATGAGAACGGCGAGCACCAAGCCGAAAAATGCCGCCGGAACGGCCTGGAAGAAGTAATAGGAGTACACGTCGTTGAAGGCGTACTTGAACATTCCGAGGACGAATACGAGCGGATTGTAGACGCGGTAACCGCTCCTCAGCACAAAAAGCGGGTTGCCGATGACGGACGGGTCGTAATTCATCAGCGGCGCGAATTTCTGCGTCGTAATAAACAGTCCGATGAGTATACAGAGGATAGGGACTATCCAGTTGAGCACAGCAAGCCAGTACACCTTGCTGTGGCAGTCCGGGTCTCCGCGGGAGAATTCCTCTTTGTCTCTCAAAACAAAATCCTTCCGGGCAGGCAGACAATGTTTTGTTTATCAGATTGTAATTATGATAATAAAAAATAGTAAATTACACAATATATTTGCCTGACAAAGAAAGAATTCATACTACCGTACCGTCACAACTTGAAAAATAAACTTGACCAATCAAAAATCATCGGCTATACTCAGAAGTGATGAACGACAGGAACTGGGGTGGTTTCAGAGCCGGTGCGGGAAGAAAGGCGACGGGGCGGAACAAGGTCAATATCACGCTTACCCTTACGAGGAATGAGGCAGATACCCTCAAAAACCGAGCGGCGGAGGCTGGTATGACGGCAAGCCGTTTCGTGGCGGAATTCCTGCACCTAGGTACGCTACCCGATAGCCTCACAGGAGGCAGACGGTTGACTGACGGCATCATATAATAACGAACTTGGCTCTTCGTGGCGCGGAAAAAGCTTTGTTTTTTGTATTCCCGCACGGAGATTTCACACCATGCAATTACGAACAAAATTATCCGGGAAGCTAGAGTAATTCTGCCGTAACATAAAACACTATCAGCAAAAGGAGTTTTTATGACTGTAGCAGAACTGAGAACGGCATTCCCCGACGCGCACTTCATCAAGACAAAATCACGTATCGACAGACCAATCATCGCGCTCATGCGGCAGGAATTCATTCCCGACGCAGACACGCCGGAATTCCCCGAACTCGACATCGGAACATCGCGACTCTACCCGCTCTCCGTCACCAGTTTCCCCGCCGTGCTCGCCCGCATGACCGCCATGGAAGCCGGGGCATGGGCAGTCGGAAAATGCCGTCAGCAACACTGGGAACTTACCAGGGACAACATCGAGAGCTGCCTCGCAAACCTCGACATGGACTTTTAGGCAGGAGGATTCAGCATGAAACGACTACTCATGACATCCATTGCCGCAATGCTTCTCATCTCCGGCTGCGCGTCAATCGGAGGACTGTTCACGCAAGAACCATACCAAGAAAGCGAAGAGGAGAAGGAAATACCCTACCCGTTCACCGTGTACGGGATATATAAGATGCGCCTGCTTTCAGTCACGTTCACGGACTCGACCCATCTGACCGTATCCGTCCCGAATGTCGCTACGACAGACGACATCGGCTATACATGGGAGATGCACAGCACCCTCTATTCGTGGAAGCGCGGCCATTCCGATATGCAGCTCTGCGGCATATCGCTAAAAGTGCGGCGCGAAAGCGACGGGTTCGGCGACTTCATCCAGTTCTGCCGGAAAGGAGACTTCACCAAACCGATTTCAGACCCGCAGAANTTCCACGAGCGGCGCACGAAAAACNGGCTGTACGTCATGGACTTCTTCGACTGGCATCTNACNGGCGACAACNTNGAAAAGGAATANGACTTCTTCCACAGCTCGCTCCCGAACATCTCATTTCCAAACGCGGAATTCAAAAAGGAAACCGAGCGGGCAAACGGCAGGCAGAAGCATAATACCGGCGGAACAAATTCTATCAGAAACCGNCGGGACTGAAAAAACACAAAAAGCGACCGACACGTGTCGGTCGGCTTGCAAGACGCGGTGCTTTCCGCAATAATAGACGAAAAGACANCAGNACAGGAGACTGAAAATGAGACGAACAAAAGGNAGTCCGATTTTACGAATGGGGGGGGGTATTTTAACACTCTTGATTGCCGCCGCGTTCTTCGCNGGATGCGCGNACAATCCTGACGGGAGCAATCCTAATCCATCACCCGACCCTATAGCACAGGGAGAGACATTCAAGGAAAAACTGCTCGCATGGGAAAAAGGCAGTGGCAGNCAGACATACGACATCGANGGCATCGGCTCAGTGAACGTGACGTTTACCGTAACGTTCCGAAAAGATGCCACGTATACCGATGACCAAACAGGCGAGACAAAGACGGCGAAATTCCTTGTCATATCCGAATCGACGCGAGGCGACACCGGCGAAATTTCAATCCACCACACGCCGCATAATGCCCCTCATTTCTACCCTGCAACCTTCATCATCGCAGAGAACCTCGACAAAGATTTCAACCTTAAAAAATATGTACCCCTGCTAGACCCTAAGGATTTCATTTTTTCCGACCATGACGGAATTTCAGGCAGTGCTGACAAGTATGAGGCTTACCGAATCGAAGGAGACAGGCTCATCCATACCGTATATTCCGACGACAAAGACGGCAATCCCAAAAAAGAAAGCCTCGAATTAACGAAGGACTGACCGTCCCATAAGGTATGAGCCGCANGAATGCGGCTCATACCTGTCTCCGCGCAGGAAAACAGCCCGNTATTTCTGCGTACAGCTGGAATTGCGCACCTCGACGTAAATCGGATACTGTTTTTTCTGCTGCTTCCCGTTGTGCTCAAACGTCACGACAAGGACATCCGCCTGAGACGAGCTTACGACCGCCGTGTCCGTCGTCACGGCCTGATATGTGGCATCAATGTGGTCGGTGTCGATTTCCCCATACTNGTGGACAAGATGTATCGTGTCCTCANCGCCGTCATCATATTGAAACTNAGGAACATAATACCACACATATTTCTGGAATTCCTCCACGGAATAGCATGCCCCGTCAAGGCTCGTGTCCCGGACNACNCCCCAGTCTCCGTTCTTNTCNTCCTTGTTGCTCANNGTCCTAGTATGTGTNCCTCCTCTGTTCCATCCAGTCGAAAGGGCATACAGGTTGCTCGAAACCTTGTCGTTCCGCACAANATACTTGAGNATCCTTGTGTAATGGTTATCAAACGGTACGCAATGCCAGTCACAGTCGNTCCAAGTTACGCTGCTGAAGTCGGTCAGTTTTATCGGCGTTCCGTCAGGGTATGACGTNGAGCCTTTGAAAGTCGGGCGGTATCCCTTGTTTATCCTGTATGCCGGTACCTGCGTGTCCGCCTTATGGCTCAAAATAAACTGCCCGTCCGTCGCCCCCGGCGCAAGCAGGATGTTCGCGTCCCGCTTGCTCTGAAGGCTTGCCGTTATGGTCAGGTCTTTCGTCTTTGCCTCCGCGACCTCGAATGCGAACGTCATCTTCTCCCCGTCGCCCAGGGTAATCACGTCGTTCTCAAAGCTCGACCACCACGCGCTCTTCGTGTTGTCGGCGTAGGATACGTCGCCCTGCTTCTTGTAGCGCACCGTGAGGGAATCATAATAGAACGAGCCTGCCACTGTATAGCTTCCGATTTCCTTGTTGCTGTCATTGGGGTTTCTTGCCCTGACGATGATTGAATCAGTTCCCTCCGTGTGCGGCATAATCTCAATCTTTCCGTTGCCCAGTCCGTCAGTGGTCTGCGAGAACTCGCACAGGCCGTTCCCGCTCACTTCGACCACGGCATCGGCCGGATTCACGGAATACTCAAGCAGGTACGTCTTGTCGGGGCTTCCCGAAAATCGCGTCGCTCCCACGGTGAACTCGTAGTCCCAGCTCACCGTGACTGCAACCTGACCTTTTGCCATTCCGTCAGTGACACAGGCGAGCGTCCCGTTCCCCTCTTTCTGAAGCCCGATGATTTCNACCTGGCCGTTNCCGTCNTTGTCGCATCCGAGGTCGCTGTACGTGAAGTAGTCGTCCTGCTGNNNCATNGACCAAGNGAGGACGGCANNCGGCGGNCTNACNTTGTACTTCACCGTCTTTGAGTGCTTCGGTCCCACGCGTCGTGCGTTCACCTCGAACGCGAAACTCTTTCCCGCCTCCACGAGTACCGTACATTTCGCAATGATCGGGCTGTCCGGCAGCTGCACCATGACGGTCGCCTCGCCGACTGCAAGCGGGTATATGGTGACGCTCTGTCCGCTGCCCATGACGCGGGCAATTTCCGCCCCGTTCGCGCCCTCGCATGTCCAGATGAGGTTGTTGTAGTCCGAGTTGCTCTCCGCATTCTCTATCGTCGCNTTCAGCGTNGNGCCGCTTGAGCCTTTCGTCAGCGTCATGTACGACTTGTTCAGCGTCACCACCTTTTCCGCGCTTCCCGGCACGACCACATAGAACTGCAAGTCGCTCGCCGCTTTCTCATGCGAGCAGGTTATGAGNGCCTCGCCCGCCTTGAGCGCGGTGACGTAAATCGACTGCCCGGTTACCGTTCCGTCCGACTTGATTCCCGCAATCTGCACCACGTCGGTGTCGCTTGTCGTCCACTTCAAATTCTGCTGGTCGCTTGTTACCACGCCCGTCCCGGTGAGCGTCGCACTCAGCGTCTGACTNTTCCCCTTAGCNACGGTCGTTATGGTCGATGACGATGTGATGTACACCGCNTTCACCGGCTTTTCTTTCACATAGACCATCATCTCGCTGCTCGCCTGTTCCGTCCCAGTTCCCGTCGCGACGAGCCGGGCGCGNACAGTCGTCGTCCCCGTCCCGACCGCCGTCAGCTGTGCGGTAGTCTTCGTACCCGACACAGAGCAGATGTTCTGATTGTCCACGGAATACTCNACNTGCGTCGCCACNTTCGTCACGGGAACCTGCATTGGCAGGAATTTCACGTCGCCCTGCGTTACCGTCATGCTCTCGCTGGGGAACGCGAATGTCGCGTACTGCTGCACGTTCACGATTATCTTCTGGTCGTATGCCGCTTTCGGATGAGAGACCGTCACCGTTACGCTTCCGCTCTGCTTCGGCGTTATCGTGCAGACATTCGCCGAATACTGGAAGTCGATGATGTCGTACACGTCCAGCGACCAGCTGAAATTGTACTTGTCCGTTGCGCTGCCATTTATCAAGTTTGCCGTGACCGTCTGCGATGAATCAGTCGGCTTCATTGCGATGATGCTTGATGGAACNNNNATGTAGCAGTCGCTTTTCACCGCCTCATCGCACACGACAAGAAGCTGCGCGGGATATGCAGCTTTTGGATGNGATACCGTTATGTAGGTCGTCCCCGCAGACAGTGCGCGGATTTTCCCGACCTCGTTCTGCCCATACACCGTAGCGATGCCCGGGTTGTTTGTACTCCACGTGAAGCCGGACAGGTCGCTCTCCGTGCCTCCGACAAGTTCCGCCGATACCGACGCGTAAGCACTCCCGACCGTAAGCGTCATTACGCTTGAGGTCAGCTGGATGTACGGATTCGCGCTCGCCGCGATCGGATCCACTACCTGTGCGATTATCTGAAGCGGGTACTTGCACNCGCGGTTCGTCACGGTGATTATTGCCGTTCCGATGCCATTACCTTTCAAAAGTGCCGTCGCACCACTCGCAATTACACCGACGACATCTTGATTACTAGAAGTCCAATTATAACCATCAACAACAATACTTTCTGCATTCTGAACCCGTACCGAAACCGTTTTTGTGCTGCCCTCGCCAACCGCGACCACATTGCTTCCTGTCGTCAGGTAGGTAACCCCGGCAAGTTCCTCCGCGCTGTTGCCCACGATGACAAGCACTTTCTTCGTATTTTCTGCCGCCGGATGGCTGACTGTTATCTCCGCCTGCCCGCTCCCGTTCGGCTTGATATATGCCGTCCCGTTCGCCGACTGCGAGACCACCTCCACGACCGCCCCGTTGTCGCTACTGAACGAAAACCCGTCCTGCCCGTTGTCCCGACCNTTCACAAGCACCGCCTGGAGTTTCTGTGCCGGGTCGCCGCGCAGCATCGTCACNACGTCGGGTGCTGATATGTAGGTCACCGGCTCCGTNTCGGGGATGACNTATTCGCTTCCGACGCGCACGTATATTTTCAGTTCGTTCTGGCTGTCCGGGTGGCTTACCGTAATGANAGTCTCCCCCTCGGACATAGCCGTCACCGTCGCTTTCGTGCCGTTCGGAACAACTTTCGCTATGCCATCATCCCCNCTTTGCCAGCCGATGAGCGGATACCCGGATGACCTCAGNTTGACCGCGNTCACGCTCACCGTGGCGGACTTGCCTGCNCCACCTANCANGACTACGTTTTGGTATGTCGTGAAGTACACCTCCGGCTCGACCGCCACCGTCCCAACGGGATAAACCGTCACCGTGAACTCGCAGCTGCATCCGTCAATAGCGGCAGTCAGCGTAGTCACTCCTGCTTTCAGCCCGCGCACCGTACAGAGGAGCGGGTTATCCGCATCACGTTCCGCCGTGATAACCGAGGGGTCTTTCACCTTCCATGTAAGCGCGGATAAGTCAGTGCTTNCGCCCTCCTCCGTCGGCTCGAATCCTACCGTGCTCGCCATCACTGTCGCTGCATCTCCAACCTCGATGTTGTAGTACAGCTTGTCCGAGTACAGCGCCCTCATACTCATCAGCGTCTCCTCGTCGTCCGCAGTCAACACGAGAACGCTCTTATCCGCGTCAGCCTTGCTGTGGCTTGCAGTCACGCGGGACATCGTTTGCCCGCTCCCTTGNGGCGGGGCGGAGATAACGGCCGAGGCTCCGTTTCCTGTGANGGACAACCTGCTGTCGTCGGCAGCCCACCGTATCAGGCTGTCATCTGACGGAACCTTGCCCGTGCCTTTCAGCTCAACGCGGTACTCCGCGCTCTCCCCGTTGAGAATGCGTACCAACCCGCTCCCCGTGAAGTACAGCTGCTCCTCAAGGATCGCGTCCCTGCCCAGGACTTTCACGAGAATTTCCGTCGGATAGACGATTTTCGGGTGGCTCACCGTTATGACCGCCGTTCCCTCCGCCAGCGGCGTAATGTGCGCAGTCCCATAGGCGTATGTCGCCGCCGCCGCCCGCGCATGGACTGCCGANCCGTCCGCCGTCTCAAGCCGGATTACTTCGGACGTGCCGTCAGACGCGTTCCCCTTTACCGACCATACAAAGTTCCGCTCGTCGCCGTCATCGCCGCCTTTCAGGGAGACTGAAAGCTGCGTCGTGTCCGCGCCGACTTTCGTGCGGATATAATTCTGGCTAGTCGTGATGTACCGGCTCGCATCTACCGCGTCGCGCAGCTGTCCCGTCACTATCAGCAGGACTTCCCGCGGGTATTCGGACTTCGGATGGGAAATTACCAGTTTGCAGCTCCCGTTCGCGACACCCCGGATTATCACTTGATTTCCAATCGAAGAGACAATCTCGGCGGCACCGTCGTTCTCAAGCATATATTCATAGTCATCAACTGAATACTCGCTCACGTCTATGTTNTTGAGCGATGCGGTAACGGTCTGTTCCGCCGCCCCGTTCAGNTACACGATAGTGCTGTCCGGCTGTATGTACACATTCTTTACTACCGTTATGACGCGGCAGAGGATGTCGAGCGGATACGGCGCGTCCGGGTGCGTTATGCGGATTGTGCAAGACCCGCTCTCAAGCGGCTTGATAATTGCCCTGTTCCCGTTGTAGTCAATGCCGATTGGAACGGCNGTCGAATCCTGCTTCTCAANCTGCCACACGAAAGAAGCGTCAAGCGAAGAATCTTTGCCGTTCACGAGCGCAACGCTTATNTCCTGTTCGTCAGAATCCTTGTTCATCGTAAGGATATTATGNTGCGTCGTGATGTAGGCAACATTCGTCGCNTCCTCGAACACATATACCCCAATGTAGTACGGATACGCCGCNTTCGTGTGCGTCACCTTTATCCGCGTATAACCGGGNTCTTTAGCCGTTATCATGCAATACTGACCTGTCGGCTGAATGGCGGCGACGGACGGACTGTCAGCCGTCCATGTGTATCCGTCGATGTCCGACGCATCCCCTCCGTACAGCGAGACGAACACTTTCTCCGTCACGCCGGGGCTTGTCTGAAGGACTGTTGTATTGGAATAAATGTATGGTTCTGTCGTCACCTCATACCCTTCCTCAAAGCCCTGCACGGTAACAAGACAGGTAGCATCATAGCCGCCGTATGAGCAGCGCAAAGATGTCTGTCCCTCGGCAAGTGCCTTTATCGTCACGCCCCAGTTCGACGAGGTGTCGCATTCGATTATGGACTCGTCATAGCTCCAGTTGAGCCGGATATTCTTTTGCTCCGTTTGGGGCTTCACCGAAACCGACACATAATCCATCGACCCGACTTTCATCGAAAGGGCCGACTTCCCGACCGCAAGCGACGTAATCGCAATGCCGTCATCTCCCCCGTCGTCTTTCATGCTGCCAAAAAAACTGCATGAGAGCGCGGAAAAGAGCATGACCGTCAAAAACAAAACCGACACGTGTCGGTCAAACAATGGTATTCTTGGTTTCATATATTCCTCCTCATCTTGTCCTTACGTATTTTCTTGTGACATGGTTTATCTGAACCGGCGGAAGCTCAAGCGGCGTATTCGTTATCAGCTTGATTTCCGTGCCCGCTCTGATTGTTATGGTGGGCTTGATGTCAAGCGCACGGTCTATGATTTTGTTTCCGATTTTCGCCGCCTGCGTGTACACGTCCGTCATGGCATTCTGAAGGTACTCGTTGTTCTGGCTGTTGATGTCGTTCGTCACCTCGGTCTGAATCATCGAGTAGACGGCTATCATGCCGAGTGCTTTCAGTGTCTCCCACGGATGGTTGTTCACGCTCCCGCGGTAGCCGCTCGCCCCCTGTGCGCTCACTCCGTTCATGTTGCCGAGCGTGAGCCTGTATCCGTCCGGCCTGATGAGGAGATTCCATGCGACCTGTACCTTATTCTGCCCGTAGTTCACGGAGCTGTTGTACGTCGCATACAGCAACGAGCCTTCGGGAATCAGCAGGAACGAGTGGTCGTAGCTGGAGTAGACATTCTCCGTTACGCGCGCGATGACGACTCCGGGATTGTCGGTGTTTATTGCCGTGACCAGTGCGCCGGATATGACCGTTCCGTCCCACAGCGAACTGTAGGACATAAACTGTCCGCTCCCGCTGTTTCCCGCGCCGTCCGAGTAGAATCTCTCCCTGTCCTGCTGGTATGCTGCAGGCTGACTTCCGCCCCGCTGTCCGTAAGGGTCTGTCCCGCCGTAGAGTGAATTCTGTACCGCCTGCGTCTGCCTCATCATCTGCGCGACGTACTCCTCTTTCGTCATGCGCCCGGCAGTCCCGCCCGGCGCAAGGCTGCCGTTCATCACTGCGCTCACGATGTTCTGGTTTGTGTCCGCAGACGGCTGCCCTTTCAGTCCGTCTATCCTCCTCGGCGACTTCGAGTTCCGCGTATCCGGCCGGTCACTCCGGGTGCTGCCGCCCCTGCTCCCGACAGGAGCAACGGGGGCTTGGGATGGCACGCCCTGCGGCTGAAGCGTGTTCGGAAGCGTATCAAGTATCGCATCCACATCCTCCTCTTTCTGCACGGGTGACGAATCATCGGAAAAAGCNTGCTCGGCTTCTGCTGCTGTTTTTTTCTCCCTGAACTCGACCTCGTACTTGATGCCCGCCTTGTCAAGTTCCTTCAAGTCCTTCTTCTTGTTTTTCTTTCCGCCCGCAAGCATGACAATCATAAGGATAACCGCCACGCCGATGAATATCACCGCAAAAATCGTGCCGACATTCATCTCCTTTGCCTCNTTNTCNTCCTCCGGCGGCAAAAGCTCGTCCTCATCNCNGGCAATCTCATCNCGCAAGTCCAANTGNGAAGNATCAATTTCCGTCTCTTCGGAAGAAAAANTGTCNGCGCCGGCAGGAACGTCCTGNCCGNCCGTCATGNGACGGTCANACTCAGATGAAACNGCATCTTCTTCGTTATTTTCCATCANCNTNTTCCTTTCCNTCNNTNNNTTCCGCTTCCATNGACGCAGCTTTCCTTGCGCTCGTCTTTTTCTTCGTCACCNTGACTTTCTCTTTTCCNAGCCGCAGCGTCACCGNGTTGATGAGGCGCGGAATCACGAANACGTTCTTCTTCACGCTGTANTTCANGATTTCGTTCTTCTCGTTGAAGATNACCGGGAGTTTTTTCTGNAATACGATGTCNTCCACCTGAATNTACGTTGACTGACCGTCGTCATAGACGCGCTTCGGCAGGAATTCGGGCTTTTTCCACATCGAATACTTCATCTTGTAATCGAACGACAGGAATTCCGGGTTCGTTACGCGGATGAANTCGCTCTCAACCTCGGCAANCGTGCCGGTATGCTTNCTCGCCCACTGATTCCTCGTCCCCGGATAGGTAAACTTGACCATTGCCATGTGGNCAGTCGCGTAGCTTCTCAGCCTGAAATGGTACACGCGTCGGTCAGTGATAATCACAAGGCTTGAGTCAAGTTTTGAGTACGCAGGTTTGACAAAAAGATGCTGNACGTCCTCGCCCGTCGCCGGGTCTTTTGAGACACCCGCCGTCAGCTCCCATACCGCCTCGTCCTCAGACAAAAGCGGCGTTCCCGTCACGACCTCACCCCGCTCAAGGATGATGTCCGTCAAGTGGTACGGCTGCGCNTACACCTCATAGACAAGGTTCTCGTTGTACTGGTAGAAGAACGTTCCCTGCCTGTATTGCTCAGGCTGAATGGTCGCGNGCTTCAGGCTCTCGCTCACGGCATCTAGACCCGTCTTGCCGTCACGCTCCAAAAGCGGGTCGCCTTTTTCTTCGGGAACATAAACGGGACGTTCAACGAATACGACCGTATTTTCGGTGTCCTGTACTTTCAGCTCTTCGGAAATAAGTATGCCTTTCATTTCCGCCTCGTTCAACTGCTCCTGTTCTTCTTCGGACACCGCTCCGCTCTGCTCAAGCTCCTCGGCGTTCACCTCAGCCTCAAGGTCTTTTGTCGTGGAACAGGCCGCAAGGATAAGGACACCTGCGCACAGAACCATCAGAAGGCAGTCGATTTTTTTGAGGTTCATTGTTGTCATTTCGGACTTCATAAAAACTCCTTTTTGTCCTTTGGATTTTGTTCAGGGAAACATAAAAATTTCAGTTTCTGTTTGCTTGCACGGAAAAAAGGAGTTCAGATAAAAACCGTGCGGTATTTTTATGATGTATGGGTGTAGATTTCCTTGAAGTCGAACGCAGTGATGTAGATTCCCAGCGGATTATCCCTGATGTCATCTTCGCTCGGCTGCAATGTCTTCACGCTTATGACCGCGCGGAATGTCCGGGTGTCCACCACCGCGCCTGACAGCTGCCTCGTTGTCACCTGAAAGTCAATCTGGTACGTGTCCCTTGAAAGCTGTAACGGCTCGGTCTGGAAGAACACCTCGCGGGTGCGATTTCCGAATTCCGCAAAAGGATTCTCTTCTTTCAGCCATGCGGAATACTTTGCCGCTGTCGTAGAGGTAAGAAGATGATAGGTCTCGCTCAATGATTTTTTCATTACCGCCCTGTCGGTTGACAATGTGCAGCGGAGGTTTATGAATTTCTTAACCTGATACTGCACGGCGATTTCAGGCACGGAAAAATTCTGATAACTTCTGCGGGATACCGCACCGACATAAGATGCCTCGCCGAAGTCATTCATCGTGACCAGCACGGGAATACTTTCGGGAAGTGAGACCGCATACAACGTAATCCCGATTGACACAAAGAACGCGAGGCAGGAAACAATGACGACATACCGTAATATGTAGTTTTCCCTCATGACTTGACCGCAGATGAAGTCAAAGTGCGCAAGCTGTAAGGAATCCACCGAATTCTTCCACGAGTTGAACGGTGTCGTCACGTCTCCCTGCGGGGTGAAGCTTTTTATGCTCATTCTGTATCTCCAAAGGTGGGCGGGCAGAGACACAACAAAAGCGTACTAAAGATTTTGAACTTCGTCAATATTTACATCAGCACCGCTGATATTTCGTATCTTACAAATCAACATACCCCGACGCAGCGCATCGGGGTATGAAACCCTCCGCACGGATAAAACCAAACCGACATGTGTCGGTTCATTCACCGCGCAGGGCGCTTCGCCCTTGGGGCTTTTGCTCCCTGTCAATCAGACGGATGTCACTGCTTCTAACCTGCCGGGACAATGCCCGTTTCCCGCCAGAAACCTCAATCTGTCTGCCGATGAGGTTCTCTTTGGAAAGCTGCCATACAGGGATATAAATCCGCCGCCCTCCCTCCTTCACGATAACGGCATCGTTCCATGCCTCGTCCTTGTCGAAAGTAATGACGTTTTCACAGA
Organism: Treponema sp.; assembly: GCA_014804085.1. Classification (GTDB taxonomy): domain Bacteria; phylum Spirochaetota; class Spirochaetia; order Treponematales; family Treponemataceae; genus Treponema_D. The sequence goes on along the minus strand of JAAVAM010000052.1, from coordinate 9,659 downwards.
TGCCCCTCACCGTGCCGCCGGAGTACAATGCAAGGTTTCCGCCCGCTTTCTGCCATTCTCCTATAAAAGTATTATAGCGGCCGGTAGCGACAAGCACATCTTTCCAGCCGGATTTGAGCGCATAATAACCAGCATGCTTTTCGGAGAGTCCTATTTCGGACAAGAACGCAAGCCGACTGGCAACATCCGTCGGCAAGCCACCCGTGCTGATTTTGCCCGAATACCGCTCCAATGCTTCGTCAAGTTTCGTCCACCGCCTCGCGTTGACCATATTCTGCCGCGCCACTTCAATTTCACGGTCAGTACGCTCACCAACCATCAGCGTGGTGACATAAGAAAGCGTCTCGCGCATTGTCGTCCTGATCATCTCTTTTTGGAATCGGACATTCTTTCCGTCCTTGTCCTTACCGTTTATGCAGAGATGCGCATGGCGGTGAGGTGTATCGGTATGGACACATCCCCGCCAATATAGCCTGTAGCCTGTCAGTGCCTCAACACGTTTTATGAACTCCCGCGAAAGCAGCTCAAGGTTCACGTCCTGATTCTCTGGTGAGATTATGCACTTGAAATGCAGTCCATCCATGTTTGCGCCGTATTCATCTTCGGGCGTTCCGAATAACTGCGGTTTCTCTTCGACCTCTGACTTGTTTTCCTGCGGCATATAGGTCCGAAGATACTTCTCGTGAACTGACTGCGAATATGAGTATGAGGCCTTGAACATCACGCGCTGCTCCCTGCCGTTCTCGAATCCGCCCCCGCCTATTCCGCCACCATGGAAATCCCCGCTCCCTTTATTCCCGCCATGTGTCAGCCGACGGGAAGATTTCAGCAAGTCCTCAAGAATTCTCAGGTCGTCTTTCTTGTACGGAATCCTTCTGACTTTGTACAAGTCCTCTTCCCGCCCGGTATGTGACGGACGGTTTGAAAAAATATCTTTTATTGTATGCCGCATATTCTTACCTCCCGACCGATACGTGCCAAGCCATTTCCCGGAACACTCCGTGAAAACTCACAAGATGATGATTGCCGCACACATACTTCAGAATATTTGCTTTCGCCTTGTCAACGGCTGCCCCGCACGGGTACTTTTCGTTCGCACAGAATTCAAAGACCGACTTTTCAAGCTCATCAAAACCTAGGACTGAAACCCCCACCGAAACATCAGTGCAGAGTTTCAGCGCAGTCACCCATGACGAAAGCCATTTGATGTATATTGAAAGCCGAAGCGTTTCTTCCTCAAGGCGGCTTTTGTACTCCTCTTCTTCTGAAAGCAGTTTCTGCCTTTGCACACATATCAGGCGGAAATACGGACTCCATCCGGCCTGCGTCTCCGACCATTCAAAGAAAAGCCTCCTCATAATTCCGTCAAATTTTCTGATAATACCGCGGCTTCTTGAGCAGACAATCTTCCGCCATGCCCTGAACATCGTATCAACGATTATCTTTAACTCATACCCATCTTCAACGAACACGCCGACATTCAGCCTCAAATCATAGACNTTGTAGTTTTCAGCCACAATTCTCTTAATCAGATTCCGCTGCATTCCCTTTGAGAAATACATACACCCTCCTGACCGACACGTGNCGGTNACANNGTCNTTTTTACGGCAAGTAACTATATAAGGCTACATTAGTGCANAAACANCAATTTTACAATGCNATTTTGTAAAATTATCAATNTCACTTNTNAAAANACANATAATCGCCTATTTTTTCAAGGAANNANCAAAAAGNCGTTGCATTACGCGTTCTCTTATAGAAGAAAAATCATTTTGTAATGCAGAGAATATTACGGTAACACGCCNAACCTCTGACAGGACATAGAATTAAANCACTTTGCAACACAAACCTTTATCTTGCCGTCAGAGGTTAGGTAATTTCGTCCCTTATTTCGTTTNNCTTGAATTCGTCCGCCAGACCGACACCTGTCGGTTCTCNNCCNGNNATTTTCCNNCANAGTGGANNAAANTAGTTCTTTGCCAGAAAAACANTCCCTCNCATTTGCCTTATNCNTGCTNTTCTGCTAAACTTACAGCAACAAATCTATCAGCCCTGCCCGCCCGGAAGGAGCTGAAATTGCTAATCCTCACCGAAAAGCCGTCCGTCGCAAAGGACTTCGCCACNGCGCTTGGCTGCGCCTATTCCTGTGGCGTNTACAGGAGCGCGTCCGTCACCGTCACCAACTGTGTCGGGCACTTGTTCGAGCTGGAAGAGCCGGAACACTACGGCACACACGGGTTGCNAATTATCCCTGAACGGTTCGAGTACCGCACGAACCCCGCCACAGAAAANCAGGCACACCTCGTCATCACAACGCTCCGTGGGCATCGGAATGACGAAATTCTCATAGCGACCGACGCAGACCGCGAGGGAGAAATCATCGCCCGCGAATGCCTCGCAAAAGCCGGAATCACGGACTTCTCNNGCATCAAGCGTTTTTGGGTATCCCAGGCACTCACGCCGGAAGTCATCAGGGAGGGAATGCGGAATGCCCGNCCGCTTTCTGAGTATGACGCGCTCGCCGCACAGGGCTTTGCCCGGCAGCACGCGGACTGGCTCGCCGGAATGAACTTCAGCCGTCTCATCACGCAGTCGGCCGGNCGGAAACTTGCAATCGGGCGTGTCCAGACGGCGGTTCTTTCCGCAATCGAGCAGCGATGCGATGCCATAAAGAATTTCAGGAGCGAGAAATACTTNGAGCATTACGGAATTTTCAAGCCGACNCGTGACGGTCAGGAAGCGANCTGCAAAGGAATCTACGTTGAGAACGGCAGAACCGCATTCCCCGACAGCACCCGTGCCGAAAAACTGGAATCCTGCACCGGGAAGTCCGCAAGGCTCACCGACAGCAGGACGGAAAGAAAATCATCGAACCCGCCTCNGCTGTACANNCTCAANGCGCTGCAAAAAGACGCGTTTGCGTCATTCGGCTACTCCGCCGGAACAACGCTCAAAGCCGTGCAGTCGCTCTACGAAGGGCTGAAATGNGTCTCATACCCGCGCACCCCGTCACGCGTCATGGGCAGCGGGAACGTGGAGCTGTGCCGGAACGTCGCAGACACNCTCACAAAATCATACACNTCCCTTGCGAGAGTCCGTGAGGCAATGAACATATCCGGGCAGAACAGGCGATGCTTCGATGACGCGCGGCTTGAAGCACACCATGCGCTCATCCCGCTCAAAGCCCTTCCCNCAGGNGCGACCGACGAACAGAANAACACCTACCTCCTCATCCTCGGACGCTTCTTCANGGCGTTCCTGCCCGCACACGAATACGAACGGAAAACATANANCCTCGANGTTGACGGAAATACGTTTCGGGTAACNGGAAGAAAGGTGCTNTCGGACGGNTGGAANTCGCCCGACCTCGCAAAGCCCGTGGAGGAACTCATCCCTGACCGACACATGGCGGCACAGGACGAGGAGCAGCTTCTTGAGGACATCGNCTGGGNTTCCCTCATCCTTTCCAAGTCGGAGACAAAGGAAAAATGGACGAGACCNCCNGCGCCGTTCAACGAAGCGAGCATCCTCGCATTTATGGAGAACCCAAAAGCNGAGCANTCCGCGCCGGATACGGAAAGCCCGCAGAAAAAACTCGCCGGACTTGGAACGGCGGCAACACGGCACACATTCNTCCCGAAACTCGAAAAATANGGCTATATCAGGACAGAAAAGAAAAACATCTCCGTCACCGAACTCGGCGGGTCTCTCCTGAAAGCAGTCCGCGAATCGCCAATCAGAAACCTCGCAGACATAGCCGCNACGACCGAATGGGAGGAGCGGCTGGCAGAAAACCCCGCAGCTTTCCTCTCCGACATGAAGTCATTCGTCCGGGAGTCCGTGGCACAGGACATGAAAGTCATGCTGCCACCTCTAGCTACAAACACTGTCACCTGCCCTGTCTGCGGAAAGGAAGTGCGCCGCGGAAAATCAAACTGGTACTGCGCAGGATACAAAGACGGTTGCACGTTCACGGTCTGGGAAAGCATCGCCGGCGCAAAAATCACGGAAAAAGACATCGCCGCGCTCTGCGCCAGAAAGACGACGGGCATCAAACACTGCACGAGCAAAGCGGGAAAGCCGTTCGACTGCAAGCTCCGGCTAGACGGACAGGGAAAAGCCGAGTTCGTGTTCGAGAATAAAAGAAAGTGAAAGGAGGTGGACAACAAAGCAAGCTATGAACATAAACAGGGAACCGTGCTTGCACGGCTCCCTGTCGCAGGAGTTCAGAGGCAGCAAGCCTCTGAGCCGGGATAAAAAACCGATTTCCCTGTTGGATAAAAAAGCAAATTCTCCGATTTATAAATACATACTGACACTAAAAGGGAATATCATGAATTCACAGATACAACTGACAGAAGCACAGCAGCTCCGAAAATCATACATAATCAAATGCATCGGAAAAGAAATGAGCGCGTTGGAAGCCGGACTGCGCCTCTGCCTCACGGAACGGACAATCTACAAGAACATGGCCGACTACAGAAAAAAAGGAGACATGTCCTTCATACACGGGAACACCGGGAAAAGACACGTCCGCCCTGAAATCGAGGAGCGCAGGCAGAAAGTCCTCGACATCTTCCAGAACACGCGCGTCGCCGGCGAGAATCCGTTCCCGGGCGTGACGTACACGTATTTCACGCAGATACTTGAGGAGGACTACGGGATGAAATGCTCGGTGAGCTGGACAAAGAAAACCCTGAATTCCGTCGGCTACAGGACACCGGTGCGCTACCGCAAGAAACGCCAGCGGGAGGCGCACCTCTTCCGGGAGCGCAAGGAGCATGCCGGGGAGCTTGTCCAGGCAGACGGGACTCCGTTCGACTGGTTCGGCGACGGACGCAAATACTGCATACAGGGCTTCATCGACGACGCGACCGGGATTCCCGTCGGGCTGCACATGACAAAGAACGAATGCCTCCTCGGATACATGGAGGCGCTGCGCAAGATGCTGACCGACTACGGCATCCCGATGCAGCTCTACCCGGACAAGGCGGGCGTGTTCTTCGTGAACGGCGGCAGGAAGGACGGCTGTGAAAAGCCGCTCACGCAGTTCGGGAGAATGATGGAGCGGCTGGGCGTGGATATGTTCCCGGCGCACTCGCCGCAGGCAAAGGGCAGGATCGAGCGGTTCTGGCAGACCCTGCAACAGCAGCTCCCCGTCCAGCTCAGGCTGCACGGCATCAAGACCGTCGATGCCGCAAACGAATTCATCGAGAAGACCTACCTGCCGAAATTCATCCGCCGCCATGCGGTGCGGCCGAAAAACGCGCAGAGCCTCTGGGTGAGCGCCGACACCGGCGAAACCAACGGAATCCTCAGGGCATCGTACACCGCACGGACAGACAAAGGCGGCGTGTTCTCTTTCAAGGGATACCGCTTCTTCTGCCCCACGCTGCCGGACACGAAGATCAGCATCTTCCTGAACGAGCGGGACGGGATATGGGCGGCACCGCACGGAACGGACACACGGCATGAAATCACCCTCGTGGAGACCGACACGACCGGCCCGATGCCCGAGGTGCTGAAGCTCCTCATCGAGAAAGTGTTCCTAAAGAACGCAAAGCCAAGATACCGGGAGGTATACATAGACGACGGGAAGTTGGAGGAATTCATCCGCAAGAAGCAGACTGCCTGAGGGCAGCAGCCACAACATTCCCGGAGCCTCGCAATATCCCACGTCATGAGCGGGACGGGAAGCCCCATGCCCTCACGTCCACACCGCGACACCAAAATCAATGGAAACACCCGTCCTTTCTGCGAGAAACGAAGTCATTGTCCCCCGTAGAATTCTCAGAAAAAAATTTACTGAAAAAATTAAAAACTATTGACATATGTCACCGCCCCCGCAGGCGTTTCATCACTTTTTTGTGCCAGAACGCGCGGGATTTTTCGGCGGCGGCGTAGATGCCGTACCAGCGGCTCAGCGGAATGTCGTAGCTGCCGGGACGGTGGACTTCCGCGCCGCCCCAGCCCGTCTTGAACAGGTACAGCCCGTGCATGGGGTGCGCGGGATCGTCCGTGGGCGGAATGCCGTAGAAGTCGTAGGCGGTGCAGCCGAACCGCTTNGCNTCGCAGATTGCCGTCCACTGCACGAGGTAGTTGGGCATGAGGTTGCGCTTNTCGTTGCCGGAGCAGCCGTANAGGTAGACCGCGCTTTCCCCGGNGCAGAGCGTGATGATTGCCGCAAGGTCGTCGCCCTCATGGGAAGCGACATAGAGCGTGACCCGNGCCATGCTGCCGACCGCCGCGCCNCGCNCAAGCAGGTCGCGGTAATAGGCCGCCGGGTGNATGCCGATGCCGTCGCGCGCGGCGGTCGTCCGGTAGAGCGCGTAGAACGAGGCGAAATCCTGCTCGAANCCGGGGTCGCCNGCCGTAACCGCGCGGACGGTCACGCCGTGCTTCTGCGCGTAGCGCACGTTGTACCGCCACTTGCTTTTCATNGCGGCAAGCAGNTCGTCCTCGCTTTTGGTGATGTCAAGCACCACGGTGTCCGGCGGCTGCACGTCCACGCGCGATTTCCNGATGTCCGTCTGCGCGAGCGNCGCCATGTCNGCGACGGACGCGTTGTANGCGTCGCGGTCTGCCACGCGCNCAAAGTCNANCGGCAGGTCGTANCGCGCGCAGAGCGTGTGCTTGGGGAGCAGAAACTGGATTTCCTCGGTAAAATAGTCCAGCTGCTTGATATAGGCGAGGTCTTTCCCCGCCGTGGGNNTCNGCNCGCGNTNGTCGGGNACGGGNGCCATGGGTATGTACGCNAGGGACACNGAGAACGGNCCCGCGCGGAACGTGCGGACAAGCACCGAAACGTCGTTGTGTTTGATATGCCGCCANCCNTGGGCGCACTTGAACTGCACCCAGAAATCGGTCTGCTGAAAATGCCGTGCCACGCGTTCCGTCCGTGCGGGATCAGCNGATCTCCGCGTTCACGGCNNNNTCNGTCCTGATTTCACGNCCGNCCGCNAGCAGNTTNTTNCCCGCCACCTGCACGATGCCGTCCTTCGCCTCAATCNNCACCGAAAAGAACTCGTCGCCCGTNATCTCGGCTTTTTTCGCCGCGTNNNCGTCCGCGCCCGCAAGCACGACNTTNGTTCCCGGCGCGGCCCAGCCCGCGTCAAGCACTTCCACGCGGGGCTTTCCGTCCTGCTCGTAGTCGCCCGCNAGCAGCATNCCGCGGCTCTCCACGCCGCGCATCGTGCGCGGGGCAAGGTTCGCCNCGATGANGACGTGCTTGCCGAGCAGCTCCGNCTCCGTCAGGTAGNGGCGCAGCCCGGACTGAATCGTGCGCGGCGTGCCGGANCCGTCGTCCAGCGTCTCNATNTACAGCTTGTCGCCGTCGGGATTGGGCTTGATGTCGGTGATTTTCGCCACGCGCANNTCGATGTTCGCATTGAAGAACGCGACCTGCTGCTCGCCCGTGAGCGCGGGTTNCTCCGNCTTTTTCTCCTGCTTGGGCTTCNGCTTTGCCGCCTGCGCCTGTTTTCNGCCCGCCGNGCCGTCCTGTTTNCCGCTGAACTTCGCGCGGAACGCGTCCGCCGTCTTNTTGTCGAGCGGCGTNAAGAACACGNCAGTCGGCGCGATCGTGTCAAGCCCCTCCATCGTGCCGAGGTCGNNCCAGCGNAGGCTGCCCGGTTTGGCATCCGTGCCGTAGCGCGCGTCGTACACCGTCTTGCCGAGGTAACCGGCGACCGTCTGCGCGTACTGCGGCAGGTACGGGTGCAGCATNATCGTCAGGTCCTTGATGACGTAGGCGAGNTTGTANAGCACGTTGTCGGCGACCGCCTTNTCGGTCTTGACCGTCTTCCACGGCTCAGCCGNCTGGAACGCCTTGTTGCAGAGGTCGCTTATGGCGAACAGCTCATGGAACGCGTCCTTCAGCTCCGCCCATTCAAGGTGCTCGGTCGCCTTTTTCTCGTGCGCGAGNACCTGCTCCCACAGCGCGTCGTCNTTTTTTCCNGCCGGNATNTTTCCGCNGTAGTTCTTGTTGATGAACAGGAGCGTGCGGTTCACCAGGTTGCCGAGGTTGCCGATCAGNTCCTTGTTNTATTTTTCCTGAAANTCCTTCCANGTGAACTGNTAGTCCTGGCTTTCGGGNCGNTTATAATAGATGTAAAAACGCCACGCGTCCGCCGGAATGCCGCTGTCCTTCGCGTCCGAGCCGAACACGCCCACGCCCTTNGACTTGGAGAACTTGCCGTCCTCGTAGTTCAGGAATTCNGTGGANCTCATGTGGAACAGCTTGGTGTAGTCGCGCCCCGTGCCGATCTCGCTGCACGGNAAGACGACCGTGTGGAACGGNATATTGTCCTTGCCGATGAACTGGAACAGGTCGATTTTTTCCGCCGATGCCTCCGCGCTCTCCGACGGCAGCCACCATTTNTTCCAGTCGAACGACGGCCTGCCCGCCGCCCGCATCTCGTCGGCGAGCTGCTTGGTGATNGACATATAGCCGATGGGCGCGTTGAACCACACGTAGAACACCTTGCCCTCGTAGCCTTNCNTNGGAACGGGGATGCCCCANGTGAGGTCGCGCGTGATTGCCCGCTCGTTCAGCCCGTCGCGNATCCACGCCTTGGTCATCTGGACGGCGTTCGCGCTCCACCTGCCCTCCACGCTCGCCCGCTCCATCCACNCCTCAAGCCGGGGCGCNATGGCGGGCAGGTTGATNTACAGGTGCGTCGTCTCGCGCGCCTCCGGGGTCGCGCCGCAGGTATGGCAGCGCGGGCGGAGCAGCTGGGTCGGGTCNAGCANCGTGCCGCATGANTCGCACTGGTCGCCGCGCGCGTCGGCGGCATGGCANTTGGGACATTCGCCGTCCACNTAGCGGTCGGCAAGGAACATCCGGCACTGCGGGCAGTACAGCTGNGTGGTCGTATGCTCCGTGATGAAGCCGTTTTTGTCAAGGTCGGCGAACACCGACTGCGTGATCTCGGTGCANTCGTCGTTGGANGTGCGCCCGAATTTGTCGAACGCNATGCCGAACCAGTCGTAGATTTCCCGGTGAATGGCGTAATAATAGTCGCACAGCTCGCGCGGCGATTTCTTNTCTTCCATCGCCTTNGTCTCGGTCGCCGTGCCGTACTCGTCCGTNCCGCAGACATACAGCGTCTCNTAGCCGCGGCTGCGGCAGAACCGCGCGAACACGTCCGCGCTGAGCATCTGGATAAGGTTTCCCAAGTGCGGGATATTGTTGACATACGGCAATGCCGATGTGATAAGCCTCNTGTTCATACGGAAAGTATACCGATTTTCCCNCGCTTGTGCAATCGGACGGGGATTCTGCCGCATGNCGGGTATCTGACAGGGCATTATTTTTACCATGGCTTGAAAACAAAAGCAAATATGCTATAATTTAACCGCAAGATGCAAAGAACGGAGCAAAAACATGCCCAAACCAAAACAGACCAATTCCGCATCGCTCGGCTTTGAGCAGCAGATTTGGANTGCCGCCTGCGAACTGTGGGGNCACATTCCTGCGGCGGACTACCGCAAAATATTTACGGGACTCATTTTCCTCAAGTACATTTCGGCGGCGTTCGAAAAGAAACACGACGAACTTGTCGCGGAGGGCGACGGATTCGAGGACGATCCCGACGCATACGCGGCGGAGAACATTTTCTTCGTCCCGCAAAAAGCCCGCTGGCAGCACATCGCTAGAGCCG
>JAAVAM010000032.1 GCA_014804085.1 Treponema sp. | reverse complement strand
GGGCGGATTCATGTGGCCGGGCTACGGCGACAACAGCCGCGTCCTCGCATGGATTTTCGACCGCTGCGACGGAAAGGACAACTTCGTTGACACGCCGATCGGCTACATGCCGAAAGAAGGCGCGCTCAACCTTGAAGGGCTTGCCGACGTGTACAAGGCGCAGATTCCTGCAATCACCGCCGTTGACAAGGAAGGCTGGCTCAAGGAATGCAAGGATATCCGCGAAAACCACTATCCGAAGTTCGGCGCGCACCTGCCAAAAGAATTGACGGCGTGCCTCGACGACTTGGAAGCGCGTTTGAGCAAATAAAAGGCTGAATGTGTAGAAATGTGTCCGCAAGTTTCGGTAGCAGTTGAAGGACTGCCTACGAAACTCGGTAAGCAGCCGCAAGGCTGCGACACACGAACACAAGACTGCGGGGCTGTGTTTTTATGGGCAATGCGCCCGCGCGACAATCCTGCCTACGACACAAAAACATCTGCTGATAAACGACACGCCCCGGTACCTTATCGCATTGTGCCAAAAAACTTGCTTATACCAAAACCTGATACACACGCTCCAAAATTTGGAACACACGTTCCAGATTTTGGTATAAGCAACTCCATTTTTTTGGAGCGACAAGTCCTTTTTTTAGCACAAGCAAGGAACGGGAAAACAGCCTGCCGACAAGGCAATTTCAGAAACGCTTTCTTTTCTATTGAATTACATATATCGCTCTATCAAGTCCAAGACGGTTCTCTTTGCGGTCAGCTTGTCATCGTCCGACCGGGAAAACAGCGAGGCGGGGTCGATGCGCATGGTATTGCACAGTTTGAGGATTGTCTTGATTGTCGGCGTTCGCTTGCCGGTCTCAATGTACGTAATCATATTCTGTGACACGCCCGACATGCCGCGCGAACAGGCATTTTATTCCACTTGCACAATCGATTATTCGTATATATAATAGATATCGGGTATTGAAACGGGGTATCCTTGATAGGTGGGGGGGGGTATTTTATGAATGAAGAAAAAAAGACTCCCCGATTGCTGAGGTTTTCTCTCATCGGGCTTGCGACAGCAGGTATTATTTTCAGTATCATCATGCTCTGCGCGGGATATGTGCATTCTGAGTGGGATGCGCACCGTACGCCCCTGTTAGACACCGATGCCGAGCGGCGCGTCCTTTTTATCTCTTCCTATAGTGAGAATTTCGATACCGTCAACGCCCAGCTGACGGGTATCTTCGGCGTGTTTGAGAAAAACAACGTCATTTGCGACACTGAGTACATGGACACGAAGATTTACGACTCGCCAGAGAACGCCACGCTGTTCTACGAGACACTCAAATACAAAATAGACCACCTCAAGCTGGAGCATGAGGAGCAATACGATGCCGTCCTTTTGGGTGATGCCCCCGCGCTCGCCTTTGCCATGGAGCATCAGGACGATTTGTTCCCCGAAACGCCGATGGTGTTTTTTGGGCTGAACGACCCCGACAAGGTGCGGCTTGCGGCGCAGAATCCATTCATCACAGGGTCGGTGAATCAGTCTGATTTTTCGCAGACCATCGAATTGGCGACAAAACTGAACAAAACGGCGACGAATATTACGGCAGTGTATGACGATTCCACGGAAGACGGCAGGAACGAAGGAAGACAATTCTTCGCGCTCAAAAATCGCTATCCCGAATTCACATTCAGCGCGCTCAGAACGTCCAACTATACGCGCACGGAGCTAGGCAAGAAGCTCGCACAGTTCACCGATGACACAATCCTCATCTGCCTGAGCGCGTACTTTGACAAGGAAGGGTTTTACCATTCGATTCCCGAAACGGCGCATTTCTTCTACACGCACACAAAAATTCCCGTGTACACCCAACTGTTCGGATCGGTGGGCAAAGGATTCTTGGGTGGCTATCTGTTTGATTTCATCGAAGCGGGGCGATATTCCGCGCAGGTAATCATCGATGTCCTTGACGGAAAGAGCATGAGCGATTTTCCGCTCAAAAAAGACTTGCCGTCGCACTTCTATTTTGACAACGGGCTGATGAAGCGTTTCCGGCTGAACACACGCCTGCTGCCCAAGGGAACGATTTTGGTGAACGAAAAGCCGTCATTCTGGCAGCAATTCCATATCGTGCTCATTCCGTTCATCACGATTGTCGCCTCGCTGACGCTGCTGCTCATACTCATATTCCATTATGCGCGGCAATTGCGCCGTGCGCATGACATCGACGCGCTCACCAAACTGCCGAACCGTCATGTGGTGCAGGCGACGGTGCGCAACCTGCTCAAGGCAAAGTGCGATTTTGCCATCATTATGATTGACGTTGACGAGCTGAAAATGATGAATGCGTTCTATACGTTTGCTTGCGGCGATTATATCCTGTGCGAAATGGCGCGGCGGCTCAAATCAATCGACCGGCTGAGCAACTATATGATAGCGCGTTACGCAAACGACGATTTTGTCATCGTGCTGAAAGACACGCGTCTGCGCAAAAATGACAGCCTGCTGTACCTCATCAAACAGATTATTTCCGAGCCGTTTGAATTTTCCGAAAATCAGATTTTCATAAAAACAAACATCGGCATTGCCAACTACACAAGCAAAGACGACATCACGGTAGACGAGTGCTTTTCCAACGTGGACAGCGCGATGTGCGAGGCGAAGTTGCAGGGCAAGAACAAGACCGTTTTCTTTACCAAAGAAATGCTCAAGGAACGGCAGACAAAGCAGGAAATCGCCAAGATTCTGGAAAAGGCATGCAACAGCGACGACGGTTTTTACGTCCTGTACCAGCCGCAGGTTGACATCACGACGGGCGAGATTCACGGCTACGAAGCGTTGGTGCGCCTAAAGACTGTCAAGATTTATCCGAGCCAGTTCATTCCCATTGCGGAAGAGAGCGGCCTCATGGCAAAAATCGGGCGCATCGTAACAGAGCAGGTCATCAAGCAGATGGTCGAATGGCGCAAGAACGGCTTTCCGCTCCGCAAGGTATCGATCAACTATTCGGCGGCGCAGATGGCGGACAAAGAATACATCAACTATCTGAAAACGCTGATGGAGAAAAACGACATCTCGCCCGACCTGATTCAGATTGAGATTACCGAAAGCCTCTTCATGGGGAACAAAAAAATCGCGCAGGATCTTGCGGCGGATTTCAACGCGATCGGCATTCAGCTGGCACTAGACGACTTCGGCACGGGCTATTCGTCGCTCGCCTACCTCACCTATATTCCCGTCAAGACAATCAAGCTGGACAAAAGCCTCATAGACGCATGCTTGCAGGAAGATAAGGAATCGTTCATCAAGCACATCATCAATTTGGTGCATTCGCTCAACATGAAACTGATTGTCGAGGGTGTTGAGTACAAATGGCAGTACGAAATGCTCAAAAAGCTCAAGAACGATGTCATCCAGGGCTACTATTTCAGCAAGCCGATTTCAGGCAAAGATGTAGAAACATTCANCCCCCCCCCTATACGAATTAAAGACATCTGACAAGCGGCGGCGGTTGCCGCAAGATTATTTCGACCCNGANGACGAGCCGATTACCGTTTCTGCAAAAACGACTGAAGCCGTTTGAGGTCATTTTTGAGCATCGCGTTCGCCGGAACGACCGCAAGACCGTCCTGCACGACCGCCAACGCCTCGTCGTATCTGCCCGCGTTCGCCAAAGCCGCATACGCATTGTGNACGTCAATCGCATAATTCTGATAACACTGGCTTCGGATTGTCTTTAGGTTGCGGTTGCCCGGCACACTTTTCAGTCCCTCGTCGGCAAACGCGGCGGCGGCAAGATAGTCGCCCTGATCGAACAGCGGCTTCAGTTTCTGATACCAGCTGTGCGCCTCAAGCTCGTCAAGGCGCGCGGCAACCGCGCGATCTTTTGCGGCAGGAGCATTCCGCTGCGCGCGCAAAAAGGCAATCGCGTCATCGGCAGGCAGCGACCGTGCCNAATCCTCGATGTACCGGGCAAAAATCATCGTATCAACCGCCGNCGCATTTTTNTCGCNCATGGCAGCCTTGTGNGCGGCAAANGCCCGCTGNGCCTGCGCAACGTCNCCNNCGTTCAGNTANTTNNCCGCNCANTTGTACNCCACCGTGTCATAGATGTTTTGCAGCNCGGCNGACGCNCNCCACCGCGCATACACGGCATCCAGCCATTCAAGCGCGCGCTCGGACTGCGAACGGTGTTGATCAAGGACGACGGCATANTTTCCCGCAACCGTGTCAAAATCGGCNCGNACGGCTTTCGCNTCCGCTTCGCCCGCCTGTTGCGTAAACGCCAGCCGCGCGGCAGANAGCGGAACGCCCCGCGCGTAATCGTTTTTTTCGTTCATCNNGGCGACCANATTGCGCCCNACCAGNCTGACGAATTTGCGCTCGCCCACTTCCCGGCGGTTCGCATAATACTTTTTCGGCACGACAAAATACCGCGTCGTGTCNGCCGTCTGCNCCACNACCTTTCTGACACCGGGATTAAATCCGCCNGGATTCGTNGTCTCCACGTCAATGCGCTTGCCGTCAACCGTGACCGTGCAGAACGCATGNTCGGGCGTTTCCTGCCCCGCAACGGCAAGCCCCGCCGCCTTTGCCAGCGCAAAATACAGCACNCTCGACGACACGCAGTTGTACGTCCCCGCCGCAAACATCGTGGCGATGTTCGTCTGGTCGGCGACNTACTGCGNNAGCACNCGCTCGTACATGAGCGTCAAGANAGNNTCNGCCCGGTCGGCTTCTGCAAGCGACAGAAAGGAATCAGCNCNGACGGCNGCNTCNAGCTNGCGGTAGGCGGCAAGCACNCGNGCNCCNTGCGGCGAATCCTGCGGACACAACGAAAACTCCANCCCCNCGCGGATNACGTCCTCGCCCGAAAGCGTCCGCTCCGNCGCGTCAAAGACAAAAGTCGGCTCAAGCGACGGAAAATCCTCCTGCGCAAACACCGCGCCCACCAAAAAACAGACCGCCCATGCGGCAAAANATCGTCTCATACCATAAAAACAACGCAGTAAGGGCGATAGTTTCAGCACGGCGCACAAATCCGCCGTGCCGTGCGACATCATAAATCTTTCGTCAAGTAGACCATATCGGTCAGCAACACACCGCCTTCGTATATCGGGTGGTCGTAGTTTTTGGTGAAAAAATCTTTGACNCGGTGCGAACGCCGAAATCCGCACCGCTCATAAAACGGCACGGTCAGCGGACTGTCNCCCGTGCCGACGGTCANGACGCGATACNNNCCCGCATACCGGGCGCAGACAAACGCNACCAACGCGCGNCCGTANCCACGCCGNTNCCACTGCGGCANCACGGCAAGATTTTTGATNTCAAGCACNCCNCNGCCCTCATCGCACACGACGATTTCCGCCTTTACGCCGTCATCGTCAAGGACATACATCNTGCCNCGGTCAAGATACCGCGCAATCATCNCCGGGGACTCGTCCGCAAGCAGCAGCAACGAATCGTANGCATGTTTGTCATGCGCCTGANAGATGTTNATGCACCGGGAAGCGTGTACGCATGTGTTATGGCAAGGTGGACGACCTGCCCCGCGCCAATCGCCGTGCCGTCACGTGTGCGCTCGTCCATGATGACCACGCCGCCCGCCACGCCGTCGCACTGTATGCGGTAGCGNATTGACCCGCCAAAGAACGACGCGGAAAGCACCGTACCCGTCAGNTCNCCGCCCGCCGACACAAAAGCGAGCCATTCGGGACGAATCATCTGCGTTGTGCCGCCGCGTTCAATAAAATTGGCGCGCCCCACAAAATCGGCGACAAAGGCATTCCGGGGCGAAAAATAGACTTCCTGCGGCGAGCCGACCTGCTGGAGCGANCCATGATTGATGACGGCAATGCAGTCAGAAAGCGACAACGCCTCCTCCTGGTCGTGGGTGACGTACATNGTAGTAACGCCCAAATCGCGCTGAATNTCCTGCAACTCGTCGCGGACGAGCGNGCGCAGCTTTGCGTCAAGGCTNGAAAGCGGCTCGTCCATGAGCAGGACAAGCGGCTTGAGNACGAGCGCGCGCCCCAACGCCACCCGCTGCTGCTGNCCGCCGCTCAGCTCGTGCGGATAGCGTTCCAGCAGGTGCGCNATNCCCAACAGCCGCGCCGTCTGGTGCATGAGCGCGCGCGCCTCATCGTCCGGCTTTTTTTGNATGCGCAGACCGTACAGCAGGTTTTTNTCCACCGTCAGGTGCGGNAANAGCGCGTAATCCTGAAACACCATGCCCACTTTGCGCCGGTCGGGGGCAATGCCNCTCTGGTCAACGCCNTTGATTTTTATCGTCCCCGCGTCCGGTGCCAAAAAGCCCGAAATCAGGCGNAGCAGCGTCGTCTTGCCGCAGCCGGACGGNCCNAGCANCGTGGTAAAACTTCCCGCCGCGACNTCCAGCGAAACATCGTGCACTGCCGCCGTNTTGCCGAACGAAAACGAGATATGCTCCAACGAAAGCGTCGCCTTGNCTNCCATCANCTGCCCCCTGCCCGCCCGACNANCCGNCCGATTGCCAGCCNGCCGACACCGAGCGTCATAAAAGTCACCACCGTCAAAAGCAGCGCGAGCGCCGCCGATTTNCCCCAGTCGCCCTGCTCCGCCAGATTCAGAATGCGCACCGAGGCGAGCGGCGTTTTGAACGACACCAGAAAAATCACCGCGCTCAGCGTACCCACGCCGCGCACGAACGTATAGACGAACGAAGAGAACAGCCCGCCCGCCGCAAGCGGCAGCAGCACCGTGCCGAACACGTGCAGCCGNTCCGCGCCGAGCGAACGCGCCCCGTCATCAAGCGTCGTCCTGAACTGCGCATAGGCGGACGACATNATACGGTACGAAAACGGCAAAAANCCCACCGTCATGGCGATGACGATAAGCACCTGCGACACNCGGAAATGCAGACGGTTNGCCGCAAGCGCAATGGCAAGCCCGAACAGCGAGCCGGGAATTGCCGACGGCANCTGNGCGACCACATCGAGCGAGCGGCGCAACGGNAGCGCGGTGCGGTGCGTCATGTATGCCGTCAGGCTCGCAATCAGNGTGGAGNAAANCGCGCTCACCAGCGCAAACGCGACGGAATTGCGCAGCTCGTGCAGGTATTTTGTCAGCGCGCGCACNTGGTCAAGCGTGAATGCCGTATGCACNCCCCACAATTTTTGGAACGCGCCCGCCGTAATCGCCGCAAANTGCGCCNCNACCNCAAGCGAAACGAGCGNACAGAACGCCGTCAGGCANANGCGCGTCGCCNCCGGGGCAGTCTCACGCGGCANNCCGTGTCCCTTGCCGCCGACCGTCGCCATTTTTGCCGCGTTCGCCTTTAAGACATGATTCTGCAAGACGAACAGCACGACCGACGGCACGACCAGCACCAGACCGAGCACCGCGCTCGTCCCCGCNTTCAGCCAGCCCGTCAGCTGCGTGTAAATCTCCACCGCAAGCACNCGNAACCGCCCGCCCACAATCATCGGGTTGCCAAAATCGCTCAGCACGGAAACCGCNATGAACAGGAGCGCGCCCAAAATNCCCGGAAACGAAAGCGGNAGCGTTATCGTCCANAAAATCCGCGCCCTGCCCGCGCCCATGCCGCGCGCCGCCTGCTCCACACCNGCANTGATNCCNCGCAACGTCTGCGCNCAGATAAGNTAGGCAATCGGNAAAAAACAGAGCGTCTGCGCCANAAGCAGCCCCCANAACCCGTACAGCGACACGTCCAAGCCGAGCAGCGTGTGCGTCACGAATCCCTGCCGGCCGAACAGCANGATAAACGCAAGCCCGCCNACGAACGGCGGCGTGACCANATGCGCAATCGGCACGACNGAAAAAAAACGGGCGCAAAAAATNNCGCCNCGCACCACCGCATACGCNTACACATAGCCNACCGCCACCGAAAGNACCGTNGAACANACGCAGACAAGCGCGGTATTCCGCATGGCCGNATGCCACCGGCTNGAGGTCAGCACGGACACGACATCGGNAAGACGCGGCGCAAGCGCGACAAAACAAAGCGGCACGAGAACACACACTGCAAAAAAAATGACGACGGCAGCCCACAAGGCAACAANGGAACCGCCGCCGCCACGCANANGATGACGCAAAAGCCCCTACCTGACTTCCTTTGCCCAGCGGTCGAGCACGTCNTTGCGCTGTTCGGAAGCCNGCTTAGTATCATAATCGATTACGTCAATATCGGCAATCGGGATAGAGCCTGCCACGCCNNGCGCGTCGNGATTGACGGGAGTCGTAAAATCGAGCGANCTCATCAGNTCCTGCGCCTCNACGGAAAGGATAAAATCCACGAACTGCTTTGCCGCGTCCAAATGCTTGGNGTTCTTGAGAATGGCAACGCAGTCCACGTCGCCCACCGACTGCGGCGGCGCGACCAGCTGAATGTCAAATCCGAGCGANCGNTATTTGGTCAGCGCGTGCAGGTACGCAATGCCGATCGCATATTCGCCCGTGCCGATAAGNTTGGGCGGCGCACTGCCGCTGTCCGGGAACTGCCCGACCAACGGCGCGAGCGCGAGCAGGTAATCCCANCCCGCGTCCCAGCCGAGCCGCTGCAACTGCCCCTGCACAAAAAGATACGACGTTGAGGAAGCCGCCGGGTCAGTCATAACGATTTCGCCCTTGAANGCNGGATTCAGCAAGTCTTCCCANGTGCGCGGAACNGCAACGCCCGGAAATTTCTGCGCGAACCGCGCCNNATTCACGCCAATGCCGAGNGTCAGCANNCAGAANCCNGTCCANGTACCGTCGGGCGCGACCGCATACGNCGGCACACCCTGCGCGNCAGGAGACGNATACGCATACAGNGCGCCCGCCTCGTCCGCCTGNATATGGAACGAACTNGCCCCNCCNAGCAGCACGTCCGCCTGCGGGTCNTCNTTTTCCGCAATCACGCGGCTCACCAGCTCGCCCGTCGTNGCCCGCAAATACGNCACGGGAATGCCCGTCTTCTGCGTGAACAANTCNGTCAGCGCCCGCGCCTCTTCGTCATGGATAATCGCGTAAACATNTAGCATCGGCGCGTCTTTCCTGCAACCCGACAGTGCAAGCACCGCGGCAAGCGCACCCAGCACNAGNTTTTTCATANNAGCCCCTCATTANGTCAATTTTCCTATAAGGATAGTATGTTTTAACGGCGATGTCAAGCCTNCCGCAGCNGCACACAGGACACCGNGCCGCCTTGCATTTTTTGCCGTTCGTGCTATAATTATAGTATGCTTTGTGANACTGGATATGCGAAAAAANTGNTCTTTTTTTGCGAAATTCAGCAAAAACCCCTTGACACGCTCGTGACAGCCGNACAAAATCGGTCGTCGGTCGTCGGTCGTCGGTCGTCGGTCGTCGGTCGTCGGTCGTCGGTCGTCGGTCGTCGGTCNTNGGTCGTCGGTCGTCNNNCGGATTTTCCCCCAGACAGCGCACACGCCCCGCCCCTAGCAGCAATTCCTCCGCGTTTCGCCCGAATATCCACGGAGGACGCGCATGAAGCGGCTCGCAGTCCTCGTCAGCGGCGCGGCATTCAAGGACGGCTTCCCGCAAAACCTGCTCCTGTTCAAGGAATTCCTCAAAAGCGACGCGGGCGGCTCCTGGACAGAACGCGAAATCCTCGTCACGGAACAAATGTCCCCGCCGCTTGCGGCGCACCTCGCCGAACAGCTTGCGGCATACGATTTTTCACTCGTCTATACCTGCACCACCACCGGCACGACAGAGAACGACTGCACCGAATGCCTGCGAGATCGCGCCTCGCTGTTCATCCGCGACACCTGCACCGGGCTTGTCCCCATGGAAGAAGCCGGATATGAGACTGCGGAGACACAGCCGTGATGTACGCCGTGCAAGTCAGGACCGGCAGGGAAAGTCAGTTCGCACAGCGCGCCGCCGAAACCGAGCCGGAAGGAGTCAGCAGGATTATCTTCCTGCAACGACGGCTGAACATCCGGCGCGGCGGCAAGAACACGCTGGAACTCTCCCCCGTCTTTCCCGGCTACCTGTTCGTCGAAACGGAGACGGACGGTCTGCACGACAAGGCGTTCCAAAAGCTGAAGGCGCAGCCGGACTTCATACGCTTTTTGCCGTCAAACACGCAGTATGAACAACTCACTGCCGGAGACCTGCACATCGTGAACAATTTTCTGCGATTCGGCACGATCGCCGAACCTTCCGACGCATACTTTGACAAGGACGACCGCATCGTCATCACCGCCGGCCCGCTCAAAGGGCTTGAAGGACTGATCCAGTCCGTTGACCGCCGCAAACGCCGCGTCCGCCTCGTGACCGAGTTCATGGGCTACCAGACCTCCGTGGATTTGTCGTACAATGTGATAGAGAAGCAGGGGGAGCGGGAGAGAGAAACGTAATCCGCCGGAATGCATCCGATGCGTCGAACTATCATATATATGTTACGACCGTAAAGTATATACCTTTGATTATGAATAAAGGTCCTTGGCATTTCAAGTATTGCTAATTTATTGCAAATATTACCTTTTATTGACCAATATACTGACAATACGGTGGCAATAATTGTATATTTATTACCACGAGGTAACGATATGGATAATCACATTTTAAAGAAAAATCCCAGAGCTAAAAAAGTGGCAGAAGTTTTCAATGTAGAGCCACAACGACTTTTGGGAACTGATGACTCTGATATTTTGATTTGGCATTATGGCAGACTTGAAGGCGCTACCATTAATGTTGACAAAGGCTTGCAACAAGCACTTGTGCAGGGGCGTGACAAATCTTTTATCTATCCGATTTTACGGAAATACTATAGCAAGGGTGAAATGCAGGATCTTGTGGACAGTTACGATTTGGCAGGGAACACTGTCAAGAAAACCTGGCCGCAAGATAAGGTACGCAAAGAATCAACCGACGAAAAAAAGGAAACTGTAACAAAGAACTGCGTTTCTATACAAATAAACCTTGTTCCGCCGGAGAGCCTTTTTGAGGGGGCAAGCACGGAAGAAAAAACAGCTTTTGAAAATGTATTTTTCAAACCTAAAAGAAATCGTGAAAATTACAAACCGATAATTTTTGCGTCAGCTTTGTTGAGGCTGTATAAATACTGTGGTAAAACACCATGGAGAAAAAATAATCATGAAATACAAGACAATGAAACGGGCAAACCCGCAGAACCGTGAGGAAACGCCGTACTATCCCGCCCCCGATCTTTGGGGAGCAGATCGGCGAGGACGAGCTTACCGCGGAAATCTCTTTCGCAAGTTCCGTGAACCAGTCCGACGTTCGCTCCGTTCTCTCAAACCTGCTTGAAATTCTTCCGCGCCACCTGATGCACGACGACAGCGTAAATCTCGAAAAGTTCGGGATTTTCTGCATGAGCTTTGAGGCTACAGGATCAGAAAAAGCAGAAAACGTTTCAGCGGCGAACATCACCCGCCCCAAGATTTTATTCCGACCGTCCGTCAAACTGAAGGAAAAAATCTTACAGACGAGTTTCGTCCGCAAGTAGCGAAAGACAAAAGCTGCGTTGCTCACAGCCGTGAAAAGGGTGTTTTTATTGTTCTGCGGTACGCAAGGATTTATCCTTTGGATAAATAAAATTATCCTTACCATAAATCAATTTATAGTAAGGATAACCATAGGTTACAGTAAGGATAAATCGATTTATCCTTACTGTATTTGG
>JAAVAM010000031.1 GCA_014804085.1 Treponema sp. | reverse complement strand
TGGAATCTTGCGTTTGCTTTATGGTCAAGTCTTGCATTTGCACCGCGCCTTGTATGACAAAAGCGGAAGAAATGTTGCCTTGTGAAAATTTGAACGAAACGGTAACGCGGCTTCCTGCGCTTCCGTCTTTGCAGCCCCGCAAATTCAAGGTCGTGCCGTTCGCGGGAGACAGCGTTATCGTGTGGTTGTCTGTTATTGCGAGATCGCTCAAAAGGAAAATCGTCGCGCTTTCGGGGTCGATGGGGGTACGAGAGTTCAAAGATGACGCGGCGTGCGCGATTGTCGCGAACGGCTTTGATTTTGAGCCGTCGCCGCTTGTGTCGCTGCCGGTGCTTGCCACGTACACCGCGGTTGGGTTCGGGCATCCGCAGACTGCGCACGTATCGTCCTCGTAGCGGTGTTCCGCGCGGTCAGCATAGTCGCACTTCGTGCAGGACACGGTGTGTGTGCCGTCGCCATTGTCCGTCACGTCGCAGGCGTGTTTCTCGGTCTTGTGCGTGCCGCACTCAGAGCAGGTTCGGTAATGCCCGCCGTTTTCGTCGTCTGTGTATTCCTCGCCCCAGGTGTGCACGTGCGCGGGAGTCCATGTCCCGTCGGCGCAGTTCACCGTGATGCCGTCCAGCTCATCCGCAATGCCGCCCGCCTCGACCAGTTCGTTCCACGCAGACGAGTCGCCCTTGTACTCGATTTCCGTGATTCCCGACCCGGCGAACGCCCCCGGCGCGATTGCCGTCACGCCCTCGGGGAATGTCACGGTCGTATCGGTGCCCGTGTATGCCGTCACCACGCCGTTCACCACCTGCCAGTCGTCTGGATTGACCGGCACGTCCGGCTCGGCGGATGCAGTCCAGATCCACGTCTTGCCGTCGGCGCATATCACCGGCGTACCGTCCAGCGTGAACCCGAAGCCGTCCACCATTGTGTCCCATTCATCGTACGTGCCGCCAAAGTAAATAGTTTCGACTTTCACGCCGGAGAACGTGCCGCTCATGATGTGCGTCACGGTGGCGGGAATGGTCATCGTCCTGATAGTGTCGTAGTTGCCGAACGCGTTGTTCCCGATGCTCGACGCGTTGCCCGGCACGGTCATGTCCGCCGCGCCCCCGGAACACCACACGAGCCGCCCGCCCAGCACCTTGTACTCCACCGCCGTCTCGTCCGCGTCGTCGCCGCATCCCGCCACGAGCAACAGTGCTGCCAGCAATGCGATGAAGAGTTTTGTGTGCGTTCTTTTCATGCTATGCTCCTTTTCACCGCCCAGGGAGTTTCCCGCTTGGAAGCGGGGGAACTCTTGGAGGGAGGAAACCCCTCTACTCGGAAGCGGGGGTTTCCTCCCTCCAAACCACCCACCTTCCCCAGCACGGCTTGGGGCGGCTGCCCCAAGACCCCGCTTCGCTCAAAGACGCGCCACTGCACGGACGTATCAAACGCCATTTGAAGCCATTTCCCGACTTGCGCGGACACTTCAAATGCGATTTGATGCCACTTCCCGACTTGGGGGAACACCTCAAACACGCTTTGAACCCACTTCCCGACCTGCGGGAACACCGCAAACGCGATTTGAACCCACTTCCCGGTCTGCGGGAACACCTCAAATGCGATTTGAACCCACTTCCCGACCTGCGGGAACACTTCAAATGCGATTTGAACCCACTTCCCGACCTGCGGGAACACTTCAAATGCGATTTGAACCCGCTTCCCGACTTGCGGGAACACCTCAAACGCCATTTGAAGGCACTTCCCAGTCTGCGCGGATACTTCAAACACGATTTGACGCTGCTTCCCGGTCTGCGGGAAGCCGTCCGAGGTCTCTGACGGTGTGCTGTCGGGTGCTGACAAGAAATCTTGCTCAACAAATTCGTGCGTGACGAGATACGAAAGCCTGTCAGCAACGATTTTTGGGGTCTTGGGGTGCACCCCCAAGCCGTGCTGGGAAAGGGTGAGGGTTTGGGAGAGGGAAAACCCCGCTTCGGAAGTAGAGGGGTTTCCCTCTCCCAAGAACAGTTCCTCCGCTTCCAAGCGGAAAACTATACCGCGCCGGAACGGGCGCCGAAAATCATAAATGGGGGGGGTATTCTCTATACAGTTATTTTTGGCCGCCGCAGTCATGGGAACATGATAGCAGAACGGCGGGGGATTGTCAAAGCGAGCCACCGCTCCCGGCTATGATTGCCGACAGCTCCGCCTCGGCGGGGACGCTGCCGGGGCGGCTGTCGAACGTCACGCGCAGGGGACGGGCGGCGCAGACGATGACGCGCGTGGCGAGCGCGGCGGCTTCGTGCAGGTCGTGGGTGACGAATACCACGGTCTTCGGCTCTTGCCGCAGGTGCGCCGTGAGCAGAGCGATGAGCGCGTTCTTGCCGTGCGCGTCCTGCGAGCGGAACGCCTCGTCCAGCAGCAGCACGTCGGCGGGAAAGGCAAGCGCGCGCGCAAGGGCAACCCGCTGCCGCTCGCCGCCGCTCAGCTCCGGCGGATAGGCGTTCAGGCGGTCGCCCAGCCCCACCAGTCGCAGGAAATACGCCGCGCGGGCGAGCGACTGGCCACGCGGGAACAGCCGCTCCAGCGGCAGGGCGACGTTCTTCAGCAGCGTACAGCCGTCAAGCAGGCGCGGCTCTTGGAACGCATACGAGACGCGCCCCGCACGGGCGGCAATATGGTCGAGCAGCGTCGTCTTTCCCGCGCCGCTCGGCGCGAGCAGGGCAAGCAGTTCGCCTTTTTCCACCGTCAGCGAAAAATCGTCCAGCACCGCCTGCCCGCCATAGGCGACGGAAAGCCCTCGCACGGAGACTTCGCACGGCTCGGTCAGCACGGACGTGGGTTCGACCGGGGCAAGCGGCGTGGCGACACGCTTTCTGCGCAGGACGCGGGACAGCCGCACCGCCTGACGTGCCGCGCATTCGCACAGCAGGCTCAGCAGCACCAGCACCAGTGAGACGGCAAGCACGTCGGCAGTCTCAAGGTGTACCTGCGCGGTCTGCATGAGCGTTCCCAGCGCGTGGCGCGGCAGGCTCAGCACCTCGCTCGCGGCCACCACTTTCCATGCCATGCCGAACGACGCGCGCGCGCCCGCCGCAAAGAACGGCAGCAGCTCCGCCGCCGTGATATACCGCATGACCTGGCCGCGCGTCAGGCGGAACACCCGCGCCATCGCAAGCAACGTTTCGTCACGCCGCGCGCAGCCGGTAGCCACCGCCGTCACCATGAGCGGAAATGCCATCAGCACGGCGCAGAACACGGGGACGGCATCCGAGCCGAGCCAAAAAAGGGCGAGCAGGATAAAGGAGACCACGGGCGTGGAGCGGATAATCGCCAAAGGAAACGCCATGAACGCGGCACAGCGGGGGCGCATACCGCACAGCACGCCCGCCACGCTGCCTAGACACACCACGAGCACGGTGCTTTTGACCGTCCGCGCCGACGTTGCCGCCACGTGCCGCCAGAAATCCGCCGTCTGCGCGAGCGAAGCAAGGCGGCGGGCAACCGCGAGCGGCGCGGGCAAAATGAGCGGGGCATGGAGCGCGTGGGCGGCAATATGCCACACCGCCAGCAGCGCGGCAACGGACAGGAGCCGCACGAGCCACAGTCCCCTGCCCGCCGGTTTGTGCGGGAACGTCATCTAATGGGAATAATAAAAGCCGTCGCCGGGAAGCGCGCCGCCCACCGCCTGCGGCGCGGTTTGCAGATACACGCGCAGCAGCCGCTCCACGTCCGCGCGGGCGGCAGGGGCGGGCTGCCATACGTATGCCGCGTTCGGGATTGACCGCTCCACGACCGCCGCCGTCAGCCCCAGCGTATGCTTCTGCACGAGCAAGCCCGCCTCGCGCGGGTGCGCGTTCGTCCAAACGACCGCCGCCTGATACGCGGCGATGAACGCGTCCACCACGTCCCGGTGCGCCGCCGCATACGCCGCGTTCGCCACCAGCACCGTCATCGGGTACGACGCGCCGNCCGTCNCCGCNGCATACGCTTCCTGTATNTCAATCGCCCGGACAATACNGCNNNTCTTCATCTGCGCCACGGTGGCGAACGGCTCCGGCACGAGCGCGTACTGNACGCGCCCGGCCGCCAGCGCGGCGGCAATGTCCGCGTTCGCCAGCGAAAAATCAAGGCGCACCTCGTCCGCNCCAATCCCNGCCGNNCGCAGCACNAAGCGGAACACGTATTCCGGGGTCGCNCCCTGCCCCGCNCATGCCACCGTCTTGCCGCGCAGATCCGCGAGCGTCCGCACCGACGTGTCCGCCGTNAGCAGGAACANGTTGCCGTTCCCGCACACGCCGAGCGCGACGACCGCGCCGTTGTTCGCGGTGTACACCTTTGCGGCGGCGTTCGGCGGNANCACNCCCACGGACACNTCGCCCGTTATCAGCTTGGGCAGCACGGCCGNCGCGTTCGCNAGCACCTCAAAGCGGGCNGNCGTGCCGGGCAANNNCGGCGCATGCTCNTACANATACGCCACGGGAACGGACGACGGGCCGTTGAGCGTCGCCACCCGCAGCACGCCGTCGCCGTTTTTGTCCTTTGCGGCACAGAANGCCGNCACCAAAAGCCCCGCCANAGCGGCAAGCAGTTTTTTCATACGCACCTCAAAAAAAATATTCCCGCGCCGAACGCGGGAATGATTCATGCCGACCAGTTACGCCTCGCAGATTGCCGCNAANCTGTCCGCCTTGAGCGACGCGCCGCCGATCAGGCCGCCGTCGATGTCNTCCTGCGCGAGCAGTTCCTTCGCGTTCTCCGGCTTCATCGACCCGCCGTACTGGATGATGATGTCGTCCGCCGCCTGCCGGCTGTACAGCTTGGCNATGTGGTCGCGGCAGAANCGGTGGATTGCCTGCGCGTCCGCCGGGGTCGCCGTCTTTCCCGTGCCGATTGCCCANACCGGCTCATACGCNATCGTCACGNGCTTGAGCTGCGCNTCGGTCACGCCCGCAAGCCCCGCAGAAAGCTGGAACGCGCAGACCTGCTCCGCCTCGCCCGCCTCGCGCTCGGCAAGCAGCTCGCCGATNCACAGCACCACCTCAAGCCCGTCCGCAAGCGCNCGGCGCACTTTCTTGTTGATCAGCTCGTCGCTCTCGCCGATTTCGTGGCGGCGNTCGGAATGCCCCAGAATCACGCTCGTCACGCCCACGTCNTTGAGCATNGCCGTGGAGACTTCGCCCGTGTGCGCGCCGTTCGCCGTNGCCGCAACGTCCTGCGCGCCGAGCANNATATTCGACCCTTTCACGACCGCGCCCACNGCGTCAAGGTACACGAACGGAACGCCGATCATGTACTTTCCGCCCNTGCCTTTCAGCCGCTCAACCAANGCCTTGGCGAGCGCGAGCGCGTCCGCCTTGTTCGTGTTCATCTTCCAGTTTCCGGCAATGTATGTTGTCCGTGCCATATAAACCGCCTTGTCTTGCAGAAATCAGCCGCCCGCACGGGCGNCGTTCAGTTATTTCGTCGCCAGAATGGCAATGCCGGGNAGCGTCTTGCCTTCCAGGAATTCGAGCGACGCGCCGCCGCCCGTGGANACGTGGCTCATCTTGTCCGCCAGCTTGAACTTGTTCACCGCCGCNACGGAGTCGCCGCCGCCCACGACCGTCATCGCNCCGTTGCCCGTCGCCTCGGCGACCAGNTTNGCCACCGTCTCCGTGCCCTTTGCGAACGCGTCGAACTCGAACACGCCCACCGGACCGTTCCACACGATGGACTTTGCGGANGAGATGACTTTCTTGTACTCNTCAATCGTCTTNGGNCCNACGTCCATNGCCATCAGGTCGTCGGGAATGTCGATGCCGTCAACGGCGACCGGCTGNGCGTCCGCGCTGAATTCNGCCGCGCACACATGGTCAACCGGCAGCAGGATCTGCACGCCCTTTGCCTGCGCGTCCGCGAGCAGTTTNTTTGCCGTGTCGATAAAATCGTCCTCNANCAGCGATTTTCCCACGCCGTGTCCCTGCGCCTTGAGGAACGTGTACGCCATNCCGCCGCCAATGACNAGCGCGCTCGCGTTCTTGAGCAGGCTCTCCAGCACGGCGATCTTTGAGGAGACCTTTGCGCCGCCGATAATCGCCACCTGCGGCTTNGGCGGATTGGTCACCATNGGCTCGATATACTTCACTTCTTTTTCCATTAAGAAGCCGCCCACCGGCTCGGACTGCATGAATTTCGCNATCGTCGCCGTAGAAGCCTGGTCGCGGTGNGCCGTGCCGAACGCGTCGTTCACGAACACGTCGCCGTAGGTCGCCAGCTCCTTTGCCATCGCNTCGCGCGCCGCNTCGTCCTTGCTCGTCTCCTCNTTGTGGAAGCGCACGTTCTCAAGCATGGCGACCGCACCGTCCGGCAGCGCGTCAATCGCCGCTTTCTGCCCGAGCGCGTCGCTCAGGAACGTGACCGGCGTNCCCAGCTTCTGCGCNAAATACTCCACCACGGGCTTCATGCGGTTCTTTCCGTTGATGAACGCCTCCTTGTCGGCATCCGTCCACGTCTTGCCCGCTTTCTCCGCCTTTTCCTGCGCTTTCTTCACGTCNTTGTTCGGGTCGCCCAAATGGCTCATNAGGACAAGGCTGCGCGGNTTCTGCGCCAAAATATACTGAATCGTCGGAAGCGCCGCCGTGATGCGCGTGTCGTCCTGCACCACGCCGTCTTTCATCGGCACGTTAAAATCCACGCGCATGATAATGCGCTTGCCTTTCAAATCCACGTCTTTCACGGTCTTAATCATCAGATTCCTCCAAAAGAATGCAATTGTCCTCATTTTAATTAAAATGCGGGGTAAAGTAAAGGGGAAAAGCCTTTCCCCTCGGTCGCACTGCGGTACGAGTGCATCGCGGAAAAAACGGAAACAGCGGGCGTTTTTGTGGAAATTGCGCCGGGTCGGGCAAAACGCCGCACAAAACCCGAAGCAGGGGCTTGGGGCAGCCGCCCCAAGCGGTGCTGGAAGAGAGTGGGGGTTTGGGGGAGAGAGACCACGCTTCCGAGTAGAGGTCTCTCTCTCCCCCCAAGACGTTCCGCCCGCTTCCAAGCGGGAAAATTTCCCGCGAATTGGTCGGAAAACTACAAAAAAAAACAGTATATTCTCCGCGGTGTATAGTATGATGAAATCATCTCATATTTCATCTGGAGGTAAATCATGATGAAGAAAATAACA
This sequence comes from Treponema sp., assembly GCA_014804085.1. Classification (GTDB taxonomy): domain Bacteria; phylum Spirochaetota; class Spirochaetia; order Treponematales; family Treponemataceae; genus Treponema_D. Next base: position 12,251 of record JAAVAM010000031.1, on the reverse strand, counting down.
CGGATTGCCGCGCTGCTCGCGGCGACGGCATTCCTGCTCGCGGGCTTCCCCGCCTGCTCGGACGAAGGCGATGACGGCGACCCGACGCTCGAAAAAATTGAGATTGGTATCGCAGACGATGCGAAAATCGAATACAACATCGACGAAGCATTCGACAAGAGGGGCATCACGGTAACGGCAAAGTACAGCGACGGCTCTACGAAAAACGTAACCGCCGAAGCCACGGTTGAGGCAACCTATGAGGACGCGCCTTTCACCACGGCAGAGGCGGGTACATACGACGTGATCCTCACCGCAAAATACGGCGAAAAAACGTCAGCCCCTGTTACCTGCAAGATTACCGTCAAGAACAGTGAAACTAACCCGGGCGGCGACGAGGACGACCCGAACACACCGAGCGACGCGACCCTCGACAGTATCGAGATTGCTATCGCGGCAACGCTGAAAACCGAGTACACGGTCGGCGAAGAATTTGACAAGACCGGCATTACGGTAACGGCAAAGTACAGCAACGACACGACGAAAGACGTAACGGCAAAGGCTACGATTGCGGCAAAATCCGGGGACGCTGACTTTTCCACGGCGACGGCGGGAACATACGAAGTGACTTTCACCGCAACCTACGAGGGAAAGACGGCTACTGCCACCCGCACGATTACTGTCAAAGTAAACGGCACGACCTACGCATGGAATTTCCAGGCAACGGGACTGAAAGACATCCTCAGCTACTCGCCAAGCACCGATGAGGCTACGTCTGGCAAGGACAAGCTCGACGCAGAGGGAACGTATGAATCGACACCGGCAGGTCTCACGCTCGTTCTTCCCAAAGGTGCTGCGTTCAACAAAGTTGACACTGGAATGTCCGCCTCCAATGCAAGCGGCATTGGGGCCTCAACGGGAGCGATTGAGCCGCACGAAAGCGCAGACATCACCGTGAAAGTGCGCGGTCCGTTCACCGCCGTCATGCTCTGCGGATCAAACTCCAGTACCGCCAAAGATGACCGCTACGCGTACATCAAAGTGAACGGTGAGGAAGTCGCGGCACCAGGCAAAGCGAACACATCCCTTGCCTTAGGCGAAGCACTTTCCTACACCTACACGGGAACGGATGAAGTGACGGTTGCGTTCGGCGTGTCTGCGAACTACATCCGCATTTATGACATCAAAATCACCACCGAAAACGGCGACGGCGAGGGCAAGACTGCGGGAGAGATCAAGTCAAAAGCGGAGTTTGTGACGACGACTGACAACACCACGGCGAACGACGAAGCAACGCTCGGACTGGTGGGAACAAACGCAACCTCTTCTGATCCAGCAGTTGCGACGGCGGAGATTAAGGACGGCAAAGTCGTCATCACATCCGTTTCTGCGAGCAAGGCGACAATCACGGTAACGGACGGCACGGAAGGACACGAGGCGACCATTGAAGTCACCGTGAAACCAAACGGGGCAATCACCCTGGGAACAATCACGAAATACGTTGACCCCAACGCCGTAGTGGAACAGGGAACATGGACAGTTACCCCAGGATCAACTGCCCCAGTTATAGACGGAGATGGTGGACTGACAGTTACGTTTGACGGTACTTATGACAAGAGTTTCAAATTTGGCTCAAACGACAATAAACTCACCATCACCACACCAAAACTGGCAGCGGGCAAGCCCATTGCAATAGCTGTGACAGGCAAGACTGGTTCAAGCAGCAACGCAGTTGAGTTCGCGATTACTGAAAAAAACAACGCAACAGCGGCAGCAGGGAATGTTGCCGAGGAGAAAATAACATTTCCATCTGACGGAACAGAAGCAACCGGCACATTCATTTACACAGTAACAGAACAAGGTGCTGTCTCTTTTACGTTCAAAAGAGCAAACAAAAAAACGACGAAAGTGACAAAACTTGAGATTACCGTTGGCGACGCGCCAGTCGCGACCACCGCAGACTAACCCACTCTCCCCCGCCGCGCGGGACTCACGGCGCGGCAAATTGACAGCGTAAAGAAAAAAAGCCTGTGGTCATGACAGTCTCTTCAGGCTTCCCGCCCGCGCCTTGTAACGCGGGCGGTTTTCTTTTAAAAACACACCAAACCGGCAACGGACAGCGTTCCCTGACACGAAAGCAGACAAATAAAAGGCTATAGCCTATTCCTGCACCCGTTGTCAAGCAAAAGTACGCCGTGTTTTAAAAATTTTACGGCGTATTTTTAAAAAAGTACGGCGTATTTTTGGGAAAAACACGCCGTACTTTTTTTATTCGTGCAGATGTTTTTATCCCCCACCACACGTTTTTACAAAAAACACGCCGAGACAAGCAAAACGCGGCGCGTGTTCACGGAAATCGTGCCGGGTCGAACAAAATGCGCCGCGTTTTCATCGAAATTGCGTCGGCTCGAACAAAACACCGCACGTTTTCAAGAAANTCACGCCGGGACNNGCAAANCGCNNCGCGTNTTCNNNAAAATNNCGNCGGNACAAGCAAANNGCGNCGCGTTTTCAACGAAATTGCGTCGGGACAAAGAAAACGCCATGCGTTTTCGCGGAAACCACGCCGGGGCAAGCAAAACGCCGCAACAAAAGAAGAAGCGGGTTCTTAGGGCAACGCCCTAAGCCGTGCTGGGGAAAGGGTGGGGTTTGGGGAGGGGAAACCCCCGCTTCGGCAGTAGAGGGGGTTCCCCTCCCCAAGAAAGTTCNCCCGCTTCCAAGCGGGAAAAANTCGCGCGGAAANATCAATNCTTGCACAGGGGGCGCAAACTCATTACAATACTGCTATGAAAACAGAACTCATCAAGGATATACTGACNTCTCAGCCGGACGGGCGCACGGTGACGGTNTGCGGNTGGGTGCGCACCATGCGCGACTCAAAGAACCTCGTCTTTATTCAGGTGAACGACGGATCGTGCTTCGCTTCCATTCAGCTCACGCACGACCGCACCAATCCCGCGCCCGGCGCGGATGCCGCCGCCATTGAAAAGACGCTCGCCGACGTGACGACCGGCGCGAGCGTCCGCGCGACCGGCACACTCATCGCGTCCCCCGCAAGCGGGCAGTCNGTGGAGGTCACGCTCGGCACGATCGCCGTCCTCGGCACNTGTCCCACTGATTCGTACCCGCTCCAAAAGAAAGCGACTTCCATGGAATTCCTGCGCGAAAACGCCCACCTGCGCGCCCGCACCAACACGTTCGGCGCGGTGTTCCGCATGCGCAGCCAGCTGGCGTTCGCGCTNCACACGTTCTTCCAGGAGCGCGGTTTTTTCTANGTCAACACGCCGGAAATCACCTGCTCCGATGCNGANGGCGCGGGCGAAATGTTCCAGGTCACCACGCTCAGCATGGAAAANCTCGCGCGGCTCGCCGTGGAAAAAGGCGCGGCCGGCATGAAAGCCGATGNCGCGGAAAAACTCGTCAGCTACGGCAAGGACTTTTTCGGCAAAAAGGCGAGCCTCACCGTCTCCGGGCAGCTTGAGGCGGAGACCCTCGCCACGGCNCTCGGNCGCGTCTACACGTTCGGTCCGACGTTCCGCGCGGAAAACTCGAACACCACGCGCCACCTGGCGGAATTCTGGATGTGCGAGCCGGAAATGGCGTTCTTNGACCTTGAGGACGACATGGACATTCAGGAAGCATTCGTCAAGTACCTGCTGAACTGGGCNCTCACCAAATGCCCCGCCGACATGGAATTCTTCAACAAGCGCATNCAGCCGGGCGTGATCGACACNNTGCGCCACGTCGTGGAAACGCCGTTCAAGCGCGTCAGCTACACCNAAGCCATCGAGGCGCTGGAAAAACANGCGGACGACTTTGCGTTCAAGCCGTACTGGGGCTGCGACTTGCAGACGGAACACGAACGCTACCTGACCGAAAAAATCTTCAAATGCCCGGTGATGGTCTACAACTATCCCAAAGAAATCAAGGCGTTCTACATGAAGCNCAACGACGACGGAAAGACCGTCAAGGCCGTTGACGTGCTCGTGCCCGGACTGGGAGAAATCATCGGCGGCTCGGAGCGCGAGGANAACTACGACAAGCTGCTCGCGCGCATCACGGAACTGGGGCTGAAGCCGGACGACTACNGNTGGTANCTNGACCTGCGNAAATTCGGCACGGTGCCGCATTCGGGNTTCGGGCTCGGATTNGAGCGGCTCCTGCTCTACGTGACGGGCATGGCGAACATCCGCGATGTCATTCCCTACCCGCGCGCNCCAAAGCTAGCGGACTTTTAGGCGGCTTTCNACGGCGGCAATCACGCTGTCGGGGGTGCTTGCCCCCGCCGTAATGCCGACCGTCCGCAGCCCATAGAACGAATCGGGAATCTCGTCCGCCGTCTCAATGAGCGTGGNGCGCCCGCAGTGTTTCTGCGCGGTGGCGAGCAGCCGGTTCGTNTTGGAGCTGTNCNTGCCGCCAATCACGATAACGCCGTCAACNTGCGCGCACAGGCGGACAAGCGCGTCCTGCCGCTCATGCGTCGCAGGGCAAATCGTATTGCATATTTCTAACGACGGGATTTCCTTTGCCAGCGCGGCGCAGATAGCGTCCCATGCCGGTATGCTGAACGTCGTCTGGCTCAACAGCACGACCCGCTCCNGCACACCGTCCGCAAACAGCGTCTCCACGTCGTCCGCGCTCCGTATCAGCCGGAAGTCGCATGGCAGACCGTTCGCGCGCGCGGCGGCTTCCGCACAGCCCTGCACGCCCNCCACTTCGCCATGGTTCTTGTCGCCGGCAAAGACAATCGTGTATCCTCTTGCCGCAAAATCAGCCGCGCGCNNTTGGCTCTGCGTCACGAGCGGGCANGTCGCGTCAATCACCGCGTCNGTCTGTTCCCGCAACGCGCCNGCCACGGCAGGAGAAACGCCGTGCGCNCGGATCAGCACCGTGTCANGNCGCGTAACCGTCCCGATTGCGGACNGCGCAAGCACNNGAAGCCCGCGNNAAGNAAGCTCGTTGAGCGCGACGGGATTATGAATGAGCGGNCCGAGCGAATACACCGTGCCGTCCTTGTTNTCGGACAACGCCTTTTCGGCGGCGGTNACGGCACGGCGCACGCCGCCACAAAATCCCAGTACGTCAGCACGAATGATACGCATCNCCCCTCCATAAAAAAGGGCGGAAAAGTTTCCTTTCCCGCCGTCAGCAAACCGTGTGCGTTCCGTTANGCCTGAAACTGCACGATGTTGTTCGCCTTAGAAGTCGTCAGACCNTTGTTCGTATACGTGCGCCGCACACATGAAATGAACGCGCCCGCAATGAAAATCGAAGAATACGCGCCGCTCAGCAGNCCCACAATCAGCGCGAGCGCAAANTCATGGATNGTGCCCGTCGTAAAGACGAACAGCGAAACGACCGCAAACAGCGTCGTCACCGTCGTGATAATCGAACGGCTCAGCGTTTCCGTGAGCGAAATATTCAGAATGTCGGTGAATTTGTCCGTCTCNATATNCTTCATATTGGAGNGCACACGGTCAAGGATAACGACCGTCGCGTTNATCGAATAGCCGATAATCGTCAGNATTGCCGCCAACGTGGTCGTGCTGAACTCCATCTGGCTCCANGTGATGAACGTGACCATGATGAGCGCGTCNTGGATAATGGCGATGACNGCCGCCAGCGCAAAATCCCAGTGNAAGCGNATGGTCGAATACAGCCAAATCAGCACGAGCGTCANTAGCACCAGCACGACTGAATCNCGGATCAGCGTCCGGCTGAACTGCGCGCCGATAAAATCAGACTTGACGATNGCAACCTTGTCCGCNCCGAACGCCGCCGTCAAAGCCGCNTTNGTCCGCTCCTGTATCGACTGCTGCGTGTCGCCCTCCGCAACGCCCAGCCGGATCTGATAGCTGGCATCCTTGCCNCTGCCGAGCGTCTTCACGTCCGCGCCCTCAATGNCCGCCAAAGCCGCCCGAACGTCGTCCGCGTTCACGTTCACNCTGTCATCTGCCGCATGAATGCGCANCGGAGTCGCNCCCANCGTNGTGGANACCGCCGANTTCACGAACAACCCGTCGCCCGACGCGACCGCCCCGTCAAGGACGTTCACGCCGATCCCCTCAACCTCGCTGATTTTCTGCGCAAGGTCGGCAACGGTNGGGTTCTCCTCATAGCGCAACGTNACCGTGCGGTTTTCCGCGCCCACGCCGGAGACGACCAAATCAAGCCCTGTCTCAGACGGATCGACCGTAATGGTCGCACTGCCGCCGTAGGTCAGCTCAAGCACCGTGGGATCGATACGGAATTCTTCAATCATGCCGGGCTTAAAGTCCAAGCCAAAGTTGATGCCGCGCGTCACCACGGAAACGATTCCGCTCGCAATCAGCACAAGGCTCAGAATGACCGCGCAGACAAAAAATTTGCTGAAATGTATCACTTTTCTCATTTACTTAACCCTCCAGCTGATGCTCATGGTCTTTTTGCCGACGACATCAGTCTGAAAATCAAACATCAGGCGAGAAACGACCAACGCGGTAAAGACCGAAGACACAACGCCGATTGCCAAACTGACCGCAAAGCCCTGGATAGACCCGGTGCCGAGCTGCGACAGGAAAATCGCCGCAATGAACGTCGTGATGTTGGAATCCAAAATTGCCCACAACGCATTGTCAAATCCCGCCGCAATCGCCGCCGCACGGCTCTTGCCCGCGCGGAGTTCTTCCTTAATGCGCTCAAAGATGATGACGTTCGCGTCAACAGACATACCGACCGTCAGAATCATACCGGCAATCGAAGAAAGCGTCAGCGTCAGGTTGAACGCGCTCAAAATGGCGAACATAATGTACATATTCAGCACCTGCGCCACCACCGCGTTGAAGCCCGCGCCAAGGTAATACAGCAGCATAAAAATCAGGACGGCGGCCAAGCCGACACCCAACGCCCACTCGCCCTGCCGGATTGCCTGATCGCCCAGCGACGCGCCNATGACCTGCTGNCTTTCCACCTCAAGCGGCACGGAAAGCCACGCCGTNTGCAACACTTTCTGAATGTTCTGCGCCTCTTCCAAGCCGAACCCGGTAATGGCGACCTGCCCNGTCGTAATCGGCCCNTTAATACGNGCGTAGGATTTTACCTTGTCATCGCTCACGATNGCCATNAAGTCATCCACGTGCGCGCTCGTAAAGTTGCCGAAAATCTCCGCNCCGGAAAGNNCCTCACCGTTGCGCTCCGTCGAAAGCGAGAACGTAACCTGCGGCTGGTTCGTAATATTGTCCGCCGTCACCTGNGCGGACTTGATATATTTGCCGTCAAGTGCNGTCTCTTTTTTGAGNACCAAATAGCCCACGCGCTCGTCAAGCCCGTAGTCATCTTTTTGATACAAGCCCAGCACCATGCAGTCGTCGGGAATGATTGACNGATTGAGCAACGTGCCGTCCGCGCTGAACGTATTTGCGGCGTTCGCACGGTAATACTCATTGAANGCATCCGTCGCCTCNCGGTCAACAAGGTGGAAATTCAGACTGCCTTTGCCCATGATGAGCGTATTNACGCTTTCGCCGTCCGCCGCGCCCGGAATTTCAATGTAGATNCGATCCTCGCCCTGCTGCCGAATGACCGGCGATGTCAGGCCGAATTTGTCAATNCGGCTCGTGAGCGTCTCAATCGCCTGCGCCATCGCNTCGCGCTTGAACGCGGCGGGGTCGGCAANNGCCGCNTTTGAATCCGCCTGCGCCNCAAGCGCCGCGTCCAAATCNGCCCGTATAATAATATTCATGCCGCCGCTCAAATCCAGTCCGAGCTTGACGGAGTTGGTGTAGCGGTTCTTCGCNTTCAGAATGTTCGTGCGGTATTCCGACTCAACGACGGCAAGCANTTCGCTTTCGTTGCTGAACGCGCCCATCACGGCGGCGACCGTCATCGGCNCGGGNATTTTTTTCTCCGCAAGNTTGTANCTTTTTTTCGCCGCTTTCAGCAGATAATCGTATGACGGGTCGAGCATGGCNTCCGCGTTTTCGTTGGCGAGTTTTTTCAGCGCATTCACGTCCGCGCTCGCCTGCACCGTCGCATAATCCTTGATTTTCTCCAACGAACCGAGCGCGAGCGTCTGTTCGTCCTTGGGNGTGCGCACATACCAGCTGATTGACGGCCACAAGAACCAAAAACAAACGGCAAGCACGGCAATAATNATGGCAAACCGCGTCCGTTTATTCATGTGATTCCCCTTGCGCAGCCGTCTCGTCCGCCGCAGGCGTTTCGGCAGGCTCTTTTTCCGCCTCGCCCTGTTCGNNCTGCTTTGCCTTNTCNGANTTTTTCGNCGGCTTCACGTCTGCCGGCTTGTCNNTGACGACGGACGCAACCGCCGAGCGNTTGAATTCGATTTTCGTGCCGTCATCAACTTTGATGATGACCGTCTTCTCTTTCGCCTGATGNACGACACCATGAATNCCGCCGATNGTAATGACNTTATCGCCTTTTTTGAGCGCGGCAATCATTTTTTCGGTTTCTTTTTGTTTCTTGTTCTGCGGACGAATGANGAACAAATAGAAGATTCCGATAATCAGCACAAAGGGAAGCACCGTCATCAGAAAACTACCCTGCGGNGGAGTTCCCGCAGCCGCNTGAAGCAATGGAATAAACGACATGTTATCCTTCCTTTCATTATAATAGTGAAAATTAAAGCATTACGAGCATAGCACGTTATGGACACGCTCGTCAAGCACGGAACGCTACCGCGACAGCAATGCCGTCAGNTCGCGGTCNAGNTCCAGCAGATGTTCGTCNGTGGGAGAAAGCGCGACGACCTGCTTCAGATAATACTGCGCCTTNCGGTACTCGCGCTTGCGATAGTAAATTTCATACAGCCGCATGAGGGAATCTTTGTTGCGCGGGTTTGACGTGAGGCTCGAACGCAAATCGCTCAGCACCGCATCCTCTCCCTGCGCAATAAAACTNCGCTCATAATAGAGAAAACTTTTCATGCGNGCGTTCGCGGACGGCAGCTGCTGGGCAATCAGGCGCGAGGCTTCCTGCGCGCGCCCCGTGGCGACCAGCACGCGGATATACGACTGCAAGACAGCCTCGTCGGACGGGTTGTCGTTGTACAAACCGGAGGCGAGCCGCCATGCCTCGTCCGCATGATTTGCCTGCAAGCAGATAGCGATATGCGTATGCACCGCGCTGACCGGAACGTCCGCCAACGACAGCAACGCGGAACTCGCCCGGTAGGCATCGGCGTAGCGGCGGGACTGCACCAACTGCGCAATCTGAATTCCAAGCGCGGCAACATTGTCCGCGTCCTTTGCAAGAATCTGCCCGGCAAGGTCGCCCGCCGTCTTGCCCCCAATCCGCTGCCCCGTCTGCGACGCAAGCTCCGCCGCCGCCAGCATGATTTCGGCATCGTCCGGGTACAACTGCAAGGCGCGCTCCACCGTGGCGACGGCACCGGCGGTATTGCGGTTCCAGTCTTTTTGGAGCGTCGCCCGCAGCAGCAGATAATCGCGCGCCGTCGTGTCCGTGCGGGCATAGATGTCCAAAAGCGACGCGGCCTTGATATAATCGCCCTTGAGCGCAAGGATTTTGGCGCGCAGCAGCAGGTACTGCATGTTGTCGTTCTCCAGCTGCAACACGCGCGCGGCATACTGCTCCGCCGCGTCCAAGTCGCCCGCCGCAAACGCAGATTCCACGGCGAGCTTGAGCACGTCCGCGTTCAGATGATTCTGCTGCAACAGCTCCTGCGTCCGGTTGAACGTCGCCTGCGCGTCGCCAATCCGCAACGAGACCTGCGCGAGCGCGAAAGACGCTTCGTAGCACTGCGGCGCAAGGCGCACCACCTTTGCAAAACAGTCCGCCGCCTCGGAAAACCGCTCCATTCGCTGATACAGCACGCCCAGCAGATAATTCGCCAGCACGGAATCCGCCCGGTCTTGCAGCGCGTCCGTCAAATCGGCCTGCGCGCGCTCATAATAATCGCTGCGCGTATGCGACGTGACCAGCACGAGCGACGGCAGGACTTTCGCCAGAAAATCAGCCTTTCCCGTGCCAAAGTCGTACATGCCGTCGCGGGCAGACGCGATCGCGCCCGTGTACGCATTGGCAACGTCCGTTTCGGGAACGACGACATGCCCCGCCTCGGACGGCCACACAATCTGAAGCACGGAGGCCGCCACGAACAGCAGCACGCGCTCCGCCTCATCGTGCGGATTTTTCAGCTGACCGATCGCCGTCTTCAGCGAATCGGGCGAGCCGATTTCCACGTTCTCCAAAACCTGCGGAGCGACCATGCCGAAATAAGCGCGGGGAACGCGATCGGGCAGCGCGATAGAAACCGCGTCCGACGGGTTCGCCTCGTATCGCTCCGCCGTATCGTCTTTTTCCGGCGGGGGCGCGACGGACGTTGAGCCGCATGCCGCCAAAAACAGCACGGCGGCACAACAACCCGCACAGACGGTTCTCCTCATTCGCCGATCACCCCGTCGTCCGTAATATCGGCATCCGCCTCATACGGAAAATGATTGCCGGGCGTGTGCTGATACAAAAACAGGCCGATCAGGAACGCGCCCACGCCCATCAAAAAGAACGGCCACGAACGAGCCACGAATTCGCGGAACGAAATCGTGACAATATCGAACGAAAAAAGCAGGAAAACCGCGCCGAGCAGCACCAGCAGCACGCCGGGAAACAAATACGCGCTCCGCACTTTCCGGTGCCGGAACAATCCCGTCAAAAACAGGCAGATGCCGCACAGCACCACGCCGCACGGCCACAGCTGCGTCCAGCTCACCGAAAGAATCCCCGACGTGACGAACAGGTACAGGCTCGCCGCCAGGCACAGGTACAGCCCGAAAAAGAACAGCGGCGCATGACGGTACGTGACCAGCGAGACGTAAAAGCACAGCGCGCCGACCAGAATCAGGCAGATATTGACGAACGGCGCGACGTTCCCCACGCCGGCAAAGGGATGAATCAGCAAAAAAAATCCCATGAATACGCAGACAACGCCGACGGCAAGCAGGACGTTCAGAATTGGAACGGTGAATTTTTTCATACTATCCCCAAGCAACAGAAACTGAAAAGCACGGCGTGAATTCCCGCCACTATATTTTACTCATAATACCGCAGTTGCCATGAAAAGTCTATTGAAAAACACCGCGGATTTTATTACAGTTGCACTATGGCTTTCCGAATCAGACTTCTTGCCGTCCTCGCCCTTGTGCTGCTCGCCTGCTCATGCAAAAACGCCCCGGCAGTCCGGCAGGAACAGGCGCGGCAGCAGCTGTACGAACTGCTCGCGGACAGCACGCTCCCCGAACAGTCGCGCTACGCCGTCATCAACCGCATTGCGAATTCGTACTATGCGCAGAAAGACTACAGCCGCATGGTGCTTTTCCTGACCGACTGGGTGGAAAAACATCCCGGCGACACCTACGATGCCTACTGGCTGCTGATGGTCGCGCAGGCATACCTTGAGCAGGACGCAGAACCGATTGCCGAATACTATTTTGAGCGCATCCTCAAATACTACCCCGACCTGCTCGTGCAGGAAAAATCGATCCACCTGACCTGCTTGCAGCATCTCATCCAGATTACCAAAACGCCTGCAAGCCGCATCGCGTATTTTAACGAGCTGGTCAGCCGCTTTCCGTCCGACGTGAACGCCACCGAAATGTACGTCCGCCTCGCCCAGGAATACGAAAAAGAAGGCGAATGGAACCAAGTCCTGCGCTCCTACGCGCAGTTCCTTGAGCAGCCCGATGCCTCCACCATTCAGATTGCGGGCATTCCCGACGCCTACAACACCGCGCGCCAAATGGTCGATTTCTCCAAGTCGGCAAAGGACTGGACCTTCGAGAGCCTCGACGCGCTCGAAACCGCCGTCAAGACCGCCATCAACCGCTACGACGCGCGCGCGCTCGACCGCTGCCGCTCCAAAGTCAATTTCTTCGCGATGAGCTGGCGGGCAAACGAATCCGACGCAAACGCGCTCGAATACTTCTCCATGCGCAATTTCATGCGCGGCAACCGCATCCGCTACGAAGCAAAACTGGACGAATCCTCCAACTCCAACGAGGCCTACCTGAAGACGCGGGGCTGGAGCCCGTACATCAACATCTGGTACCTCTATTNCCGCAAAATCAACTACCCCGTAGACCCCGANATCCACGGCCGCTGGGAATGGGCAGGCATCTATTACGGCGAAAAACTCTAGGACGGGGGAAGTCTCCCCCTCGCTCCCAAGNCAAGTCGCTTCGCAAATGCCCCTGCAAGCAGTGTCATTTTCTCCGCTTTGTTGCCTTGTCCGCTACCCCCTCTGCGGGGAACACGGCGTC
>JAAVAM010000030.1:2153-42718 GCA_014804085.1 Treponema sp. | reverse complement strand
GTCCGCTTTGTGAGCGTCGTCTTTGTCGTGGTCGGAAAGGACAGGAATGTTTATGTTTTCCTGGCGATACATACCGTGCTTTCCATAATCGCGGATTTCGCGCTGATACCGAATTTCGGTGTGTACGGCATTGCGATGTCAAATATTGTGGTGAACGCGCTGCTTGCCGCGGCGAGTTTTGTCATGCTGTACGCGCAAGGACTGACGAAGCCCTGCCGGTTTCATAAATCCGACATTCCTGTGCTCAAGGAATGGGGCAAGGTCGGATTTTTTTCAGGTATGCAGCAATTCATCGATAATTTCATCTATGCCGTGATGATATGCAAGATGGTCAATATGGTTTCCGAGCAGGGCAACTATTGGGTTGCGAACAATTTTATTTGGGGCTGGCTGCTGATTCCGGTCTCCGCGCTGGCGGAAGTCATAAGGCGGGACTGCAAGGACGGCTATGCGAGGCTGCGACAGGGCAACTACTATTTTATCGCCGCCGCAGTTGTCGCCGTTTGGGCGGTGACGGTTCCTTTGTGGACGCCGTTTTTCCGCTATGCCGAGAACCTGCCAAACGCAGGCGCAATTTTTGCCATTGTCATCAAGCTCGTGCCGTTCTATGTCGCCTACATCGGCGGCGCGATTATCGATAATATTTTTGTCGGCTTGGGAAAGACGGCGTACAATGCGATCAACTCGCTCGTGATTAACATCGTGTATTATGGGATTTTCTTCGTGCTTTATCTGACGGACGCGATTGCTTTCACGATGGACACGATTATAGTCATGTTCGGGCTGGGAATGGTCGCGCATTTTGCGCTGTCCCTGTTGCTGGAAAAAGTGTTCCTTAAAAGAATTGCAGTGAGACAATGACGAGCAATGCGTCCGCCATCGTTAGCCGATTTCATGCGAGATGCGGTTGCTGTATTTTTCCACCCATTGCTGGCTCCATTTCACCCAGTCAAAAATGCGGCCGTAGGTTTTCGAGCCGACGGGCGTGGACGTGAGCTTGTGTTCCATTCTCTGCCAGATTTTATCGGGGAAATTGCTCAGGAATTTGTTGTCGGGCTGATACGTGTCTATCATGATTTTTAATAGCCCGAACATTCTTTCGTCATTGCGTTGCAAGTTGCCGACATTGGCCCACGTCCAAAACACATAGATGAAGTCGTCGTATTCTTCCCCGATGAACGTGTTGTCCCAATCGATTATGCCCGCGATTTTGGAATCGCTGAAAACAACATTTTGCGCGCCCAAATCGCCGTGGACGTACACGTTGCTTCCGAGATATTTTTTTGAAATGGTGTTGATAGCCTTCAATTCGTTGGTCATTTCTACGATAGCGACTTCGCTCATTTCATGCGTGTACGCGATTGTTTTGCCTTTGATATAAGTGAACAAATCTTTGCCCTTTTTCGCGCCCAAATATCTGGGCGATTTTGCATAGCCGTTTTCTGCCAGGCGTTTTAAAAAAGTGTATTCGCATTCGTTGAACGTCCGCTCCTTTTCAATCACGCCGTCCGCAAGCCGCACCGATAGACCCGAATAGCCGCCGGCAAGGTACGACTGTTTTGTCCGAATGGATTGGACGCTGCTGTTTAATTCGTCCAGCTTCGCAAATAAGGTGTCCGTGCCGTCAAGTGCTTCTGTGGCGCGAAACACGAGCGCGCGCCCGACAATTTTATTGTTGTGGAGCAAGTCGCCATTTTGCAGGATGCTGTCACAGCGCAGCCGTTTTGAAATGGCACGATTGTGCTTTATGCCGAAGTCCAATATTTCAAAAGCCTGTTTTTCATAATCCGCGGAATGCGTTACGGCAAAATGCAAAAGCCGACAAAGCAACGGGTGGACAAAAAATCCGCCGTCGTATCTCGCCAAAAAAGCATCGAAAATATTTTTCGCGGACAATATCGACTGCAAGTTATCATCTCGCAAAATGAAGTGGGAATCGTCTGCCGTGATTTTACCTACCGCCCTTCGCGTCGCCTCTTGCCCCAAATCCACGCGGCCGCTCCGTAGAGTGCGCCGCCTGCAATCATTATGAGGCAAAGCACTTGCCCTGTGGAAATGTTCAAAAGCGAAGTGTTTTGCGAAATCGAGGCCGCCTTGTCGTGCGCGATTCGGAATCCCAAGTCCGCGTCCGGCATTCGAAAATATTCGAGGAAAAATCTGAACGTGCCGTAGCCCACAAGGTAAAGCGCGGACGAAAATCCGTCGAAGGGCTTTTTTTTGTGGAACGCCCACAGAATCAAAAAAAGCACGATTCCTTCAAAAAACGCTTCGTACAATTGGCTCGGATGTCGCGGCAAGTTCACAAGGCCCGCTTCGGGAATTTTCATTCCGATTTCATTCGCGAAATTTTTCACCCATTCGAGTGAAGCGGAGAATTTTTCCGCATACGGAAAAATCATTCCCCATGGCATTTTCGTGATTCGCCCGTAAAGTTCGCCGTTCAAAAAATTTCCGAGTCTTCCGAAAGTGTAGCCGAGCGGAATCGCCGTGCACATCGCGTCCGCCCATTTGAGAAAAGGCCGCTTGTGCGTTTTGCACCAAACGAGCATTCCGAGAGTGCCGCCGATTACGCCGCCGTGATACGACATTCCCGCAAGACCCGTGAAGCGGCCGCCGTCGAACGGCCAAAAAATCAGGTACGGCTTTTCGAAATATTTTCCGGAAGTGTCGTAGACGAGCGTGGAAAAAATTCTCGCGCCAATCAAAAGGAAAATTATTCCAGTGATGATAAAGCTCGACAAATCGTCTTCGGTGGTTTTTTGTTCGATGGAATTGGAGGAATTGGAATTCAACGCGCCTTCTTTGAAAATTTTTTTGAGCACGAAATACGCCGTGCCGAACGCGAAGACGTACATCAGCCCGTACCAACGCAAAATTCCCAAGAACGGAACGCCGGGAAAAATTTCAGGCTTGATCCAAGAAGGATAATTTATATAAAGCAAATTCATTTTGAAAACCTTTTGAAATCCTTTTAAATTTTAAAGCCGAGTCCCGCAACTTTTACGAGTTTCGATTTTAAAAGCGTGTTTTCCTTTTTCAATTGCGTCAATTCGTAGGCCTGAGTTTTTATCGTTTCGATTAACTCGCCTGTGGAAAGCGCGCCGCTTCCGAGCAAATCCTGGATGCCCGCCATTTTCGCTTCGTAATCTTCCGACGCTTCTTCCGACATTATTTCAAACGAATTGTTCGCGCTGTCTGCGGGTGGCTCGAATTCTCCGCCGAATTCCAAAGTGTCGCTTGCGAGAATTTTTTCAGCGATGCGATAGATTGCCTGGGAAAGAATGCTTTGCGGCTTGTAGACGACGATTGGCAGGCGCGAAGCCAAAGCCTTGTCCTCGAGGGAGTCGCGGTACATTACGCCGAGATGTTCGATTTCCACGTTCAAATATTCTTTGCAAGAACGGCGGATTCGCAGCGCGCGGTCCGCGTCTTTCGGATCTTCGAGCATGTTCATAACGAGGCGAGGGCGGAAGATGCGCAAGTTTTTGTCAAACGCCGCCGCGCTCTTTGGATCGATCGCCGCGATTTCTGCGAGCATTTTCGGAATGTAGAGCTGCTGCAATTGCGACGAATCTTTTTTGAGCGAGGAAAACCATTTTGCCGCCGCGCTTCCCGGTCTGAAACTTGAATTCAAAAGTCTGAAAACTGTGTTCTTCAAAAACAAATATCCGTTCAAAATGGCGGTCGTCGCTGGCGCGCTCACGACGATTCCTTGCGGCGAAAGCAGGAACAAATCCAAAATTATTTGGTGCGTTCCCGCGCCCAAGTCGATGATGAGATAGTCCGCGTCGATTGCTTTGAAATTTTTTACGAGCCTCGTTCGTTGCGGGGCTTTGAGCGCGGTGAGGCCTGGAATCTCGCTGTCGCCCGCGATGAACTTGAGATTTTCATATTCGGTGGGAGCGATGACGTCGGAAAAATTCCCGCCTTCCATGAGCCAAGTGCCAAGTCCGTTTTTCGGAGAGGGTTGCCCAAGAACGAGATGCAAGTTTGACGCGCCCAAATCCAAGTCGGCGAGCACGACTCTTTTTCCAGCCTGAGAAAGCGCGACAGCCAAGTTTGCGGAAAGAAGGCTTTTTCCTACGCCGCCTTTTCCGCTCGCAACGGGAATTATTTGCATAGGAAAATTATATCAAAAAATTCGCGGAATGTAAAGTGTTGCAAAGTTATTGACAGTGTTGCAAAATTTTGCGCGTGTTCATTGACGGAACTCCGCGGTGCAAATAAAGAACACGAAAGTTCGCGCGCTTATTTGTCGTCGTAGTGGTTGCGGCATTGCAAGATATGGATGCTTCCGTCTTCGACTTTATAGACGAGACGGTTCTTTTCGTCGATGGCGCGGCTGTACCATGTCGTGAGGTTTCCTTTCAGCGGCTCGGGATGTCCAAGCCCGTCATTGCCGTTGCGCTCGATGTCGGCGAGCAACTTGTTGATTTTCTTGAGAGTCTTTTTGTCCTGCGTCTGCCAGTACACGTAATCGTCCCAGCCGGTGCCGACGAATGTAATGTTGCTCATCGCGCCATTGCCTCCAGTTCTTCCATGGTCTTCGTCACGTAGTGCAACTTGCCTTCGCGGTCAAGCGCGACCATTTTTTCCAGATACCGCTGGTTCGCCTCGCTGTAAAAGCCGTCGTCGTCCGCCGCGTCGTTTTTCGCCGAGATTTCGAACGGAATTTTCTGCTCGCGCACGACCGTCTTTGCGAACACCGAAAAAAGCGTGGACACGGACATTCCCACCGTGTCACAGAATTTCGCGAAATCGTCCTTTGTCTTGTTGTCGAGTCTGATGCTCAATGTAGCCATTTTGATACCTCTCTATATGTGGTTGTATTTAAAATAACATCATTTTGCAAAAAGCGCAAGTGTTTTTTGTCGTCAACATTTATTACGAAAACAAATTTTTATTGAATCGTGCGGGCAGATTTCGGTGCATTTGCCGCAAAGAATGCATTCAGCGGCGCGGGCGTTGGCGACGGGATTCACGTCCATCGGGCAGGCGGATTCGCATGCTCCGCAACGTGTGCAAGTGGCGTGATTTATTTTTAGGCGGCGGAAACTTGCCTTGTTCAAAATGCCGTAAATTGCGCCGAGCGGACAAAGCGTTTTGCAAAAAAATCTATTGATGAAAACGCATGCCGCAAGCGTGAAAATCAAAATGCCGAGTTTCAGGAAAAACAAGCCGCCCAAAACGCCGCGCAATTCTTGACGCGCCGCGACGAGCGGAAGTCCACCTTCAAAAGTTCCGGCTGGGCAGATGTATTTGCAAAATGTTGGATCGCCGATTCCTGTGATTTGCGAGCTGGTAGTCGGCAAAATCAAAACGAAAAAAAGGAGCGCGATGTATTTTATGTAGCAAAGAAATCGCGGCAACTTGAATTTTGGCGATGGAATTTTGTGGATTATTTCTTGCAACAATCCGAACGGGCACAAGAACGCGCACACGGTGCGGCCGAGCAAAACGCCGATTGCGAGAACGATTCCCACGGCATAAAAGCTGAATGAAAAATCAAGTGAGCCGCCTACTGCCTGCATCGCTCCGATTGGGCAGGAAAAAATTGCGGCGGGGCAAGAATAGCAGTTCAACCCCGGAGCGCAAAAAGTTTTCCATTTTCCCGTATAAATTTTTCCGGAAAAAAAATTTTGCACTTGCGGATTGCAAAAGCCGAACGCCGCAATTTGGATGAGTTTTCGTTTTACAGGAGGCAATTTTATTTTTGAAACGATTTTGGAAAACATCGACATTATTTTTTATTCGTGCGCAATTTGGAATTGAAACCTATCCCAGCCCGATGCATTCCATGCAGATTCGCACGGCTTTTTGGAGGACGAGCGTATTTTCACCGCGCGAAATTCCAATTGCGATGAACGCCGTCGCAATGATCAAAAGCGAGATTTTGAAAAAATTTTTTTGAAGCAATTTCGAAAAGCAACTTTGCCACTTGTCTTTCGAGGGCAATCCAAATTCGCTTTGCGACTTGTTTTCTGCATTTGTCATATTTTCATTTTTTCGCAAGATAGTCCTCGACCGCCTTTTTGTATTTCGCCACTTGCGCGCCCACAATCATATCGCCGACGATGTTGCCGTTTTTGTCAACAAGAAAAGTCGTGGGAACGAATTGAATTCCGTTCAAAAATTGCGCAAGGCTTTGATTCGCGATGACATTCGGAAAAGTCGCGCCGGTTTTTTTGAGAATTGCCTTTGCGTTTGAAATGCCTTTCGCGTCGTCGGTGGAATTCACGTCGCACACGATTCCGATAATTTGCGCATTCTTCGGCATGGATTTTTGCCATTCGGCGAGTTCGGGCATTTCCCGAATGCATGGCGGACAGAATGTTCCCCACACATTCACGACCGTGACATCGGCGGCGGAAAAAATTTCGTCCGTGATTTTATTCTTGTCAAGGTCGGCGGAAGAAAAAGAAACGCTTTGTGCGAACACCGCCGCGCCAGCCAAAAGCAATGCGATTGAAAGAAAAATGTGTTTCATGAATGACTCCCGATTTCGTGTTATGGTTTAATTTTGCCGCCGTTCCAGTTCGGCGATGCGCGCTTCCAATTCTTCGATTCTTTCGCGCTCTTTTTCCAGCTGCGCCTGCGCGATTGCAAGGCCTTCTTCATAGCCCTCTTCGTAACCTTCTTTTCGTCCGCGCTCTCGCAATTCACGCGCGTGCATGAACTCTTTTCTCCACGGCTCGTTCCGCCGTGCTTGCAATACTGCTTCCATAATTTCCCCTGTGAGCTTGCTTTCTGCTTTTCTTGTGGCAAGGAATTTCAGGAACGCGCGCACTTCCGCATCCTGCCCCGACTGCGCTTTCCATGCCCTAGCATTATAATACACTTTGCGGCTTTTGTCATCAATTTTTTCGCTCGCGGCGGAATTTTCCAGGCAAGTTTGACGGACAATTAAAATCAGCAACTAAAATGGCGTTGCTGATTTTAATGCCGAGTTTTTGCTTCGCTAAAAACTCGCATATTAACTGCGATTTCTCATTTCATTGCGAACTCGCGTTTTCAACATTCTCGGAAACTGATGTTTCCTGCGATGTTGAAAATTAATGAAAGTATATCGCGGCAGCCCGCAGCCGAACGGGTCGCTCGTGCAGATGTATTCGTACTATTTCTGCGCTATTTTTGAGTTGAAATTTGCAAAAATCAAGGTGCGCCTTGATTCGTGCGAAGGATTTCAAACCCCGACACTCCGCTGGAAACTTCGTTGCAGATGCGTCGGGGGTGTTGATTGAACTTTTTTAAATTTTTGGCTTTGGGGAAAAACTCCGCGCAACACATGGATGCAATAATTAAGATTGCATTGTGTCGTTTCGCTTCTGCCAAAATTTGAAAACCAATGCGCGACCGATTTTTCTGAAAATCTGCCGCAAAAAAAGCGGCATTCTCGCTTCCGAAAATTTCAAATCGTGCATTTTTATCAAAATTATTATTCCAGCAATTCCACCTCAAAAGCACTGACATAAATAGTAATGTCGTCTTGCGTGTCGTATAAATCTCCGACGGACAATTCAAATTTGCAGGCTTCCGCGCTTGTGTTGGAAGGCATGCTTGTTAGTTCAATAATGAACACCGCTTCAAAATAACTGGAATAATCAAGCATTGTGCCATATTGGGCGTTTACATAATCTGAAAGCTCTATCCATCCATTAGTGTATGACGTGGTATCAACAAGGGCAGCAGTGAAATTTTTTTTGCTGACAGTAATGACATCATCTGTAAATCCGCTTATGGTGAACTTAATTCTCTGTCCGGCGTTCAGCTTATACTTATTGTCGCTTGCAATCCATTCAATCATTGCGTGGTTGTTGTAAGGAAAATTGTTTTCAAGCGTGATTGTTGAAAAATCAGTCGCTGTTTTCAAAATTCTTGGTACTGAGGTGACTTTTGTTAATGTCCAGTAGAGGTAACCATCATCATCGAAAAATGTCATCATGGTACCGTCAAAGTTTCCTGTAAAAGTATCTGTATGATAATTTCCGTCATAGTAGGAATAAGTAATCGTTATCACTGAATTTTCAATGTTGTAATATCCGTTTGAGAGGGTTAATTCATATGAATATGTGTCTTCATTCCATTCGTAAAAGTCAATATTGCCGTTAGACTTTACTTTTAGATACATATCTTCATCTTGGTCCACAAAGATGTCTCCAGCATTCAATTTTGCATGAGTTACAACGCTCCAAGTTATTGTTGCCGTGTCGCCCGCCGTTCCAGTAGATATGTAAAATTTAAAAATATATTCATTGTCGCCACTATATGCAAAACTAACATCGTAAAAAGTTTGGGAATAACCATACGTCAGTTCTTGTTTGTTCCACCAAGTATAATCGCCCTTGTCATAATCCCATTTCAATTGCGATGAATTATAGCCAACTCCCGCATTATAGTTTCCGCTTTCAAACGTAACAAAAATTCCTGCAACATCATAAGAACTGACATCGCCCAACAAGTCGTACATAGGAATATTAAGTTCGTCCCAATATTGGCCATTGCTTACAAGAGTGGCAGTTCCCGTGCCATTCCCATTGCTTATATATTTGCTTTTTTGATAGCCGTCTTTGTCCTTGTCTTGATGTCTGCGGTATGTAAAAGAGATGTCGTCACACGACGCAAAGTTAAATGCGAACACCATTCCAATCAAAATCAACATAAAAAGTTTGAAAGCTTTTTTCATAATATTCTCCATATTGTGAATTTGATTCACACTGACAAAATTTCGCGCAAGAGTCGCGTTGTTTTTGCCGAGCGTAGATATCTTTTTGCAAATTCGCGCCAACCGTCATCCAACCGTTCTAATATTCCACGGTGAATTCAGTAACGTCGATGGTAATAGTTTTGCTTTGCGTGTCGTTTTTTCCTCCGACATACAATTCAAGTTTTCGGGCATCCGCGCTTGTGCTAGAAGGCGTGCCGGTCAATTTAAAATTGAATACCGCCTCGAATTCTTCGTTCTGCGCAAGCGTCATGTTGTCTTCGGTATTTATGTAAGCAGAAATCGCTCCCCAATATTTTGGGGTGGCGGTTTCCGTGGTGTCAATGATTGCAGCGCCCAATTTTTTTTCGCGAACGGTGACGGGATCAGATGTTTTCCCTTTGATGATGAATTTGATTTTGTCACCCGCTTTGAATTTGTGCCTTTTGTTCGCAAGCCAAAGAAGCATGGTATGATTGTTGTAGTTTTCATTTTTTGCAAGTCTGATTTTTGAAATGCGTTCGCTTTTCACATTTGTCGCGCCAGGATTTTGCGTTGCGGACGTGTTGCCGTCTGACGAAGAAGAAGGCGAAGCGGAATACGAGCCTTTGTTTGAAGCCGAAGTCTTTTCGCTTTCTTTATAAAAGGAAGTTGTGTTTTTTGAATAATTTTGCCTATTTGCCGTGCCCGTTTTTTGCGCCGCCATGTTGATTGTTCCGCCGTCCGCTTCGGTCGCGTTGAAATTCGTCTTCTTGTAGAATGTGTCGCCGCTGATTCCGTCGTATATTCTTGCAGATGCGATAACAATGTCAAAATAGGCTGAGTTCGCGCCACCACTCTGCCGTATCTTGTATTCCACCTCGCCTTTGATCGACTTTGTTTCTTCAAGCGCGACCCTTATTTTTTTGAAAATCAATTTGTCGGTAGGTTCAATCGTGTCGTTCAGAGAAAATTTCGCGTATTTGTCTGTTGAATTCATATTCAAAGTAAAATATGAATTCCGCTCGCCAATCCGCTTGTCCATATTTACAATCAAAGAATCTGCGCCAATCAAAAAAGTGTCGCTCTGCAATTTTTTTATTATCGTCGCGCGGTTGTTTGAAATCATTGAAAGCTGATCCGCAAATTTTGTCCTGCTGTTTTCGGCGACAGGTTTTATAAGCAAATCGCGCTCTTCTTCAAGTGGCTTTGTGGCGTTCATAATTTCGACTTTGAGTGCCGAAGGCGAAAGGAAGCCGTCGTTGTCCTGCGTTATCTGCGTTGTGACATCGTCGATTCTTTTCTGGTATTCTGCGCGAATTCTGTTTTCCGTGCGCTCGCAATCAGAAGCCATATCTTTTTCAATCGCAGTCCGCTTGTTTTCAAGGTTGTTAATTGCGACAATGTAGTCATCGATGGAAAGCAGTTCCGCCTCGCTTCCAAGCAGTTCCGTAAGCAACTTTGATGCGGAAATCTCGTAGGTTTTTGCGACAAGCACCTCAAAGCTTTCCACGTCCGTCATGCGGAATTCAAGGACCTTTATTCCGCCGAATTGCTCGAAATTTCCGTAGATGATGTAGCGCGCTCCAAGTTTCTGCCCATAGGCCGCGATCGTCGCTTCGCTTACCGCGCCAGAATATTGGAAGTTGAGCTCGGAGTCAACAATGCGCATGTTGTTGCCGTTGCGTTCTACAAGCCGCACGCTGTTCTTTGACAACGCCCTGAACGTTTCGTTTTCGAGCCACTCGGAAAGTTCCTTTGTGTCCGAGGAGAACCTCGTGACCGCCGCGATTTTCCCGGTCTCTATTTGGCGCGCCATCGCAACGGCCGCGTCCGTGACGGCCGCAGAAATTTCTACCCCGGACTTTTGTGCGAAGCTAGGCATCAAAACCATGGCTATAAAAAGCAAAGTTAAAATTTTCTTTTTCATTTTTTTCTTCCTCGCAGACGAAAAATTAAAATCTCAAAGGAATAGAAATTCCAAGTGAAAAATCTGGTGAATAGACATAAGTCAAATTTAGTGGTCTTGCAGTAAGTTCAAGATTGAAATGTTTCGCGATTTTTATCGCAAGCTTTAAGTCCAGAAAGGATAGACTGATGTCCCACCAATAGTTGCTGAGTCCGACGCTTGCAATATATACGATAAAGTCAATTTTTTTTCCACAATATCCAATGCCAAGAGCTTGACCATAAAATCCGCGGATTCCAACATTCAAACGTATAGGCTCAATAATTGCATTTCGCCTTGTACACACTCCAAATGGAATTGGAAAGGAAAAAGTAAAATCGCCATTTGGAGTGGAGTAGTTATTCCATTCATCGTAATATGAATCATATTGTTCATAATTTTCAATCCAAAATGTTCCGTCAAGGGCAATGTCAAAATAGCGACGTTTTTCCTCGTTTGGACTTTTTGATTTTTTTGTGGTTTTTGAATCATCTGATTTGGCATAAGAAACCGCAACGTTGTCTGATTTTTTTGCGTTGTTGGTGGAAGCCGCACTTTTTGCTGAAGATGATTTTGTGTTACTGGACGAGTTTCGCTTTGTTGCCGTGCCCGTTTTTTGCGCCGTCATGTTGATTGTTCCGCCGTCCGCTTCGGTCGCGCTGAAATTCGTCTTCTTGTAGAATGTGTCGCCGCTGATTCCGTCGTACAACCTTGCCGAAACAATAACGACATCAAAAGACACGGAATCTGGACCGCCGCTTTGTCGCACTTTGTATTCCACCTCGCCTTTGATCGACTTTGTTTCTTCAAGCGCGACTCTTATTTTTTTGAACATTTCCTTGTCGGTTGGATTTATCGTGTCGTTCAGGGTGAACTTGACATGCCTGTCCGTTGAATTCATGTTCAATGTAAAGTATGAATTTCGATCACCAACACGCTTGTCCATATTTACGGTCAGAGATTCCGCGCCTATAACGAAAGTGTCGCCTTGCATTTTCTTTACTATCGTCGCGCGGTTGTTTGAAATCATTGAAAGCTGATCCGCAAATTTTGTCCTGCTGTTTTCGGCCACTGGATCTATCAGCAAATCGCGCTCGTCTTCAAGCGGCTTTGTAGCGTTTATGATTTCACCCTTCAGCGCAGACGGCGAAAGGAAGCCATCGTTGTCCTGCGTTATCTGCGTTGTGACATCGTCGATTCGTTTTTGGTATTCTGCGCGAATCCTGTTTTCCGTGCGTTCGCGATCTGAGGCAAGGTCTTTTTCCACAGCGGCCTTCTTATTTTCAAGATTGTTAATCGCGACAATGTAGTCGTCGATGGAAAGCAGTTCCGCCTCGCTTCCAAGCAGTTCCGTAAGCAACTTTGACGATGCGATTTCGTAGGTTTTGGCGACAAGCACCTCGAAACTTTCCACATCCGTCATGCGGAATTCAAGAACCTTTATTCCGCCGAATTGCTCGAAATTTCCGTAGACGATGTAGCGTGCGCCAAGTTTCTGTCCATAGGCCGCGATCGTCGCTTCGCTCACCGCGCCCGAATATTGGAAGTTGAGCTCAGAATCCACAATGCGCATGTTGTTGCCGTTGCGTTCCACGAGCCGCACGCTGTTTTTTGACAGAGCCCTAAACGTTTCGTTTTCAAGCCACTCGGAAAGTTCCTTTGTGTCCGAAGAGAACCTTGTGACCGCCGCAATTTTTCCGGCCTCCATTTGGCGCGCCATCGCAACGGCCGCGTCCGTGACAGCCGCAGAAATTTCTACCCCGGACTTTTGTGCGAAGCTTGGCATCAAAACCATGGCCATAAAAAGCAATGTTAAAATTTTCTTTTTCATTTTCTCTAAAATGTACAAAATCCAATTTGTGGTTTGCAAATAAAATTTCCGCGACACACAAATTTTTCATGAGCATCGCGGCCATTATTTTTGATTCGTGCGGAGAGTTTCATACCCCGACGCTGAAATTATTTTAATTTTGATTTAAAAGCATCAATTCGTCCATAGCGGAAACCACATCTGCTCGAAGCCTTTCTTGTTCCGACGAATTTGTTTCAAGTTTTTTCAGCGCGTTTCCAACTTGTTCCTTTAAATTTTCCTTGTCAATCGTGCAAGCCAAATAATAATGATAAGTGTCGGAAATCGTATCATTGACCTTGTCGATTGTTCGAGTTTTCGACCAGAAAATTTTGGAAGTGTCGAGCCCTGAAAACGAAGTTCTTGAAAGTGTCGCGACAATTTCCTTCAAAAATATTTCTGTGTCCCCGTCAGAACCTTCGAGTGCTCCGCCAAATTTCGCCAAAACAGATTGGCTGAGCAACCTAGAAAAAGCTGGAACTGCGTCAAACTGAGTTATCTGCGTTTTCAAAAAATTTTGATCCACTCCACTGACCGTCGTGCAGAAAATATTTTTTCCTTTGAATTCTGGAAGTGCGGCCAATTTTGTCGTGTTGTTTTCGGCGGTGAGAATTGCCCATTCCGGAATTTGCGCACCCAAAGCCTTTCCTTGCCAATCAATCGTTTCAACTTGAATTGTCTTTTCAATTTTTTTCTTCGACCTTTTTGCCGAAGCAATCCCAACAAAAAAAAGACCAATGCACAAAATGCAAAATGCTTTCTTAAAAGTTTTCATAATATTTCTCCTAATAAAAATTTGAACGGAAATTCAATTCCGCAAATGAATTTTTTAATGTGCGTGAACGCACAAGCATGCAACAAGTTTTTCAAGTTGCAACGTAGCTTGAAAAACTTGAACCAATGAAAGCCGCGTTGCTCGTCGGTTTCCATCAACCTCCTTGAACATAAATTTATTTTTCTCCAAAACTTGGAGAATTTTTACTGCTCACAATTTTACTTTTTCCTTGAATTCAGCGGTGAAATTTTCTTCAAGCTCATTTTGAATCTTTTTGTAAAACAAATTTCTGCCGATTTTTTCTTTGCCGTTCGGCGATCCGGTTTTTGAAACATTCCTTGACCAAGAAAAAATTTTCTCGCCAGTTCCGCTTACGATGTTAATTTCAATTCCACCGGAAAAAAAACTTCCCGCTTCCAATTGACTTTCTTCAATATTTATCACGCCGAGGATTTTACATTCGCCGTTCACATCGGAAACATTGTAGCCTTCAGCCTCCAGCAATTTTCCCAGCGTCCGCTTTACGCCACCGTTCAAGTCATTTTCAATTTCAATTTGAAAAATCAAATTCGCCTTGCAAATTTCATACGCGCTGCGAATTCGCTTGCACAAATTTTCTTCTTCCGAAAAATATCCTGGCGCTGTCCTTTGAATTGTACTTGCCATGACTATGTATTGTTCTGTCAAGTCTGCAATCGCAATTCCTTTTTGCACCGCTTCAAATCCGTAGATTGGATTGTTGTAGTTTTCTGCGGAAATCAAAATGCTTTCCAATTTGTCAGCGCAAATCTTAATTCTCTGCCCATAAATTCTAAAAGCATCATCACGATTCATATATGCAAACGCATAAAACTTTTCGCCCACACGAATCGGCTTTTCCCATTGCACACAAAAAAATTGCGCCTGCGCTGAAACTTGAATCGATTCGCTTGTTTCCGTTTTTGATTGCAACAAATAATTTTCGCCTTGAGTTTCTTCCAAAAAAGTTCGCGCCAAAGTGCTTGCCGTCTGGACATTTGTATTGAAGTAAAGCGAAATTTTTGAAAGGCAATCCATTTCCGCTTCAAACACGGAATCGCCTTCGCCCTGCGCACTCAAAAACAATTCCGAAGGATAAAGCATTTCAGAATGTGTAAACCAAGTAGGAATTTTTTGTTTTTTTTCGGACGAAGGACTTGCAGCAAAAAAATTCAGAGCGAACGAAAAATTCAAAACTAATAGTATAAGTATTTTTTTCAATTCATAACCTCAAAAAAAATTTCCGCGCCCCAAACTGGGGCGCGTGGCCGAATCGATTTCCTTTCGGAAATCTCATTCGAATTGAGGAAAGTCTAGCGTCTTCGCAGGATTTTGAATATCGCCAATACGGGTGATTTTACGGCCTTTTTAGGCGAATGGGGGGGGGTAGAAACATCACCTTTTCGGGTGATTTTTTCGTTCATCAGCTTGTAAAAAGAAATTCGCGAGTTCACGCCGCACTTTTCGAAGATGTGCTTGATGTGCGTGGCGACGGTGTTCTCGCTTATGTTCAGCTGCGAGGCGATTTCCTTCGTGCTGCTTTGCTTTGAATAGAGCAGCTCCGCCACTTCGATTTCGCGGCGGGAAAGTCCGCATTGCAAAAGAACGTCTTCCAATGAGCGCGGATTGGATTCTTGCGGCAAGGCGTTTTCCTCGCGTTTTTCCTTGCTCGGTATTTCACCGCGCCGTGCGAGCCTTCGCGCAAGGATGATGACATATCCGATGTTCACGGCGAGAAAAGCCGCGTCGTAGGAAAAATAATAGTCGTTTTCCATGAGCGCGCTGAGCAAAAAATATTCTTTCGACTTCCGCACCAAATGAAAGACTTGGCGGAAAATCAAAAAGACGTAGAACGCGCACCACGGAGTCAAAATCGAAAAGTCGGTGTTTCGGTTTTTCGCCCCGAGCGCGATGATCGCGATTTCGAACGCAAGCCCTGCGATCAAAACGCAAATTGAAAGGCGGTAGACGAAATCAAAATTCGGGGAAAACGAGAACATCACCGCGAAAAGAATCGCGCAGCCGATGAGCGCGGAATTTATCTGCCTTCTTATTGAAAATCGCGTTTCCGAATTTGTGCACCGCAGCGTGAGCATGAGGATCGTCACGAATCCGAACGTCGCCACGATGTAGGTGAGGTGCAGGAAAAATTTTGCCTGCGCGAAGTTGTTCCAAAGAAACGTGGGCGCGATGCCTTTCATGCACAGCTGGTAGACGAAAAATAAAATCGTCACGGCAAGAATGAACGGCGAGCCTTTTCTCCCGCGGAAAATCCAGATGAGGATTTGCGCCGAAATCGAAATCAAAAAAATCGCGATTGAAATTCCGTGCAGAAAATTCAATTTCGTCGTCTGCAAGAAAAATTCGCTTTGGGAAAAAATGCGGAGGCTGAGCGCGGTGGCGTCGGAATTTTTTACGTGTAAAAGCACCTCGTCTTGCCGCGCGGGAATTTCCAAGGCGCATCGTATGCCTTGGATTTTCTTTTGCTCGTTCGGCACGGTTTTTCCTGTTCTGTCGTGCAAAATCCATTCGCCGCGACCGGGAACAAAAAGCCGCGCCTCGTCAACAAGTTCCGGGCCTAGGTCGAGGATTGTTTTTTCGGGAGCGGACGGAATCTCAAGGCGCACCCAAAAATTTTCGGAAGCGTTCGTTACGATTTGGTTTGAATTCTGCGCGATGAAATCTTCCGCCTGAAAATCGATAGGGGGGGGGGTAATTGGAAATCGAATTTTTCACGGCGACATTTTTCGGGCGGCCATAATTCACGCATCCGCTCAAAGAGAAAACGGCGAGGATGAAAAGCATTGCATTTTTGAGCATAGCGCATTGTATGTTATATTTTGAAAAAAATAAAGTGTGTGCGCGCCGCTGCGTGATGCGCAAGTCGCGCGAGCGACAAGTTAAATAACTTCCGCTCATGCAAACAGAGCGAAGCGATGTATGCGCTGCTTACCGAGTTTTCGTTTGATTTCCGCCGGTTTTCTTGGTATATTTAAACCAAAGTCGGAAATATCGTCCGGCATTTTTAAG
This sequence comes from Treponema sp., assembly GCA_014804085.1. GTDB lineage: Bacteria > Spirochaetota > Spirochaetia > Treponematales > Treponemataceae > Treponema_D. The sequence goes on along the minus strand of JAAVAM010000030.1, from coordinate 26,418 downwards.
GAGTGTTTATGAACCAGTCAAAAGAAAATCTTGGTGGGGAGCGTGTTCCCCTTGAGGCAGCTGCGGAGGAGTTTTGTGTGCAGACTGCGGTGCCGCCGCTGATTTTTGAGCTTGCGCCAGAGGACGGGCGGAAGGCGCTTGAGGGTGTGCAGGATTCGCCGGTGTTCATGCATCCCGCGTCCGTTTCGTCGCAGGAATTTGATTGCGGCGAGTGGGGCAGGATTCCCGTGTACGTCGTCCGTCCGCAACATGCCGCGCCCGCACGGGACGTGATTTTTTATATCCACGGCGCGGGCTGGGTGTACGGAAGTTTCCACACGCACGAAAAACTGGTGCGCGAGCTTGCTGCCCGTACCAATGCGGTCGTTGTGTTCCCTGAATATTCGCGTTCCCCCGAAGCGAAATTCCCGGTCGCCATCGAGCAATGCTATTGTGCGCTTTCGCAGGTGGCGGACATTCTTGGCGCGGACGCACAATCGCTTCGCAGGGAGACGCTCACGGTTGCCGGTGACAGCGTGGGCGGAAACATGGCTGCGGTGATGGCAATCCTTGCCAAACGTCGTGGCGGCGTGGCAGTCCACAAGCAGCTGCTGTTCTACCCGGTGACAGATGCCGCGTTCCACACGGAATCTTACGAAACGTTCGCGGAAAAGTATTATCTGACGCGCGACGGAATGCAATGGTTTTGGAATCAGTACATGCCGGACGATTCGGAGCGCGCACGCATTGAGGCTTCGCCGCTCCGTGCCGACGAACGCGAACTTGCCGGGCTTCCTCCCGCGATGATTATCACGGCGCAGGCGGACGTGCTCCGCGACGAGGGCGAGGCGTTCGGCGAAAAACTGCGCCGCGCGGGAAACGACGTGTCCGCCATTCGCGTGCAGGGCGCAATCCACGACTTTGTGATGCTCAACGCGCTCGACCAGACCAATGCCTGCCGCACCGCCATGGACGCAGCCGTCGGCTGGATCGTCCGCAGGAACGGCAAATGACGCGGGACGGCCTGACTGGCATAACGATTCGGAACGAGGCGGCGCGCGATTTTTCCGAGGTGGAGCGGCTGACGCGGGAGGCGTTCTGGAACGTGCATGTTCCGGGGTGTAGCAGCATTACCTTGCGCATATCCTGCGGACGCACGGCGACTTTGTTCCCGAACTCGACCTTGTGGCGCAGGCTGCGGACGGAACGCTTGCGGGAAACGTGATGTACACGAAGTCGCGGCTCACGGGCGATGGCGGGGGCGAGCTTCCCGCCCTGACGTTCGGGCCGCTGAGCGTGCGACCGGCCTTTCAGCACCGGGGAATCGGGCGGCGGCTGGTGGAAGAAAGCTTGGCGCGCGCGGCGGGCATGGGGTACGCGGCGGTCGTCATCTTCGGGAATCCCGGCTACTATGTCGCGCACGGGTTCAAATGCTGCAAGAAATTCGGCGTGCATACGCCGGACGGCCGGAATCCGTGCGCGTTGCTCGTCAAGGAACTCAAAGCGGGCTTGCTCGGCGGCGGACGCGGCTGGACGTTCCGCGAAAGCCCCGCATACGATATTGACCCTGCCGCCGCAGAAAAATTCGACGCAAGCTTCCCGCCGCTCAAAAAAGAACGCCGCCCGAGCCAGGAAGCTTTCTTCATTTTCAGCCACTCCGTCGTGCAGTGACGCGCCGGGCGGAAATTTCTTGTTTTTTCTTTCGGTCATGCTATAATAAGGCATGTGCAGAACATATTGTGCTATTATCCTTTTTATTTTGAGCGGGGTTTTTATGGCGTGTGCGAATAAGAACACTAACGGCAGGCTGAACGTTGAATCGTATAGGACGCGCGTAAAAGAAAACGTCGTGGCCGGCATGCTCGAATTCTGCCAGGACGAAGACTGCGATTTTTCAAAACGCGATGTCAAAAAGTGCGAGCGGCTGCTTCTGAACTATATCGACCAATTGAGCCGCCTTGCGAATCCGACCGACGAGGCGATTATGGAGCAGGTAAAAGAGGTCGTGCTCGCTCTGAACAGGCTGAACGAAAAGACCGACTACAGTCTGATTGAGACGCTTGAGCGCGAAGAAATCTGGCAGATAATCCAGGACAGCGCCGTCGAATGCGGANTGACTTCCCCCGCCGGAGACATTACNGAAGCATGGCGCGAATGGTAGAANGCGCGGGACGTTTTNNGCCNTNCCGGCGCANTTTCCCGCAAAANACCGCGCGGATTTTTANTCCGTGCGGGTGACGTGGAAGAACGCGAACGTGGCNGAGCCGGNTGACGNTTCGCGCGCGCGGGCGTAGATGCCGATTTTCGCGCCGGTCCATCGGCCGGGAGTCGCGGAGAACGNNTANTCGAACGNGNTGNCGTCNNAGGCGAACGTTATGGCAAGGTTGCGGTCGCTTTCGGACGTGGCGGTTATGCGGAACGTCANGGAATCGCCCGCGCCGGNCNGNGNGCGGCAGATCGTTTCGTCCCGGNNTGNGCCNATCGTTCCCCGGCGCAGTTCGATATGGGNTCGCCCGTTNTCCCGCACCGCGCAGATATAGGCGTATTCCTCGCCGAACACGACCATGCCCGTTTCGTCGCCGTCGNTGACGAGGTGCGGCGTGCAGCGGCATTCCGCCGTAAAGTTTGGGAGGCAGACTTTCTGCATGAACAGCTGCGGCAGGTCGGAGAGCGCGCGCTGGGCGANCGGCACGCAGGCNAGGCGCAGTCCGTTTTCCAGCCGNTACCAGTCCGTGCCGGGGNTGGCGGGGGTCTGCCACACGGGCGACAGCCTGCCGCCCGCAAAGTCGTCGTTCGGGTCGATGGCATAGTNCGTCTTGACGGCNACGGGGTAGTCGCCGCCTGCCACGGGCTGTCCCGCCNNNTCGCCGTCNNGNGCCGCGCCGCAGCGCACCCAGCCGTCGTCCGTCCATGCCGCGGGTTGCACATGGACGACCCGCCCGAACGCNCCGCGCTCCTGAAAATGCAGGAANGCCCACCGCGTCCCCGCGTCGTCCAGATCGACNAGNGCGCCCTGATGCGGNCCGTTCACCGCCGTNTNGCCCTGCACGAGGATCGTCCGGCTCTCATACGGCCCGTACACGTCTTTGGCNCGGAGCGCGACCTGCCAGCCGNTGCTCACGCCGCCCGCCGGGGCAAGAATGTAAAAGTAGTCGCCCCGCCGGTAGAATTTCGGNCCTTCGATCGTGGGATTGCAGCCGNGCCCGTCGTANACGAACCGGTAGCCGTCGGCGGGNGCTGNCAGNGCNTCGTGTCCGTCTCAAACACGGCGAGCCGGGAGTTGAANCCGATGCGGCTTTTNACGAACGCGAACACGACNTAGCANTTTCCGTCCGCCCAGAGCGGGCAGGGGTCTTCGTAGCCTTTTCCCACGAGCAGCGGGCGCAGCGGCGACCATGTTCCGCGCGGGTCGTCCGNCTCCGACACGAAAATCCCCTCGTCGGGAAAGGGAATCAGGCAGAAAAANNTGCCGTCATGCCAGCGCAGCGAAGGCGCCCATGCCCCGTCNCCATGGCACACCCGGCNGAACCGCGCGAACGGAANCGNGGGCAGGACGTGGTTGACCAGCTCCCATTCCACGAGGTTTTTCGAGTGCAGCACCGGCACNCCCGGCACATGGTTGANCGAGGACGCCACCATATAAAANTCCTCGCCAANGCGGATAACGTCGGGGTCTGAATAATCCGCCAGAATCACGGGATTGCGGTACTGCATGGCGCGCCTCCTTTTGCCCGCTGAGGGGCATGCCCCATTCTACACCCGCCGCCGCCAAAATGCAAGCCGGGCGTGCCCGCCGCANGGCGGCGGTCGGGCTATNCGCGGTTACGCTATCGCTCCATTCCTGCGCTTTCGCTCCGGAACGCTCCGCGCCGCTCCTATCCCTCACGCATNCCGCCNGCGCAAAGAACAGGTTTCCTACGTTTGTAGAAACGTTCCCCGACGAACGCNGGCTTTCTACNCNTGTAGGAACNCCCCGGTCGAAAGCAGTGTTTCTACATTTGTGGGAACGCTCCNCGGACGAAAANCAGGTTTCCCACATGTGTGGGAACGNACCNNNGACNAAAAACAGGNTTCCCACATTTGTGGGAATGCTCCCCGGACGAAAAACAGGTTTCCCACATGTGTGGGAACGTTGCCCAGACGAAAAGCAGGTTTCCTCATTTTGCGGAAAGCNGACTTTTCGCCGGGCAGTTTTCCGCATTTTGCGGAACGCTGACTTTTCGCCGGGCGACTTTCCGCATTCTGCGGAACGCTGACTTTTGCCGAAAGCGGGAATCCTCGTTTTGCGGAACGCTGACTTTGTGCCGGGCGACTTTCCGCAAAATGAGGAAAAAAACGCTCGATTTATCCCGGAAAGTGCTTGTTTGAATGCTTTTTTTTGTATAGTTGGATATGAGTAAAATTCCCGCAGCAAAATCTGCGGACATGGAGGACTTTACTATGAAGAAAGCAAAGAAAATGGCTTTGCAGGCGATGGTGTGCGCTGCGTTCGCGGCGGCAATGGTGCTGGCTGGGTGCTCAACGGAAGAGGGCGGCGACAGCGATATTATCGAGACGAACGGTAAGAACGCGACAATTGAGGCTGACAACACGACGGAATATGCAAACCGGCGTGGTTTCAAAGGTGCTGCTTCTACAGGTTGGTCTGAAGCAGCGTATGAAATCAAGATTGATGAATCTACTGGCGACAATGTTATGGGATTCATGTTCAATGAAACTTCAAATGCTGACGGCACAAAAAATTTCTTTTTGTTCGGTGTGCGTGCTGCTGGAAATGGCTTGGAAGCATATCTTTCTTACTTCCCCGAAGTTAATGAAGAGAAAAACCTTACTTCCAATGAAAGTAGTTTCTATGGCACGGGTACAAACAAGGAAGTGGAAATCTTGAAAGGCGCAAATAGTGCATATTTCCCACTTGTGTCAGGTCAGAAAAGCGTCGTTATTTATGTAACGCAGGAGAAAGATACAACTCAGCAGGGCGATCCCTATGTCTACGTTGTGAAAGCATATAAGAAAGCTAGCGCAGATGGTAAGCTTGATGATAGTGATGAGATTCCTTTGGCAAGTTATGCTACTTCAAAATCTTTGAAAGATTATCCTAATTCTGGAAAAACAGGAAAATGGGATAATGTTATGGGATTTTATGCGAATGTAAAGAAAGATAAATATCTTAAAGGCTCTTGGACAATCCTTGATAAAATGCTTGTTACGGCCGTTGAAGTCGCCGAAGCCGAATAATCATTCCGCTTGCTAGCAACAAAAAAGGACACCGTGCGGTGTCCTTTTTTCGTCCTNCGCATTGCGCCGCAACAAAATCTTTTGCCTTTTCCGGCAATGCGGTGTATAATAATCTGACGGCGCGGGAAGCTGCCGGACAACACGAAAATCCAGCGTCTGCTGGTAAGGAGTCGCCATGAATAAGACATATACGGCTGTGGGCTTCGACTTGGAGCAGAAGCAGTCCGACATGATTGAGAAGAAGCTGGAGCGGGTGAAATATGCCGAGGACTTGATCGTCGATCTGATCGTGCGCGTCAGGCATGAGAAAGAGTATCTTTTTGACGCGGACGCGAATTTCCGCTGGGGTGTGCAGGCGCATGTTTCGGCGAGCGACTACGATTTTGGCGCGGCGCTCAACAAGCTGATGGACGTGCTGGACGTAAAAGTGAAGAAAGAGAAAGAAAAGGCGCAGGAAAAGAAATAATTTCGCGTTCCGTGCAATAAAACTCCGCATTTTTTGCGGAGTTTTTTGTTTTGGTGCTTGTCAAGAAGCGTGTTTTTTCGTATAGTAAACACATGCTGAACAAGCCGTTCACCGTCCTTGATTTGCTCGACATGCATTTGACGGGGCAGGATGCCCTGCACCTCAAATGCATTGGCGGGCGCAAGGGGCTGACGCGCGCTATCACGACCATGGACGCAAACCGTCCGGGGCTGGCGCTTTCGGGATTTTTCGACGCATTCGTGTTTGACCGCATCCAGGTTTTTGGGCGCGGCGAATTCCTGTACCTGAAGAAGCTGGGCGATGAGGGGCGGACTGATACCGTTGAGCGGCTGTTTGCGTTCGGCATTCCGTGCTGTATCTTCACGTATGAGCAGCGACCGGACGATACGTTCCTCGCCATTGCGGAGCGGGTGGGCTGTCCTATCCTGCTGTCGGATTTGGAGACGGCGGAATTCGTGCGGCGGCTGGTGCGTGTGCTTTCAAACGTGTTCGCGCCCAAAAAGACGATGCACGGCGTAATGCTGGAAGTGTATGGTATCGGTATCTTGCTCATGGGGCATTCCGGCGTTGGCAAGAGCGAATGCGCGCTGGAGCTGGTGGAGCGCGGGCAGCGGCTTGTCGCGGACGACACGGTGGAAATTCGGTGCGTGAACGGTAATACGTTGCTGGGGCGCGGGTCGAATACGCTCATCAGCCATCACATGGAAATCCGTGGGCTGGGCATTATCAACGTGGCGCAGATGTACGGCATCGGCGCAATCCGCGAGCAGAAGGAATTGCAGCTTGTCATCGTGCTGGAAGAATGGGATGCCAATAAATACTATGACCGGCTGGGCACGGAGCACAAGACGATGGATATTTTGGGAGTCAAAGTTCCCGTCCTTGAAATTCCCATCAAGCCGGGGCGGAACGTGCCTATCATCGTGGAGTCGGCGGCAATGAACGANCGACTCAAGAGCATGGGCTACAATTCCGCGCGGGAGTTCAACCAGAATATCTTGAAATGGATAGAAACGGGAGAGGCGCAGTCGGCATATTACGGCAGCGACGATTCCTATTGATAATGAGGATGTGTGTATGACAGAAAAACTACTGACGGTCAGGAATCGTGCTGGCATTCATGCGCGGCCTGCCGCGCTCATCGCCCAGACAGCAAACCGTTTTGCCTGCGAAGTCACGCTGGAGAAGGACGCGGTTTCGGTGAACGCAAAGTCNATTATGGGTGTCATTACGATGGCAGCGGGNTACAATACGTCGCTTGTCCTGAANGCAGACGGCGAGGGCGAGCAGGAAGCGGCGGACGCTATTTATCAGCTGTTTGAGAATCGGTTTGAGGAGGACTGATATGAGAGGAATTACGGCAAGACAGCAGGAAGTGCTGACATTCATTTCCACGTTTACCAAGGAAAACGAATATCCTCCGACGGTGCGCGAGATCGGCGACCATTTCGGCATTTCGTTGCGGGCGGTGCAGGATCACATTGCGGCGTTGCAGAAAAAGGGCTTTTTGTCGCTCAGCCAAAAACGCTCGCGCTCAATCCGCGTGTTGCAGGGNGGCAATGCGGAGCCGAATCCGTTTGTGAGCAAGGTGCCGTTGCTGGGGACGGTCGCGGCGGGCAAGCCGTTGTTGTGCGAGGAAAACCTCGACGGCTATATCAACCTCACCGAGCCGTTCGTNCGCCCGGGNAAAAGTTATTTTGCGCTGCGTGTGCGCGGGCAGAGCATGGTAAATGCGGGCATCCTTGAGGGCGATNTGGCGGTCGTCGAGCAGGCGGAAGTCGCGGTGGACGGGCAGATTGTGGTTGCCGTGCTTGACGATGCCATTACGCTCAAACGCTACTATAAAGAAGCCGACCGCATCCGCCTGCACCCGGAGAATCCCGCGTTCAGCGAGATTTACTGCACTGACGTGCGNATNGTGGGTATCCTNTCCAATATCGTGCGGATATATTAGGGCGGCGCATGGCAGTTCCTGTCTACCTGCTTGCCGGNCCTGAAATCGGCGAGCGGAACGATTTTGCGGAGAAANTGAAAGCGGACGTGAGAAAACGGTTCGGCGCGAGCGACGAATGNCTGCTTTATGCCGCCGACACGCGTATGCAGGACGTGGTTGCCCGGCTGCGCACCGANTCGTTGTTTTGNCCGGCGACNGTCATCGTCCTGCGCGGCGCGGAACAGATAAAGCTCAAGGACGACATCGCCGTGCTCGGCGANTGGATTGCGTCCGTCACGCCGTCCGNNCACAANAAGTCGCCCTCGGAATCGTCCGTGCTCATTTTGGTGAGTGATGCCGTTTCCGTTGACGCAAAGCTTGAGAAACTGATTCCCAANGANCANAAAAAAATCTTCTGGGAGCTGTTTGAGGACCGCAAGGAAGAATGGGTGCGCAGTTTTTTCCGCAAGAACGGTTACACGGTTGACGCGGATGCCGTCTCAACGATCCTTGATATGGTGGAGAACAACACGGATGCCCTGCGCAACGAGTGCGGGCGTTTTTTCCTCTGTTTTCCGAAAGACCACCTGATTACGAGTGCCGACGTGGAGCATATCCTCGCGCANAACCGGGAAGAATCGGCGTTTACGTTGTTTGACGCGATGGCGGATGCGGAATCGTCCGCGCAGAAACGCTTTGAGCGNGCCGTGCAGATCTTGCAGAAAATCCTGCTGACCAAAAACGGCAATGCCGTCATGCTCATTGCGGGGCTTGCGTCGTGTTTCCGGCGGCTGTTGGTGTGGCATCGGATGCACGCGGGCGGNGCGTATGTGGACGACGTGACGATGCGGCAGAACGGTTTTGCCGGCAAGACTGCCCGTATGCAGTANGCCCGTGCCGCGCGCGTGTGGACGCAGGGGCAGACGGCGGGGATTGTNGCGCTGCTTGCACGGACGGACATGGAAATGCGCGCGCTGGGAACTGCCTTTGTCGAGACGCAGCTGACGCTCATGCTGTATGAGATTGTCATCAAGCGCGGCGCGTCTGCGGCTACATACGAGGTTGCGTGACCGCCGTGCGTTTTGCATTGCCATCCGCCGTGGTTTTCGTTATAGTATATATGAGGTTTTGTCATGAATATCATTGTGGACAAGGAAGAAAAGAAANTTGACCTGCCGCAGCAGGACGCGCTTGCGGAAAAATTTTTGAAGACGCGTCAGATTATTTTGAGCGGCGAGATTAGTCAGGAGAATGCGGAAAAGACTATCAAGCAGTTGCTGTTGCTGGAAGCCGACAGCGACAAGCCGATTTATATCTATATCGATTCTCCCGGCGGTTCGATTGACGACGGGTTCGGCATTTTTGATATGATTCGATTTGTCAATGCGCCGGTGTATACAGTCGGCACGGGGCTGATTGCGAGNATGGGTGCGCTTATTCTNCTTGCCGTGCCAAAGGAGCGGCGGCTGGGNTTGCCCAACAGCCACTATCTGATTCATCAGCCGCTGATTGGCGGGGCGTACCGCGGCGTGGCGACTGACTTGGAGATTCAGGCGGAAGAGATTGCCAAGAGCAAGGCAAAAATCGTGGAGATTATTGCGGCGGAGACCGGCAAGAGCAAGGAGCAGGTGGTGCAGGACACCGACCGCGATTTCTGGCTTACGGCGGACGAGGCGGTCGAGTACGGTCTAATTTCAAAAGTCATTACCCGGCGTACGGATTTGCCGCTCATTGTATAGGCATGGTGCGTGTTCGTTAAAAATCCGCGCACGGTTTGGTATAGTACGGATATATGGTTTTTGATTTGACGGATTCCATTGCCCAGCGCATTGTCTTTGCGATGGAAAATCAGGAAGCCGATTTTGTGCTGGACGCGCGTTCTGGCTCGGTCGTTCCTGCCGAAGAGAAATCCGCCGATGAGGAAACGGTATATACATTGCCGCCATGGGATTCCCATGACGGTTATCGGGTGCTGGAATCATTTGTTTCGGGGCTGCATGCGCAGAAAGCGAAGCAGGAACTGAAAAATGTGCTGATTGCCGGCAGGGGGGTGTTTCGGAATTTCAAGGCAGTGATTAAACAGTATCCCGAAATGGAGCGGAAGTGGCATTTTTACAAAGAAAAACAGATGCGCTTCCGGCTTATGGAGTGGTACAATGCGTTGCGCGAGTCGTGGGGTCTGGAAGTCTTGTCAGAGGATTTTGACGATTCCGATGACCTTATTGAAGAAGATTTTGTTTTTCGCGCGTACAATCCTGCGCAGGACAAGGATTGTGTCGCCTTAGGGGCGGACGCTGTGTTTGCAGAATACGAGAAATCGGCGGAAGGCGAATTGGGACAGGCGTTTGCGGAACTGTTTGCTCGGAGCGATTTTGGAACGACCGAGGATGCATACGGTTTTGTGTGCCGCACGCTGACCGATGATTTTGCCGGCTGTCTTATGGTTTCTCCGTTTCCGTCCTGCGCAAAAAAAACGGTCATTATGACGCGTTTTTTCGTGAATCAGAATTACCGTGGGCTTGGCATTGCGCGGGCATTGCTTTCTTTTTGTCTGTCGCAGCTGCGGGAACACGGCGTTCGATGGTTTATTATGGTACGAGTACCCCAAATCCTGGAACCGACGTTGATTCGTTTCGGTTTTGAAAAAAACGATGCTGGATTTGTGGCAGATTTGAACAAGGAGTCTTAAATGGCATTTAGACGTAATGGTGATCTTGATATGCAGAAGGTCGCCGCTTTTTTGAAAGATGCGGTTGCAAAAGTTGAGGCTAGCCCGGAATCACTGGAAGAGCTGAAAAAAGTATTCAAAAAGAACGTTCCGCTCACGCGCCGTTCTTATGTGGCNGCGTATTTGCTCAAACAGAGCGCGGGGGCGATTTTCCGCTTTAACACGCGCGGNACGTTTGACAACACCCGCGAGGATTTCCGCCCGCGCCGTGACATTTCCCGTCCCAACCATTATGAGAATCGGACCGAGCGTGTGCCGTATGGCGAGCGCAATCACAGCGAAGACTTGCGCGACCGTGTGCCGCACGTGCAGATTGATCCGGCGTTGGCGACGAGCGTGTTCGTCTCTATCGGGCGCAACCGCCGCGTGTTTCCGCGCGATTTGGTGGGATTGTTCTGTAGCGTGGCAGGCATTGAGCGCGAGCGTATCGGCGAGATTAAGGTGCTAGCAAATTATTCGTTCGTGCAGGTGTACAGCGAGGACGCGCAGAAAGCGATTGCCGCGCTCAACGGCTATGACTATCGCGGACGCAAGCTGGCGGTAAACCTTTCCCGGCAGAAAGAGGAAAGCGACGTTTCTCTGCCTGAAAGCGAGCCGCGCGCGGAAGCGGCGAGCGTACCGAACGGTGTGGAAAACACGTCTGCCCCAATTGCGGACGCTTTTACCACGACGAACAGCGACACGATGGCGGAGCAGGCGGCGTTTGCGAAAGCGCAGGNTGATCTGACGGACGAAGAAATCTTGGCTGCCCGCGCACCGCGCTCAAGTTCCTCCGAGGATATGTGATTGCTGTCTGCGTGACATTTCATGGAAATAACAATACTGCATACAGGGCCGTTCGGCGTTAATACACTGATTGTTCCGTTGGGGGACAATCGTGTGTTCGTCGTAGACCCCGCAGCCTGTGCCTTTTGCGATGACGAGACTGCGGTTTCGTCATGCTTGGCGCAGCATCANTGGAAGCCCGTCGCACTAGTGCTGACGCACGGTCATTTTGACCATGTTGCGGGGCTTCCGTTTCTTGTCAAGACATACCCGGAAATCCCGGTCGTCATTCATCAGGACGATGCCGGAATGATTGGCGCGGACAGCGGCATTTTACAGGGAAACGCATTGGCGCAAATGGGATTTTTTGATTTTGTGCCGAGCGTGAGCGGTTTGCCCGATCCGACGGGCTTTTTGCAGGACGGCAAGTCGCTTGCCGATTGCATTGCCGATGCGAGTTCTGCCGCCGCGCTTGCGGACTGGACGGTATTGCACACGCCCGGTCATACCAAAGGTTCGTGCTGCCTGTACAATAAAACCGAAAAAATCCTCGTCAGCGGGGATACGCTGTTTTACCATTCATGGGGGCGGACTGATTTGTACGGCGGCAGTGAGCCGCAGATGCAGCAGAGCCTGCGCCGTCTTGCCCAGACCGTGGAAAAAGATACGCGCGTCTATCCCGGACATGACCGCTGCGCTTTTTTGTTCGGCGAGAATTGCTGAACGTTATTGCCACAAGAGCGATATTTCTTCCTGCGGCGGGTCGTATGCCGAAAATGCCAGACTGTTCTCATCAATCGCGTAGAACTGATAGGTCGGGTTGTGTTCGCCTATCGTTACGACTGCGAACGAAGCGGGAGAACTGCGCCGCGGCCGTGCACAACTGCCGGGATTTAAAAGCAATATGCCGTCTTGGTGCGCCGCATACGGAATGTGCGTGTGTCCGAACAATGCCACGTCGGCGCGTTCGCGTTTTGCCGCATGGAAGAATGCCTCCGTGCCGTAGTACACGTCATGCTGATGTCCGTGCGCGAGGAGTATGTTTTTGCCTGCGGCGGTCAGTTCCTGCGATTTGGGTACACGGTAAGTTATCTGCACGTCCTGCGACTGTACCACATACGATTCTGTATCGCCGTTTCCCCGCGCAAGCGCGATGACGGGCGGAATGAGAGCGGCTTTTTCTGCCTTGGAGACAAACGTCGCAAGGACGGAAAGCACGTCGCGCGCGCCGTCGCCGCAAAAGCAGAGCGCGTCGCANTCTGCGCCGAACGTGCCGACAATGGCACGCACGATGTTCGTGTTGCCGTGGGAATCGGACAGCACTAACAGGCGGGCAGTTTTTTGGTGCGCCAGTTCGTGGATGGCATCCGAAGTTCCGAGAAGAAATGACTGGTGCTGTGCAAATGCGAACATCCGCGCCTCATATAACCGTTGCCCGAACCGACCGATGCGGCGCAGTGACCGGCTTGTGCTTATTCAAAAATAAAATGGTTTTGCGCTTGCAGTCCCGTTTCGCCGTCGGTGTAGGGGCGTATTGTCCGTCCGCTGCCGACAAGTTTCTGCACGAATGAGCGCAAGTCGCTGTCCGCCGGAATCGGTTCCTGCGGATTCAGCATGGTTTCAATGGCGTTTGCGAGCAGGTTGTCCGCGTCAAAATCCGACTCAAGCTGCTCTTCGGCCTGAAGCAGGTCGGTTTTCTGCGCATAGTCAAGCACAAAGTCTGCCGTAGATTCCGAGCCGAGCACGTCGTCCTGCGGAAAGAACGAATAGACGGGGTACGGATACTCGCCGCCGTTTTTGTCTTGCAGTTTGGCAAGCGAGCGGTGCGTGGATTCCGGCGCGCCCAGCAGGATAATGCCCGCAAGTTCCGTGTCCTCTACGGCGGTGGTCAGCAGGCTAATCCGTGCCGTTGAGCCGCGCATGAAATCGTCGGGATAGACGGCAATCATAATCAGCCCGTCTTTTTCTTCGCTCTGTACGCCGTACCGCTCTTCCAGTGCGGCGCGGGTCTTTTCCACAAAAGCCTCGTCGTTGTAGCCGTAGCCGAGCAGGACAAAAATATGCTTTCCCTGCAAATATGAGTTCGCCTCAGCGGAGAGCCGTTGCGTGTTTGCCGGGAGCGGCAGGCTCGGTTCGTCAGCAGGATGCCGGTTCTGGCTATTTTCTTTTTTGCAGTGGGTGAACAGTGCCGCACAAAGCATGACGGCGGCAATCATCGTAACATTCTTCATAAAAAGAAGTATACCAAAAAAAAACGGTTTTGAAAACCGAAAAAAGATTATCGGTTGCGGCACTTGTTTTGCTGCGGGGAACAGTCTGTTCCATACGTTTGAAACACGTTGTTTCATAGGTTGGAACACGTTGTTCCATACGTTGGAACGCTTTGTTTCATACGTTGAAACAGTTTGTTTCATACCAGTGAAACAGACTGTTTTTATAGGGCGAAACACGCTGTGTCATGCGGCGGACAANGCGGCGGTTCTGTTTGTCTTTTTCAAAAAGTCGTGGTATACTATAATATATCCATAGTTTACGGAGTAACACGATGAAAAGACTTTTGCTTGCTGCTGCGGCAGTTTGTCTGGCGACGGCGACGTTTGCGCAGAATGCAAAGATTGCCGCAAATGAAAAGGTGGAGAACGTCGCGGCGACTGCCACGATTGCGAATCCGAAGGGAACAAAACTCTTCGTGGTGGGTGACTCGACGCTCAGCCCGTTCAATGACCCGTACTATTATCCGCGCAACGGATATGGTATGCGCTTGCAGGATTACCTGAATCCCAAAAAGATCGAGGTCATCAACCTGGCGATGAGCGGGCGTTCGTCAAAGAGTTTTGCGACGGAAGTGAATTATCAGACGCTCGTCAAAAACCTCAAGAAGGGCGACTATCTGATTATCGGCTTTGGGCATAACGACGAGAANGCGGAAGAAGACCGCTACACCGACCCGAACGGNTCGAAGGAACAGCCGGGGTCGTTCAAGAACAGTCTGTATGAGCAGTATGTTAAGCTGGCAAAAGACCGGGGCGCGATTCCGATTTTGTGTACGCCGATCGTGCGCCGTTCGGAAAGCATAAAATATGAGGGCGCGACCGTGCATATCATTGCCGACCAAGGCTCGTACAAAGGCGGCGACTACCCCAAGGCAATCCGCGAGCTGGGCGAGGAGACGGGTACGATCGTGGTCGATTTGACGGCAAAGACAAAGGCGCGCTATGCGCAGCTCATGCCGTCGGAGACGCTCATGTTCCATGCGTGGCTTTCCCACAAAGAGAATTCCGTGGACAATACGCACTTGAATATGTACGGCGCGGCNGTGAACGCATACGACGTGGTGCGCGACATTGCGGGCAAGGACAAGGCGTTCGCCAAATTCGTNATCAAGGGGATTACCGAGCCGCAGCNGTCAATGCTCAAGCCCAATCCGTCTTATATCGTGCCGACTTATGACGGCTTCTCTCCGAGCGACAAGAGCGTGCAGGCTTCGTTCAAGAAAATAAAAGAGCCGTGGTTCGGTACTGCCTTTGGCGACTGCGGCAGCGCGTCAAAAATCGCGACCTCACGCTTTAACGGCATTGTGGAGAGCGACGGCGTGGTCCGCATGAATTCCGGCTTTGACGACGGCAGTGCTGTTTCCGGCAAGATTGCGAGCGGCAATGACGGACTGTGCATGTACTTCCAGCAGATACCGATTGACAAGGACTTTACGCTTTCGGCAACGGCAAAGGTCGTGTTCATTCAGCAGAACAATCAGGTTTCGTTCGGCCTGATGGTGCGCGACGACATTTACATTGACCGCGACGACAAGTCCATCAATTCCGCGTATGTCGCCTGTGCCGCGCTGGGCGTTGCCAAAGACGAGGGCAAATGGACGAGCTGTTTTGAGCGCAAGGACGGCGCATTGGAGCAGACGACGACGACCGTCGAAAAACGTCCTGCCGCCGGAACGGTCGTTGACCTTTCTATCGTAAAGAAAGGAAATGTCTACACGCTGAAATATGGCAAGAATCCGCCCGTCACCTACACGGCGGACTTGAACGAGATTGACACGGATTACGTGTACGCCGGTCTGTTCACGTCCCGCTGCGTGACGGTCGAGTTCAGCAACGTGCGTTTGCAGATACAGTAAACCGGCCGCCATTCGTGCGGAGGGTTTTGATTGAAATAATCAGCGTAATGTGCTATACTGCCCCCATATCAGTTTGGGGGCTTTTTTTATGAAGGTCGTTGTCATCGGTGCTCAGTGGGGCGATGAGGGAAAAGGCAAAATCGTCGATTATCTTGCCGAGAGTGCGAAATACGTGGTGCGCTATGCGGGCGGACCGAACGCCGGGCACACGATTGTGGTTGACGGCAAGGAATACGCGCTGCATCAGGTGCCGTCCGGCATTTTGCACCCGGACAAGTCCGTGTTTTTGGGCGCGGGCATGGTGATTGACCCCGAAGCATTGTTCAACGAATTGCAGATGCTCAAGGACAACGGCATTGACTGGGAGGGGCGTGTCTTTATTTCTGACCGCGCCCACATTATTCTGCCGCGCTACCGCCAGATGGACAAAGACCGCGATGCCGCCCGCAAACGCCCGATCGGTACGACGGGACGGGGAATCGGCATTGCGTATGCGGAAAAAGCCGAGCGCGACGGACTGCGCCTTGCCGATTTGGACTGGGCGGAAAAAATGGCGGAATACGACGGCGAGGACAAAGCCTACCTTGATACGTACAAAGAGCGGCTGCTGGCAATGCGCGTGGATTTGACNGCAAANATGTACGAATTCCGTGACGACAATATCTTGTTTGAGGGTGCGCAGGGCGCGATGCTGGATATTGACAGCGGTACGTATCCGTATGTNTCTTCCGGCGCGTCCTGTGCGGCGGGCGCGGCGACCGGGTGCGGNATCGGCCCGCATGATTTGGATGTCATCATGGGCGTGTTCAAGGCATATCAGACGCGCGTCGGCAACGGACCGATGCCCACGGAATTCAACAATGAAAGCGAGGGCGANTTGTGCGAGTACGTGCGGAAAACCGGGCGCGAGTACGGCGTGACGACGGGACGGGCGCGGCGGTGCGGCTACTTGGATTTGGTCGCNTTGCGCTATGCGTGCCGNGTCAATTCGATTGACAGCCTTGTCCTGACGCACCTGGACATTTACGACACGTTTGATGAGATTGAGGCCTGCATTGCCTACGATATTGACGGCAAAATCGTGACGGATTTTCCGGCGAATGTGGCGGCGATGGAACNGGCGAAGCCCGTGCTTCAGAAGTTCAGCGGCTGGAAAACGAGCCTGAAGACGTGTCGCAGTTATGAAAAACTTCCCCGTTCCGCGCGCGATTATGTGGAATTCATCGANGATTACTGCAAGACACCCGTGGGCATTATTTCGGTGGGCTACGAACGGGACGAGACGTTTATCCGCAAGAATCCGTGGAAAAANTAGCNTNCGCCGTGCCGGNGCANCGNGCTANCTGAACAGATTNCGCACTTTTTCTTTGAACTGCCTGCCGCGGTCNAATTCGTTTTGGAACATACCGAAACTCGTTGCGCCGGGGCTGAAGACGACGACTTTTGTGCCGCGCGCGCCNTTATGCGCGCTGATGTCGGCTTTGAGTTTTGCGAGCATTTCGTCGAGTGTCTGGTACACGCCGTTGTGGCTGATACCGTGCGCGGCAAAGTCGGCGAGCATTTTGTCGGTGGCGGTGCCGGCAAGCAGGTAGGTTGCCGACGGCTGAATGGCAAGCGGGTTGGCGAGCGTGTGCGCAATCGGGGACAAATCCAATCCTTTGTCCGTGCCGCCCGTCAGGAAAATGACTGGCTCGCCGAATGCCTGCGTGGATTCTGCCGCCGATTCGGGAACGGTTGACGCGCTGTCGTTGTAAAAGCGGACGGTCAGGTTTTCGCTCTGCCATACGTGGAAGAATTCCAGGCGGTGCTCAATGCCGTTCCATTGCCCGAGAATGTCGATGATTTTTGCCGGGACAATGCCCATCAGCCGCATGACGAGCGCGGCGTTCAGCACGTTGAGCCGCATGTGCTTTCCGGGNACGGCAATGTCTTTGAGCACGATGTCGGTGTCTTTTCCGCCCGCTTTTGCCGGTTTGCTTTGCGGCGCGGCGGGGAGGCGGCAGATGCCGTTGCCTTTTGCGTCCTGCCAGATGCCGGGTACGGCTTGCGGTAGCGTTTTTTTGCTGTAGCGCAGGACGGTTGCCTTGCTTTCTGCGGCAAAGATGTCNCCCCAGTTTGTGATGAGCGTGCCGCCGTCTGCCGCCGGATCGTCATCAAAATCGACAATCGTGAAATCGTCTTTGGTCTGATCCGCATAGATGAGTTTTTTGTCTGCTACGTAGGCAAGCATGCTGTGGTAAAAATTCTGGTGGTCGGGGATAATCTTGGTGATAAGCGCGATTTTTGGCTTGAGTGCCTTGCGCCCGCGCAAGTCTGCCAGCTGCCAGCTGGAAAGTTCTAGGACGACCGGGGTCGATTCGTCCGTTTGGTCGAGGAACGTGAGCGGGCTGACGGTGATGTTGCCGCCCAAAAATGCCGTGAAGCCCGCTTTTTGCAGGCCGTAATGAATCGCGCTGACGGTGGACGATTTGCCTTTGCTGCCGGTGACGGCAATAATCGGGGCTTTGGAGAAATGCAGGAACAGGCTGATGTCCGTTTCTATCGCCTTTGCCGCGGCAAGGAACGGGTTGCCGTCGTATTTGACTCCCGGATTTTTTATCACGCAGTCGGCGTTCGCAAAGTCCTCCATGCGGTGCTCGCCCAGCACATAGCGCAGGCGTTCGTGGGCAAGCGACGGATCGTTTTGCAGGGACGCGATGGTAGCGGCAAGGGCATCCGCCGTTTTCATGTCCGTTACGGTGACGTTCGCGCCATGGTTGAGCAGAAAACGCACCGTCGCTTCGCCGCCGCCGTTCAGTCCCAGTCCCATGACGGTAACATTCTTGCCGGCAATGTCGGCGGGCGTGGAAAAACAGCAGCCGTGCGGGTACGTGTGCGGNACGGGGGGCAGTGGTTCGTCGCTCATGGTGCGCTCCTTGCGNTANTCGCGCGATGTNTTGAGGGCGCGGGTCGCCTTGAATCGGNACTGCGCCTGTTGTATCAGCAGTTCNATNAGNTCGCCAAAGGGAACGCCTTCGCTTTCGCACAGTTTGGGGAACATCGAGATTGCCGTAAATCCCGGCATCGTGTTGATTTCGTTCAGNTAGATGTCGCCGCTGTCTTTGTCAAGGAAAAAATCGACCCGGCTCAGTCCGCTTGCGTCAATCGCCTTGTATGCTGCCACCGCAAAGGCGCGGATCGTTTCTTTTGTCGCGTCATCGACGTTCGCCGGAATCAGCAGGTTCGCGCCGTTGGGGTCGAGGTATTTTGCGTCGTAATCGTAGAATTCGTGCGTGGGGTTGATTTCTCCCGGTCCGTAGACGACGGTGGCTTCCGCTTTGTGCGCGCCGTCCGCCGTCGTGGGATTTCCCGTGACCGAGCATTCCAGTTCGCGGGCGTTGATTGCCTTTTCGATGAGGATTTTGTCGTCCCACTCGAACGCGTCCAGAATCGCGCCGTTCAGGTGGCGCAGGTCATCCGCGCGGGTCGCCCCGTCGCTTGATCCTGCCGCGCACGGCTTGACGAACAGCGGAAAGCCGAGTTTCTGTTGCGCTGCTTCGAGCAGCTCGTCGTATCGTTGGGAAGAAGCAAGGTCGCTGCGGCGGATACACAGGTACGGCACGACGGGAATGCCCGCATGTTGCAGGATGATTTTTGTTTTTTCTTTGTCCATGGCGAGCGCGCTTGCCGTTACGCCGCAGCCCGCGTAGGGAATGTCCGCCATTTCGAGCAGCCCTTGCACCGTGCCGTCCTCACCGAACGTGCCGTGCAGCGCGGAAATCACCACGTCTACGGGAATACGGTTTGCGCCCACCGCGAACGCGCCTTTTTTTCCGCCTGCGGGAAGAATGCTCACTTCCATTGCGGCATCCTCGTGCACCTGCAAGGTCGCCTGCGGGTCGCGCTTGATGCGCGCAAACTCGCCGTAATCCTGCAAGTACCATCGTCCTGTCTTGGTAATGCCGATGAGCGTAACTTGGTGCGCCGATGTGTCGATGTGCCGGGCGATTGCCGTCGCCGAAATGAGCGATATTTCGTGTTCGCCCGATTTTCCGCCGTATAACAGTGCTATAATCATATCCTGCCTCTTTTTTACAGTATAAACCGACTTGACGGATTGTGCAATGTGTCGAGCCAGCCGAGCAGGTGGTCGGCAAGGTCTCCGTTTGCGATCAGATGATCTGCGAACGTCGCAAAGGATGTGCGCAGTTGCGGCAAAAAGGAAAGTACGCGCAAAAGGGAAGCCGCGCTGTCTTTGCCGAGCGCGTAAGCGCGGGTGTATGTGTCATAGGCGGCGAATGCGTCGGGGGAGAAAAANGGGCGCAGCCGTTCGTTGAGCGCGGCAAGTTTGACGAGGTGGTAGTCCTCGTCCTGCGGGTACGGCTGCCACACGAACGGAACGCCCGCCAGGCACGCGCGGCTCAGGCTGTCTTCGCCGCGCACGAAATTCCAGTCCGCCGCGCACAGAAGCGCGTCCCATGTTTCCTGCGGCAGGAACGGCAGCGGTTCTGCCGCGAACGGTTTTCCGGCGCGCTCCCATGCGGACANAAACGGCGCGCGGCTTTTTCCGGCGGCAACGAGGACGCGNACGGGAATATCGCNTTGTGCNTGAAATTGCGCCAGTGCNTGTACNAGNGGCGCGCAGTCGCGTTCGTAACTGAAAAANACTGCCGTCATCGTGCGGGGCGCGTCGCCGGTCGNCCGCGTGTGAGCCGCNTNTTTGCTCCGCATAAAGGCGTTGTCAAGAATCAGCCCGCCCGTTTTTGCGGTGAATCCCGGCATGACATTGATTTTTTTGACGCGCGCGCTCCGCGTTCCGCTTTTGAGCAGGTGAAAATCGTCGGCATACGATTCGGCGGTCAGGTAGTCGATGTTCGCTATCTGCACGAAACCGTCGTTTTTTGCGCNGTCCGNTGCTTGGTCGAACAGCAGCGATTCCAGCCAGTCGGGTCTGCCGCACTGAAAGCATTCCAGAATGACTGCCGGCGGCTGCCGCGTGAACGAACGNNTGCATACNTCGGCGGCGTTCCAGTCGAAAATCTGCCAGCCGTAGCAGGTCTGCTCGCTTTTGTCCGGGGCGACGAGGGGAGCGATTGCGGCAAACGAGGGCAGNTCGCTCACGACGAGCCGCAGGCGCAACTGCCCGTCCCGTTCGGTCAGCGCGCGGGCAAGACGGTAGACGAACCCGATGTCGCCGAAATTATCGACGACCTTGCACAGAATGGTGATGTTTTTGGTGTCAATCATCGGTTTTTGCCAAGCGCGCCGCGCGCTCTTGCGCCGGACGTTCCGTCAGATCGTGGACGCGGCGTTGTCCGCGCCGTCCAGCGTGACGGTCAGTTTCTGCGTTTTTCCGTCGCGGTAGACGGTGACGGAAACGGTGTCGCCGGGGCGTTTGCTTTCCAGCGCGCTCGTGTAGTCCGCATACGTGCGCACGGCTACGGTGTCAATCGCCGTGATGATGTCGCCGCCCAGGTAAATCGTGGTGGGATTCCAGCGGCTGCCGTACTGCACGGCTTTCGTTCCGCCCCGGATGCCGCCCTTGTCCGCGCCGCTGCCTTTTTTGACCGCGCTCACCAGAATGCCCGTGGAAATGCCGACCCCCGCGTACTGGGCGATTGCGCCGGTCATCTGCACGGGCGTAATGCTGATAATGCCGCGGTTTACCTTGCCGAACTGGAGCAAATCATTGATGACGCGGCGGGCAGTGGACACGGGCACGGCAAACCCAACGCCCGCAGAACTCCCCGAACTGGACATAATCATCGTGTTGATGCCGACCATTTTTCCCGCCGTGTCGAGGAGCGGCCCGCCGGAATTCCCCGGATTGATTGCCGCGTCCGTCTGAATCATGTTGCGGATGATGACGTTCTTGCTTTCCTGTATCGGGCGGCCAAGCCCGCTGATAATGCCCGTGGTCATCGTGCGCTCAAGCGCGAACGGGTTGCCGATTGCGATGACCTTTTGCCCCACTTTCAGTTTTTCGCTGTCGCCAAAGTCAATCGTCTTGAGCGCGACGTTCGCGGGCGGGTCAAATTTGAGCACCGCGATGTCGCTCTCCACGTCCTGCCCGACAATCGTGCCTTCGTAGGTCGAGCCGTCGGCCAGCGAGATGCTGATTTTGCTCGCGTTGTCGATGACATGCACGTTCGTGACCACGTAGCCGCGCTTGTCGATAATCGAGCCGCTGCCCGAACCGCCGTCCTGCACGATCGGCTCAAGGAACCAGTTGACCCCCATGACCTGCGTGGTGATGTTCACGACGGCCTCGTTGCATTTTTCGTAGACTGAGATATTCTGCTGCTCGTCCTGCGTGTACGGGACGGCGGGCGACGCTTTTGTGGCGGCGGGAATGATGCGCGCGTCCGAATCGCCGTCAAAGCCGTCCGCGCGGTCAACCGCCGCCGGGTCTGCCGCCATCGCGGGCGTTTCCTTTTGCAGCGAAACGACGACAATCGCCGCCAGTGCCGCGCCGATAGCGAAGCCGATTATAGCAGCATGTTGCAGATGATGCCGGGTGTACAGTTTCATCTGCCGCCGTCCTCGTGCGCCGCCGCGGCTTCCTGCCGTGCCGCTTCTTCCAGCCGCAGGGTTTCGGTAATGCCGTCGCAGCATTCGCTCGGACCAAAATACTGCATCGGTCCGGGAAAGCGGTACATCGTCTTGTTCGCCCAGTTAAAGCGGTTCTTTGCCAGCTCCTTGAACGGCCTGCCTTTCAGATCNACCAGGGACTTGGCGATGACCGGCACTTCCTTGCCCTTGCGCACTTCCATGTTCATCATCATCGTGAGCGGAATGCCGCCCGCCGTCCATTCCGCAACGGGTCTGGCGAGGTTGCGCACGTTGGCGATGTACCCCGTCACGCCGTTCGCAATGAGCATGAACGCCGTCTTGCCGAGCGCGTAGCAGTAGTTCGCGTCAAAATTGGACGGCGGCACGGCGCGCCCCTCGTACCCGTAGAACATGGAGAGCGGCGCGAACGACCCCTGGTACGTGCCCGCCGCCTCCATGCTGGCAAGGTAGTCGCGGATCATGTAGATGAACAGCTTTTCGGTCTCAATCTGCGACACCATGATGTTCCCGTGCGGGTCGCGCAAGCCCAAAAACTGCTCCGCAATCTCGTCGGGCAATTGGTCGAGCGTGTAGTACGCCTGCTGCGATATTTTGTTGATGAGCCAGCGTTTNTTTGANTCNAGCGTGGTGAGCGCGGTAAAGACTTTCTCGTATTCGACCCAGTTCCTGTTCAGCTCGTCNATGAGGTTCGCCGTTTCGGGAATGAATTCGACGATGCCTTCGGGAATGAGGACAAGCCCGAAGTTCTCGCCGTTTGCGGCGCGGTGCGCGATGACGTGGCAGATGTTGAACAGGATTTCCTGCAACGTGGAGTTGTTCGCCTTGATCTCCTCGCCGATGAGCGTCACGTTGGGATGCACCGCAAGGCCGACCTCAAGCGCGATGTGGCTTGCCGANCGTCCCATCAGCTTGACGAAGTTCCAGTATTTTTTCGCGCTCATCGTGTCGCGCGCCAGGTTGCCGATGATGCCCGCGTAGACTTTCGTGGCCGTGTCAAAGCCGAAGCTCGTCTCGATGTACTCGTTCTTCAGGTCGCCGTCGATCGTCTTTGGCACGCCGATGACCTGCACGGGCAGGCCGCGCTGCTTGCACTGTTCCGCAAGGAACGCCGCGTTGGTGTTGCTGTCGTCGCCGCCCACGATGACGAGCGAGTCCAGCTTGAGTTCCTGTATGTTCCTGAGCGCGGCATCGACCTGTTCTTCCGTCTCGATTTTGGTGCGCCCGCTGCCGATCATGTCGAACCCGCCCGTGTTGCGGTACTGGTCGATCCGGTCCGCCGTGAGCACTTCATAGTCGTTCTTGACCAGCCCGCCCGGCCCTAAATGAAAGCCGTACAGCTCGGATTCGGGATTCGCCGCTTTCAGCCCGTCGAACAGGCCGCAGATGACGTTGTGTCCGCCCGGAGCCTGCCCGCCGCTGAGCAGGATGCCCGTGCGGTGCGGCTTGGCGGCAAATTCGTTCTTGCCCGGCACGAACCGCACGATGGGCATGCCGTAGGTCTCAGGGTAGGCCGCGCGGATGCTGTCCGCGTCCTTGGTCGGCACGACCGCCTCGCCCGTCTCGATCTGGACGTTTACCGCGTCCTGCTTTAGAATGTCAGGGAGTTCCGGCCGGTAGGCATACCGCGCCTTTTGCAGTGCTGAAATTTCGCTCATGCCTTATTATGCGCGAAAATCAAGATTTTTTAAAGTAGTTGCCGCACGATTTTGCCAAAGGCGGGCAAAAAAGTGGAANGCAAACGATCTACAGCTCTGTCGGGTNGATTTCANAGAGANGGGGATTGAACANCNGNNCGNTTTCATGGAGCAGGAACAAAAGAAAACTAATACAAAATTCAAAAAAAANACACTGTAGTGGAGGGATATACCGTGCCGTTTACTTTTTCCAAGAGATTGGGGCTGTTCACAAACTNCTTTATTTCCGCTTCCAATGCGGAGAATATTGCGTTGGATTGAATGTTATTGTCTTTCATGTACTCATTGACACGACCAATAACCTGAACCGTATTGTTGAAGTCCGATTTTGATGCGTTCGGTACATTTGCCTTGTCGAGTGCTTCTTTGAGCATATCGATAGCATCTTTGTCAGTCATTTCTTTTCTCCTTGGGGAAGNCTTCCTTTCCCACCTGTGTTTTGTGCTTCCCGCGCCCGTTTAGTTTTGCGCGGGAATGTTGCCTTAATAGATGCGGGTTTTATGTGCTCGCAACGCGAACACATAAAACCCGGTAAGCAGCGCAACGCGCTGCGACCGACGCGCATACGTCTATGCTTGCACAGAACCGCGCCGTTTGTGCGGTCCTTTCCTAGAAACTGCTCGTGTACCCCAGTGCCTTTAGCNGTGCCTGGGTCGCGAGCGGAAGCTCTGTGCCCNTGAACCCATNGTTGGNANNTNCAAATTNAAATTTGATTTTTTGCAGGGAATCCGGAATGGTAAGGNTCTGCAAGGAAGTGCAG
>JAAVAM010000030.1:0-2063 GCA_014804085.1 Treponema sp. | reverse complement strand
GATTNNCTNNACGGANTCGGGAATGGTGACGCTCTNCAGGGCAGTACAGCCANTNAACGNGTNGTTGTCCGATTTCCTGCACGGAGTTTCCGAGCGTGACGCTCTTTAGGGCAGTACAGCCCTTGAACGTGAGGGCGACGATTTTCTGCACGGAGTCGGGAATGGTGACGCTCTTCAGGGCAGTACAGCCCTGGAACGCGGAACCATAGATTTCCTGCACGGAGTTTCCGAGCGTGACGCTCTCCAGGGCAGTACAGTCTTGGAACGCGGAAAAATAGATTACCTGCACGGAATCGGGAATGGTGACCCTTTTCAGTGTTTCGTTGCCTCTGAACGCGTCTCTGCCGATTTCCTTTACGGGCAGCCCTTCTATCTCCGCGGGGATCACCACGCTCTTTGCGCTGCCGTTGTATTTTAGGATGCGCACGCCGCTTGCGTCCTTCGTCAGCTCCCTGCTGAACTCGTTCACCGGCGTGGGCTTTGCCAAAGTCTTGGCTTTCGCCCCGATGACCCTGCTGAACTCGTTCACTGGTGTTGGCTTTGCCGTTCCCGCCGACTTCTGCGCCGTGCCGCTTGCCTCCGCGCCGTCCTTCTTCTGGCACGCGGTCATTCCCGCCGCCAGCACCACTGCCGCGAGCATCGCGGCCACTTTCATCATCTTTTTCATGTTTTACTCCTTAATATGAAAAAGTTTGTTTTATGTCGCAGTGCCACGCACCGCTTACCAAGTTTTGGTTACGCCAAAACGTACGGTTATGCTGCATTTTCTCGCTTATTCAGGTCGCGCGCCTCATGCTTCCTTTTTCGCCGCCGTGCGCCGCGCCACGGTGTCGTTGGTGCTCTTGATGTTGCCCGCCACCGCCGCCACGAATTCCACGTAGCCGTCCATGGCCGCCACGATGTTCAGGTACGACACGATATTGTCATTGATGAGCGCGACGATCGGCTTTTTGAGCGAGCTTGCCGACTCTCCCTTGCCTGCCTTTGCCCTGACGTAGCCGTCGTGTGCGGCGGCGAACCCGTCCTGCGCCTCACGAAGGCTCGCCACCAGCTCCGCCACGCCCGAAAGCGCCTTAACCTGCGCGGCGATTTTTTCCGCTCCCAAATCCTCCAAAAGCGACTCCGTGAGCGCGGTCTGGTCGGCATAATTTTTGCCCGTCATGCCGCGCCCGTACTTGTCCAGCACCGCGCACACGTCAGTCGCCGCCGCCCTCACCTCCGCGAACGGGCTTGCCGTGTAGCCGCCCGCAAGCGTGAACAGGTCGCGCGTCGCCGCGTCCCGCGCCGAATCCGCCTCGTCCAGCGTGGAGACCACCGCGTCCTGCTTGATCGCCGTGGTGTTCCGCGCGCTCAAGTCCGCAAGCTGCGCAAACTGCGTCTTCAGCACCGCGTCCTTTCCCACCGCCGTCGCGCCGTCTGCGCAGGCCAGCCGGTACTCGCGTTCCATCGCGTCCGACAGCGCGTCCAGCTCCGTCGTGCGCACCTTGCCGTTTACCTTTGCCACTGTTGCCATATCCAAACTCCTCATTTATGTTTTTTGCTACATTTGATGACGAAAAATACTCCCGAACGCAAAAAATGCGTCGGGAAACTCTTGGGAACGCTCCCGAACGCGGAAAACGCGCCGGGAAAACCGCGGGAATGCTCCCGAACGCCAAAACTGCGCCGGGTAAGCCGTGGGAACGCTCCCAAAGAGCGAAAACGTGCCGGGGAAGTCTTGGGAATGCTCCCGAACGTCGAAAACACGCCGGGGAACTCTTGGGAATGCTCCCGAAACGCAAAAATGCACTGGGGAAGTCTTGGGAATACTTTTGAAGCCCGAAAATGCGCCCGGACAAGCAACGAAAGTATTTTTGAAGCATGAAAACACGATCTGACTGAGTAAAAACGGCGAGTTTTGACGGTTTTTGGTAGCGAAGCGTACAAAAATGCGAGCTGTGCGAGCAAGACAAAACTCGGTAAGCAGTGCGTAGCACTGCGACGGGTCTTGGGGCAGCCGCCCCAAGCGGTGCTGGAAGAGAGTGGGGGTTTGGGGGAGAGAGAGACCACGCTTCCGAGTAGAG
>JAAVAM010000029.1 GCA_014804085.1 Treponema sp. | reverse complement strand
GACGCCGTGTTCCCCGCAGAGGGGGTAGCGGACAAGGCAACAAAGCGGAGAAAATGACACTGCTTGCAGGGGCATTTGCGAAGCGACTTGACTTGGGAGCGAGGGGGAGACTTCCCCCGCATGAAGTTTCAAGCGGACTTCCCCCGTCGGGGCGTTCCGTGGTATACTTGGGCTATGGCTTTCAGACGGTTTTTTGTGGCGGTGCTGGCGGGCGTGGCGGTGGGGCTTACGTCGTGCGGGACGCTCGGTTACAGCGTGGTCTTGTGGAACAACCCGGAGCATCAGTTGCAGGACGGGCAGATCGTAAAAGTGTTCATCAAGTCGAACATTTCTCAGGTGTATGTCGTCGCGCTGCCGGACGGGAAGCGGGCGGAAATTCCGCTGTGGCAGCTGACGGAGCCGGCGGGCAAGAAGGCGGCGGAAAAAACGGCGGCGCGGTACGCGGACTATGCGCACACCTATGCGTCGGTCAAGCTGGACGGGCTGCCCATCCGCGCGGAGGCGGTGAACACGTCAAAGCAGGTGTACCGGCTGCGGCAGAAAGAGGTGATCCGCGTGCTGTATCAGGGCGCGGGGCAGGCGGTAATGAACGGGCAGGGCAGCATGGCGGGCGAATGGCTGCGCGTGCTGACCAACGGCGGCACACAGGGCTGGTGCTTTTCGTACAATCTGGAGCTGTTCCGCACGGACGGGGAAGGCGGCGCGCCGGGCGCGGAAGCGGAGACGGGCGGAGAGACGGCGGACGCGGCGATTTTGTCGATACCGGGAAAGAACTGGTATCCCGAATCGTTCCAGGGCATGATTCAGGCAAAGCGCATCGATCCCGCAAAGATGAGCGAGCGATACCGGTTCGTCCTTGACACGGAGGCGCAGCGCGTGGGCATTACGCTGGAGAACACCGCGCTTTCATGGACGTACACGGGCATTTCCAAATCGGCGGACGGCATGTACCATTTTGTGGGAACGCCGGTTGCCCTGCGCGTACGCGGCGCGGACGAAATTGCCGTGCAGTTTGCGGGGGCGGACGGCAAGCAGAAAGCGCAGACGTTTATCGCGCTTGATGAAGACATCGCGCAGCTCGTGCAGGAAGAGCGCGCGCGGCGGGCAAAGGAGCTGGAGCGCGTGCGTATGCTCGGCCCGTCGTTCGTCAGCTCGAACTACGGGCGGCTGCAATTCATGGAAGGCGGCGCGTTTTTNTGGTCGGGCTATCAGCTGCTCGTCCCCACGATTATCGCGCAGTCGGCGGGGAACGGCGGCACGGTGGGCGTNCAGTATTTTATCTCNAACGCGCTCAAGAATTCGTATGACGGCATNCTGTCGTTCCGCTTTTCGGGCATGACGAAAGACGTGCATTTCCTGTACAAGCTGACCGACGACGGCCTGCGGCTTGAGGACGCGACCCACGCGCAGATTGCGAACGGCGTGGTGACCGNGCGCGGGACAAGNCCGCTCGTCATNTTTTTCAGCCACAGCACGGAANACTAGCGGCTATGGCGTTCGTGCAGTTTTCCCAGGTGTCGCTTGCGTTCGGCGACCGCGATATTCTCAAAAACGTCTCCGTCAACATTCAGGCGGGCACGAAAGCCGCGCTCACGGGGGCGAACGGCGCGGGAAAATCCACGCTCATCAAAGTGATGGCGGGGCTGGTCGCGCCNGACGGCGGCNCNCGGGCAGTGCAGAAAGNCGCNCGGATTGCCTATCTGCCCCAGAGCGGGCTGACCCACCGGGGCTGCACGTTGCGCGAGGAGGCGGACAAGGCGTTCGCGTTCGGCTATGNGCTGACGGCGGAGCTGGAGCGGATTGGCGACCAGCTTGCGGAAAATCCGCCGAACACCAACGCGCTGCTTGCCCGGCACGATGCCATTCTGACCGAGCTGGAGCAGTCGGGCTGGAATCACCGGGCGGTGACGGCGGAGCAGGTGCTGATCGGGCTGGGATTTTCCCACGCGGACTTGGAGCGGCAGACCGAGACGTTCAGCGGCGGCTGGCAGATGCGCATCGCGCTCGCAAAGGCACTCATGGTCGCCCCCGACATCCTGCTGCTCGACGAGCCGACCAACTACCTTGACATTGAGGCGCGCGCCTGGCTGGAGCGGTTTCTGAACGACTTTACGGGCGGCTTCCTGCTCGTGAGCCACGACCGCTATTTCCTCGACCACACGATTCAGGTCGTCTATGAGCTGTTCAACGGCGAGCTGCGCAAGTATCCGGGGAATTTTACCCGCTACGAGCAGACCCGCGCCGCCGAGCTGGAGACGCTGATCGCCCAGTACGAACAGCAGCAGGCGGAAATCGCCCGGCTGGAAGATTTTATCCGCCGGTTCGGCGTAAAGGCGACCAAGGCGGCGCAGGCGCAGGAACGGCAGAAAATGCTGGACCGGCTGCGCGCAAACGAAATCGTCATTCCCGAATCGCTCAAGAAAATGCGCATCGCGTTCCCGCAAGCCCCGCACGCGGGCAAAATCGTGCTGACGCTCACGCATATCACCAAGGCTTACGGCGGCGGCGCACCCGTCCTGCGCGACCTCGACCTGCTCGTGGAAAACGGCGACCGGCTCGTCGTGGCGGGGCATAACGGCGCGGGAAAATCGACGCTCCTGCGCATCATCGCGGGCATTGACCATGATTTTGCGGGCGACCTCGCGCTGGGCGCGGGCGTGTCCGTCGGCTATTTTTCGCAGG
The DNA here is from genome assembly GCA_014804085.1 of Treponema sp. Lineage (GTDB taxonomy): Bacteria > Spirochaetota > Spirochaetia > Treponematales > Treponemataceae > Treponema_D. Next base: position 42,391 of record JAAVAM010000029.1, on the reverse strand, counting down.
ACAGCGCGGAGGAACTCAAAGGCAGCCAGTCGATTCTGGAACTTTTGGAGAGCGAAGCCCCGCTGGAACTGATTCCGCGCCTGCGCGACATGCTCGGCGCGTTCCTGTTCCGGGGCGACGACGTGTTCAAGCCGATTGACGTGCTCAGCGGCGGCGAAAAAAGCCGGGTCGCGCTGCTGCGGCTGCTTTTGCATCCCGTCAACCTGCTCGTGCTCGACGAGCCGACCAACCATTTGGACATGCATTCCAAGGACGTGCTGCTCGACGCGCTCACGTCGTTCGGCGGCACGGTCATTTTCGTGAGCCACGACCGCGGCTTTATCGAAGGGCTTTCCACGCGCGTACTTGAGCTGAAGCCCGGCCGGTTCCGCACGTTCCCCGGCGACTACGCCTACTATATGCGGCGGCTTGAGGACGAGGCGAACGGCATTGTCCCGGCAGGCACGGACGCGGCGGCAAAGGGCGAAGAGACCGTCAGCGCGAACAAACAGCGGTGGCAGGATCAGAAAAAAGCCGTCGCCGAACGCCGCAAAATCGAGCGCGCCGTGGAACTGCTGGAAACGCAGATTGCGGCGGCGGAGCACGAACTCAAAGAAGCGCACGACGCGCTCGCAGATCCCGCCGTCTACACCAACGGCGAAAAGGCAAAGGCAACCCAACAGCACATCGACCGCCTCACCGCCCGGCTGGACGACCTGACCGCCCAGTGGGAAGCGGCGGCGGAACAATTGGAGGACATACCATGAACATTCTCGTAATCGGCGGCGCGGGCTACATCGGAAGCCATGTGGTCAAGGCGCTGATGGCACAAGGACACGCGGTGACGGTGTTCGACAACCTTTCGAGCGGGCTGCTGCAAAATCTTTTTGCGCAGAACGATTTTATTGCGGGCGACATCCTGCATCCCGACGACCTGGACAAGGCGTTCGCGCGCGGATTCGACGCGTTCGTCCATCTGGCGGCGTTCAAGGCGGCGGGCGAATCCATGCTCGCGCCCGAAAAATATTCCGTGAACAACCTGACGGGCACGATCGCCATTATGAACGCCGCGCTCGCGCACGGCTGCACGCGCATGGTGTTCTCATCGAGCGCGGCGGTTTTCGGCGAGCCGCAGTACCTGCCGATTGACGAAAACCACCCGAAAAATCCGGCGAACTACTACGGCTTTACCAAATACAACATCGAGCAAATCATGCAGTGGTACGACCGGCTGAAAGGGCTGCGCTTTGCCGCGCTGCGCTACTTCAACGCGGCGGGCTACGACCCCGAAGGCGTACTGTACGGGCTTGAGCAGAATCCCGCCAACCTGCTCCCCGTCATCATGGAGACGGCATGCGGCATCCGAAAACAAATGAAAGTCTTTGGCAGCGACTACGACACCCGCGACGGCACGTGCATCCGCGATTACGTCCACGTGACCGACCTTGCGGATGCCCACGTGCGCGCCCTCGACTANATCACCAANNACGACAAGAGCCTTGCGGTCAACCTGGGGAGCGAGACCGGCACGACCGTCACCGAAATGCTGGATGCCGCGCGCCGGATNACGGGAAAAGAAATNCCCGCGGANTACGTGGATCGTCGCCCCGGCGACCCGGCTGAGCTTACCGCNACNTCNGCCTACGCNCGCGAGACGCTTCACTGGTCGCCCCGCTACAGCGACATCGACACGCTGATCCGNACCACCTGGANCGCGTACCAGACCTACCTGAACGGGAAACAGGCATGAGCGACTTTGACACCGTAAGANACCATATCCGCGCGAGCGTCGGCGAGATGACCGCATTGCAGACNNTNCTCACCGCGCACCCGGCACTCGCGCCCGAAAGCGGCGGCGACGGCGAGNTGNAAAAATGCNNCGCGCTGGAACAATGGCTTGCCGCGCACGGCTTTACCGACCTGCGCCGCTTCGACGCNCCCGACNNNCGCGTNCCNGGCAACGTCCGCCCNAACCTGATTGCGACCGTGCCGGGCAAAAGCGACGCGCTCACNATCTGGGTNATGGCGCACCTTGACGTNGTTCCCGTGGGCGAGCCGTCGCGNTGGCANACNGANCCNTGGACNGTCANGGAAAAANACGGCNGNCTGTACGGGCGCGGCACGGAGGACAACCAGCAGGGCTTGGTGAGCGGCGTGTTTGCCGCGCTNTCCCTGCTTNAAACGGGCATCGNNCCTGCGTANACNGTNNNNCTGCTNTTTATGGCGGACGAAGANTGCGGCTCGGCGTATGGCATCCGCTACNTGCTGGACAANCACGGCGACCTGTTCCGCNNGCAGGACATCATCGTCATTCCCGACGGCGGCGACAGCAAGGGCGAGACGATTGAGATTGCCGAAAAGNCCATNTACTGGCTGCGCGTCCACACGAGCGGAACGCAGTGCCACGGATCGCGCCCCGACGAAGGGACNAACGCATGCCTTGCCGCCAGCGACCTTGCGNTGCGCCTGCACGANCTGGAACGCCACTTTGNCGCNAAAGACCCGCTGTTCACGCCNGACCATTCCACGTTCCAGCCGACCAAACGCGACGCGAACGTGGGGAGCGTGAACATNATTCCGGGAGACGACGTGTTCTANATGGACTGCCGCATCCTNCCGCAGTACCCGCTGGACGACGTGCGCGCCGAAATACAGAAACGCATCGCCGCCGTGGAAGCCCAGTACGGCGTTCGCATCGACACGCAGGAAATACAGGCNGAACAGTCCCCGGCAACGCCCGCCGACGCACCCGTCGTGCAGAAACTGTCCGCCGCAATCCGCCAGTCGCGGGGCATNGCGGCACGAACCATNGGCATNGGCGGCGGCACGGTGGGCGCGTACCTGCGCTGCAAAGGCTACCACGCCGCCGTATGGAGTACCCTCGACGANCGCGCNCANCAGCCGGACGAATACTGCGTCATCAAAAACATGGTCAGCGACGCNGANACCCTCGCGGCACTGTTCTTGCANGCGTAGCCCTGCGAATGCGCCTACTTGCGCTTGTAGGACTGTTCGACGGTGTGCCAATNGGGATAANGATANTNATAGTGNNTATAGTCGTCGCATTNGATGNGGTACTCGACCGTCAGCGTCGTGTCGGTGAGNGTNCCNTCGCGCGTCTCGCGGTCNNNNANGCCNAGNTTTNCNAGNCGTTTCGTNTCGAANTNGTANCCTTTCTTGCTCGAAAACTGGACGGNTNCGCGCTCGNTGTCTTCCTCATACGTGCCGGTCTCGAACAGCGTGCCGTAATAGGTGCTGCCCATGCNTGTGACCCCGGTACGTGCCGCCGATGTACCGCTCATACGTCCCGTCGTCCGCNTACAGCANNTACCGCTCGGTGTACGNGTCGCCCGTGTTATACGCGAGTTCCTCCGCCCGGTACTCTATGCCCTTGCCGCTGCCCATGCCCGTGCCGTCACAGGCGGCAACGGCGAGCAGTGCGGCGAGTAGGGCGATGTAATGTACAACGCGCATGACGGCTACTCTTTTGCCCCGGCGGCGCGGAGTAGGTTGGCGATGTCGTTCTGCCCGTAGAGTATCGCATAGTCGAGTGCTGAAATTCCCTCGCTGTCTGTAACGTTTGGATTGGCACCGGCATTGATGAGCAATTCCACCGCATCGGAACGACTCTCTTTTACTGCCCATGCAAATGCCATTCTGCTATCTGCACCTGATTTAATAAGTAGTTCAGCAACATCTTTATATCCACTGTAGGCTGCCTCCATGAGCGCAGTCCATCCATTATCGTCCTTTGCGTTCACGTCTGCGCCCGCCTTAATGAGCAGTTCCGCCGTATCTTTATTACCGTTGTANGCNGCNTNATTCATGAGTGCAGTCCATCCACTATCGTTCTTTGCGTTCACGTCTGCGCCCGCCTTAATGAGCAGTTCNGCCNTATCTTTATCTGCCGCATGCATGAGCGCAGTCCGACCTTCATAGCCCTTTGCTTTCACATCTGCACCAGCCTTAATAAGCAACTCCACCATATCTTTTTGTCCATCTGCTATCGCGGACATGAATGCATAAGCTTTACTAATTGCATTCACATCCGCACCCAACTTGATACATACTTTTGCCTGTTCCACGTTGTTATTTTCTATGGCTTGCAAAAGCAGTCTCGTCCGTTCGGCTACTTGCTCAAGCGTTGGCTCGCTGTACCCCGGCAGACACATCACCGCCATGCACATGGCAGCCATGAGTGCCGATTTCCTCAATGCCAATACTCCTTTCATGTTTTCCTCCAAAAGTGAGTGTTCTCTCCGATGTCTGAGGTTTCGGCTTATTCTGTTGCCCCGGCGGCGCGAAGCAGGTTAACAATGTCGTTTTTCCCGCGGTTTCTTGCAAAAAAGAGAGCAGTTTGGTAACGATTGCTCTTTGCGTTCACGTCTGCTCCCGCCTTAATAAGCACATCTGCTACATCTCTGCTTATCGCATACATGAGTATCGTCTCGCCGTNGCCGACTCGTGCNTTCACGTATGCGCCATGATTGATCAATAGTTTTACCCATTCCACATCATCATTTTTTACGGCTTCAAAAAGCAGTNTNGTCCGNTCNGCTATCTGCTCCGGCGTTGGCTCGCTGTAGCCCGGCAGNCACAGCACCGCCANNCACACGGCGACCGCNANCGNCAATTTCCGCANTGNNNCNANTCCTTTCATANNTTNCTCCGCGTTTNGCGTCCNNNGACGGNNNNTTTTACGNGACATACGCCGCTTGTNTNCCGTTTTGCNCCCCGGACACGCCGGGGAGCGCGTCCCCTTATTCCGCGTCGTCCGCTTTCGCCTTGGCTTTCTTCGCCCCGCCGAGCACTTCCTGCTTNAANTGCGCGATTTCCGTGTTGGCGTAGTCGATGAACGCGGCGTAGGCNGNNTCGCNCTCAATGAGNGCGTGNGCGTTCACGTGCATGAAGAGCATCTTGACCGCCTCCTCGCTCGCCGCCCGTGCCGCCTTGAGCGCGCCCGCCGTCTTTGCCGACCGNTCGTCCGTGCGCTGCCCGGTCAGCTCGCGCACCGCTTCGTTNGCGGCCTTGAGCTTCTCAACGAANGCGCCGAGCGACAGTGCCTTTACCTGTGCGGCAAACTTGCCCTCCAAGTCCTGNATAAAATTGACGAGCAGCCCCGTCTCCTTGTCGAGCTGNGCCTTGGGGTCNATNTTGTAGTCCTTGACGTGCTGTTGCAGCACNTTCGCCGCCTCCGCCATGTCCGCCACGGGAAAGCCCGCGTAGCCCGCCACTGCCTTTTTGTAGCCCGCATAGAGCTGGTCACGCAGCCGGTCGGNCTCGGCAATCTTGTCCGTGGTCAGGCTTTTCGCGCTGATTTGCAGGTTCTCGTCCTCCGCCGNCACCGCCGCNCGCAACGCCTGNACCTGNNCCGCGCACTTTTCCGCGACGGNCGCGTCCTGNTCCGCGCGCCCNGCCATNTTTGAGACGAACATAAAATGCGCCGCGTTGTTCATGTTCACGAGCGCGATTGACTGGATTTCTTTCATAGAAAACTCCTGCTAAAGCCGACGGNCATCCCCCGGCTTCCGATATGATGTTCCCGCCGCATACGCGGCAGCCNTTTCCAAAAGATACGATTTCCCCACACGCNCCCGCGCGGACNNATCAAACGNCGTTTGAAGGCTCATTCCGACCNGCGCGGNCACATCAAACNCGATTTGAAGNCACTTCCCGNNCNGCGNGNACACATCAAANGCGATTTGANGCCNNTTCCCGGACTGCGCGGACACATCAAACGCNNTTTGAAGGCACTTCCCGGACTGCGCGGACACATCAAATGCGATTTGAAGGCACTTCCCGAACAGCGGGAACACATCAAACGCGATTTGATGCCACTTCCCGGACTGCGCGGACACATCAAACGCGATTTGAAGCCACTTCCCGGACTGCGGGAACACATCAAATGCGATTTGAAGGCACTTCCCGAACAGCGGGAACGATTCAAATGTGATTTGAAGGCATTTTCTAAACTGCGCGGACGTGCCGGGAATCTCGGACGGTCTGCCGCCGGGCGCGCGGAACGCATCCGTGTGCCGAAAGCCGTCCGCCGTCGGAATCGTGAGGATAGAAGAAATAAGGGGTGGGAAGCGAAGCCCTAGCGTCCGCCGCGCACCGTTCCGCGAGGCATGGCGGGAACGGACGGCGAGGTTATATAATNGGGGGGGGGTGATGTTTTTGTGCTTCGCGCAAGCCGTCCGCTTCATGCGACTATGATAGCAGAACGCCGGGCTATTGTCAAAACGCGGGGNGACCGNCAAGGCAGGGCGCAACCGTTTCAGCTTACGACGGAGACGATTTTTTCCACGATGGCTTCGCGTACCCGGTTGGCAATCTGCTGGGAGGTCAGGTCCTTGTATTCGTCGTAGGTAATCGGCTTGAGGAAATGCACGTAGCTCTGCACGGGCTTGACCGAGTTGAACTCGAACACTTTGTAGGAATCGACCAGCGCGACCGGGACGATGGGGCATTTGGCGCGGATCGCGCTCTTGAACGCGCCGGGGCGGAATTCAAGCACGTTGTTGTGGTTCTTGTGGTAGATGCCTTCGGGAAACACGATGAAGCGTTTGCCCGCCCGGATTTCGTCCACGATCGCGCTCATGCCCTCAAACTGCGAGCGCATGCTCGTCCGGTCCAGCCGGAAGCCGTGGATGAGCGTGATGAATTCGGAGACGATGGGGAAGCGCGAGCGTTTTGCGTCGATGACGACGCTGCACGGCTTTTGGTGCGCGCCGATCAGCCCGATGCCGTCGTACTTGCCCTGGTGGTTGGGGAACATCACGTAGCTGCCTTCGGCGGGCAGCAGTTCCATTCCCGTGACAGTCGTGGTGATGTGCGCCACTTTTTGCAGCCTGCCGATGTAATGCAGCAGGGTCTGGTAGTCCGCTTCGGCAGTGTGGCGTTCGGGGTGGCGTTTTGCGTCGTGTCCTGCCCGGATAAGTCCGAGCGCGTCGGGAAAGGCTTTGATGATGGCGTAGAAAATCCGCAGCATGGCTGTTTCCCCGCTCTACCGTTTTTTGAATCCCGCGCCGATGTCCGTCATCACGTCAAAGAAGTGCGGGAAGCTCACGTCGCAGCATTCCGCGCCGTGGACGGTAATCTGCTCGTCGCCGCGCAGTCCCAGGCCCATGCAGGCGAGCGACATGGCGATGCGGTGGTCGCCGTGGCTTTCTACCGTGCCGCCGTGCAGGCGGAACGCGGGGTTGTCCGTGCCGTCTTCCCGCACCGGGGAATGCCCATGGATAATCAGCGAGTCGCCGTCTTCGGTAATGTCCGCGCCCAGCCAGGAAAGCTGCTGCGCCATGAGCGCGATGCGGTCGGTTTCCTTGCGGCGGCAGACGGCGGCATCCTCAAGGACGGTCGTCCCCTCGGTAAAGCACGCGATGACGGCGAGCACGCAGATAGCGTCGGGGAACGGGGAGAGCGCAACGCGCAGTTCGCCGTCCGGCAGGTTTTGGGTGGAGAGCCGTCCAAGTCCGTTCCGCGCTTTTTTTCCGCCGCGCGCCGTGAGCTGGTTTGTCGTTTTGTCCCAGGTAATGTCCGCGCCGATGGACTGGAGGATAGAGACGATTGCCTCGTCGCCCTGCGTGCCGCTCCCGTCGATGTTGTCGATTGTCACGGTGCTGTCGGTGAGCAGTGCCGCGGCGAGCGGGAACGCGGCGGCTTCCCAGTCGCTCGGAATGGTGCAGTCGAACGCCGTGATTGTCCGGGGCGCGGTGACGGAAATGTGCCTGAAGTCGGCGGAGATTGAGACTTCCGCGCCCACGCGCTCAAGCCACGTCTTTGTCATCGTGAGGTAGGGCGTTTCCTTGGGGTCGGTCAGTTCGATTTCCAGCGGCTCGGAAAGGCGGAGGGCGGCGAGCATCAGCCCGGAAATGTACTGGCTGCTGACGTTGCCTTCCGTCACGATTTTGTGCGCTTTCGTTATCGGNCCTTCAACGAGCATCGGGCATACGTCGCTCTGCGGCTGCGTGACGAACGCGCGCGCGCCCATTTGGTTGATGACATCGACCATGTGCCGCACGGGGCGGGTGCGGATGCTCGCGTCGCCGGTAAAGACGCTCCAGCCGTCAAAGGTCGCCGCAATTGGCGCAAGGAAATAGAGGAGCGAGCCGCTGTTCCCCACGTTGATGACATCGGTCGGCGCGTGCAGTTTTTTTCCNGCGCCGTTNACGGACCACATCGTGCCGGTCTTGCCTTCGGTGCGCAGGTCAAGCCCGATTTCTGCGCCGATGAGCGGCATGGCGGCGGCGGTNCTCATGCAGTCCGCGCTCGGCAGCGGGTTGCGGATGCANGACTGCCCTTCTGCCATGGTCGCCAGNATNAGNGCACGGATNGTNTGCGATTTTGAGCCGGGTACTTGGATGTGTCCCNGCAAGGTCTGTCGTCTAGCAATAACGTCCATACGAATAGTGTAGCATAAATCGGAAAAAAAGGGTATACTTTTGCCATGCTGTATTATGTGGGTGGGATGCTGACCGATTATTTTGGTCCGGCGCGTCTGTTGCAGTCGTACACGGTGCTTATCGTGGTCGCGCTGTATGCGGGGTTTTTCATCGTGCGATACGCGATGCCTTTTTTTTACCGGTGGATGCCGCANGACCGCGGGCGCGAATTCGCGGGGAACGCGGAGGCGGCNAAAGGAAAGCCNACGGGCGCGGGCGTTTTTTTCATCACGGTGTTCGCGNTGCTGTGCCTGNTGCTCGTGCCGCTCAGCCCGTTGCAGTCCGGGACGCTCGTCCTGACNTGGCTTATGATGCTGACCGGCTTTTTGGACGACCGCAGCGTGCATTCNTGGGGCGAATACCGCAAGGCANTGCTCGATTTTGTCATTTGCCTTGCCGCCGCGCTGTTCCTTGCCCATGCCGCCCGCCAGTCNTCTCCCGACGGAACGATTTATTTTTGGCTGCCGTTCTTTACCACGCAGATTGCCGTGCATCCCGTGCTGTACGTGGTGATTGCCGTCGTCCTGCTNTGGGCTTCGGTCAACACGACCAACTGCACGGACGGCGTTGACGGCTTGAGCGGNACGCTCGTGCTGGTCGCGCTGTTGACGATGGGCGTGATTTTTTATTTNATTCTNGGNCATNTCGATATTGCCGCCTANCTGCTCGTGCCGCATCTGGCAGACGGCGCGTCTTGGGGGGCGATTACGTTTGCGCTTGCGGGCGTGCTTATGGGCTATCTGTGGCACAATGCCTTTCCGAGCAAGGTGCTTATGGGAGACGCGGGCAGCCGCGCGCTCGGTTTTTATATCGGCGTGTGCGTGCTCGTGAGCGGCAACCCGTTTATGATACTGGCGACCTCGCTGATTATTTTTGTCAACGGCGGTCTGGGGTTGCTCAAGGTTGCGCTGCTCCGTTTCTTCCATATTTCTATCCTTACGAATATCCGCTTTCCGCTCCACGACCACCTGAAAATCAACTGCGGTTGGTCGCCCACGCAAGTGCTGGTCAAATTCCTGATAATCCAGCTCCTTGCGACTGTGGCGATTGTAGGCGTTCTGTTTAAGGTGCGCTAATTGTGCCGGCGCGCCGGGCAAAAAATGCGTGAGTTTTTCCCTAATTTCCCGATTTTTTTCTTGACTTGTGCCTGAACAGAATGTACACTAGAACCATGGACTTGAAAACTGTTTTAACGCCTGAGACGGTGGAATTGCATCTCAAAGGAAAGACAAAAGAAGAAATCATCGACGAAATGCTCGAAATTCTGATTGCGGCCGGCAAGGTGACCGACAAGGCTGCCGCCCGCGAGTGCGTACTCGACCGTGAGCGCAAGATGTCTACGGGCATGAAGCACGGCATCGCCATTCCGCACGGAAAAACGGATACCGTTTCCGATTTGGTCGCCTGTATCGGCATCTCCGACAATCCGGTAGATTTTGATTCGCTTGACCAAGAGCCGTGCCGAATCTTCATTATGACCCTTTCCCCGGTGAACAAGACGGGGCCGCATTTGCAGTTCCTTGCCGAGGTCAGCCTGCTCTTCAAGAGTTCGGAAAAACGCGCGCAGATTTTGGCGACGCAGGACAAAGCGGAAGTCATCAAGATTCTGACTGACTAGCCATGGCGTTTTTTGGCGGCGCGGTCGAATGTTCCACCTGCTGAAACTATGATTATTTCTCCAAAAAGCCCCTTGAAAGCAGGGGCTTTTTTGTCGGAGTGCCTATGAAACTGGAAAAAATCTTTGAAGTGAAAAACAACCGCCTGTACAAAATCGGCGGCGGGGAAGTGAACACGGACGGCATGGCAAAGCGCGTGGCGTGGAGTCAGGTTGAGCCGACTCCCGGCGAATATGACGAGGCATTTTTGGCGGCGTTGCGCGACGAGTTGAAGGCTTTGGACGCGCAAGGGGCGTTCGTTTACATTGACGCGGTGTATGACCGGGACGGGGATGCCGCGCAGTTTGCCGCCGCCATGAAGCACTGCGCCCGCCGCATAAAGGACTGCGTTTCGGTGGCGGGCTTTTCTGTTCCTAATCGGCTTGCGGACGGCGGATTTGCCGACGGCTCTGCCGCTTCCGAGTATATGCGGGAGCTTTCGCAGAAACACGGACAGTATGTTTATTTCTGCAAGAAATCCGCTCCCGGTGTCGTGTTATTGCACTGAACCGCACCGTTTGCAAAATATTGCAACAAAAGCATGGGAAAGTGAGCGGCTTCCATTGACTTAAATCGTTTTCTATGCAATGATACTGGCATGAACGGTTATACGAAACGGCTTTTTCAGGGAACGGTCGCGCTTTCTGTATTCTTTATGGGTGCTTGCCTGTTGGTGCATTTCTGCTTTCCGGCAGTCGTCACCCCGGTGCGTTCCGTCACGTTTAATTCATATACGGCATTGCTTTCCGGCGTTGNGGANAATCCGCTTGCCGACGCATTNGCAAAGAACGACGACCTTGCGGCATTTTCNGCGCGTGANGACAAAGGNCTTGCGCTCTACCGNTCGCCGGCGACGCGTCNTGCGGTGGAATGGTTTTATATGAACGTTGCGGGNAGCCGTGAAATCGCGCTTGCCATTTTGGAANACGCCGACAAAAATGACATTCCCGTGTCGCTTGCGTTCGCGCTTGCCTATATTGAAAGCCAGTACAAATCGACGGCGGTGAACCGCAACACTAACTTGACGATTGACCGCGGGCTGTTTCAGCTGAACAGTGCCTCTTTTCCCAAGCTGACCGAGGCGGATTTTTTCAATCCACACACGAGCGCAAAATACGGTATGCAGCATCTGCGTTTCTGCATGGACGTTGCGGGCAATGAGGTGACGGCACTTGCCATGTACAACGCGGGAACGGGTCGCGTCAAAAGCAACCGCATTCCTCAGCACACGCTCAATTACGTGGGAAAAATCGAAGACTACCGCGGCCGCCTGGAACGCTCGTTCGGCACCGAAGTCTACGACATATTCCAGCGTCAGGCAAACGGCATCGAACTCGCAATGGTTGCCCAATAAAATTAAGGAGGGGAAGGGCTTCCCCTCGCTTCCAAGGCAAGCCGTTGCTTGCCTTGTCCGCTACCCCTTCTCCGGGGAGTGCCCCAAGCCCCCTGCTTATTCGTGCGGATGGTTTGTTGATTTGACCAAATGTTTCTTGTAGTTTGCCGTCTCCAAAATGTCATTCGCATTCTTTATGCGCTCCGCCGTGGGCATGGGCGTGTCCTTGAGCGCGTAGTCTATACCCAGGTTCTCGTATTTTGAGACGGCAAGGCTGTGGTATGGCAGGATTTCCACGCGCTCCACATTATGCAGAGTGCAGATAAAATCCCGTGTGCGTGTCAGGTATTCGTTATTGTCGGTCAGCCCCGGCACGAGCACATGCCGAATCCAGATCGGCTTGTGTATCTCGTCAAGGTAGCGGAACATGTCGATGATATGCTCGTTTTTCATGCCGGTCAGCATTTTGTGCGCGTCCGCGTCGATGTGCTTGATGTCCATCAGCAGCAGGTCAGTGTAGTGCATCAGTTCCTCGAATTTGGCAAACCATGTCGGGCTGCGGTTGAATGGCCCGCCCGACGTGTCAATGCACGTGTTCACGCCTTCTTCCTTTGCCCGCCTAAAAAGCTCCAGCACAAAGTCAATCTGCGCGAGCGGCTCGCCGCCGCTTACGGTAATGCCGCCCTCTGGTCCCCAGTATTCNCGGTAGCGCANNGCTTTTTTGAGNACGTCGTCCGCCGNCCATTCCTCNCCGCCGNTCATTGCCCATGTTTCGGGGTTGTGGCAGTACAGGCAGCGCATGGGACAGCCCTGCAAGAATATGATGAACCGTACGCCCGGTCCGTCCACCGAGCCGAACGATTCGAATTTTGAGATTTTTCCGGTTACGCTCATTGTTTTTCCTCGCATAAAAAAGCCTTGCCCCTATCGGAGCAAGGCTTCTGTCGTTTTTCACCGCAGATTAGAGTTCCGCGTGGCAGGTACGGGCGATAACGTCATCCTGCTGTTCTTTCGTCAGGTTGATGAAACGCACCGCATAGCCGGAGACGCGCACCGTGAAGTTTGCGTATTCGGGCTTTTCGGGATGCGCCTGGCAGTCCCGCAGTTTTTCCACGCCAAAGACGTTCACGTTCAGGTGATGCGCGCCTTTTGCGAAGTAGCCGTCCATCACGTTGACCAAATTCTTGACGCGCTCCGCTTCGTCGTGACCGAGCGCGGCGGGGTTAATCGTCTGCGTGTTGGAAATGCCGTCCAAGGCGTACTCATACGGCACTTTTGCCACCGAATTGAGCGATGCCACCAAGCCGTTTGTCTCCGCGCCGTAAGACGGGTTTGCTCCCGGGCTGAACGGCGCGTGGGCGGGGCGACCGTTCGGCAGTGCGCCGGTCGCCTTTCCGTAGACGACGTTTGACGTGATCGTCAAAATCGACGTGGTTGGCTCCGCGTTGCGGTAGGTATGGTGCTTTTTGATTTTGGTCATAAATGTCTTCAAGAGCCATTTTGCGATTTCGTCTGCGCGGTCATCGTCCTGTCCGTAGCGCGGGAAGTCGCCTTCCACCTTGAAGTCTTTCGCCAAGCCTTTGACAACCTCCACGACCTTGCCGCTCTTGTCTTTCACTTCCACGTCGCCGCGGATCACTTTGACCTTGGCATATTTGATGGCGGAAAGCGAATCGACCACGTGGCTGAATCCCGCAATGCCCGTCGCGAACGTGCGGCGCACGTCGGTGTCGATCAGGGCAAGCTCGGCGGCTTCGTAGTAGTATTTGTCGTGCATATAGTGGATGGCGTTGAGTGTGTTGACGTACAGCCCCGCGAGCCATTCCAGCATCGTGTCGTATTTTTTCATCACTTCGTCGTAGTCAAGGTACTCGCTTGTGATGGGCGCAATATCCGGTCCGACCTGCACGCCGGGGGTCAAGCCCGCCTCTTCGTCGCGTCCGCCGTTGATGGCGTAGAGCAATGCCTTTGCCAAGTTGGCGCGCGCGCCGAAGAACTGCATTTCCTTGCCGGTCTGCGTCGCGGAGACACAGCAGCAGATTGAGTAGTCGTCCCCCCAAATCGGGCGCATCACGTCGTCGTTCTCGTACTGGATAGAAGACGTGTCGATTGAGATTTTCGCCGCATATTTGCGGAAATTGTCGGGAAGCCGCTTTGAGTACAGCACGGTGATGTTCGGCTCCGGTGAGGGACCCATGTTCTCAAGCGTGTGCAGGAAGCGGAAATCGTTCTTGGTGACCATTGAGCGTCCGTCCTGTCCCAAGCCCGCAACTTCGAGTGTCGCCCAGATCGGGTCGCCGGAGAAAAGCTGGTTGTAGGATTCGATACGGGCAAAGCGCACCATGCGGAACTTCATGACGATGTGGTCAACAAGCTCCTGCGCCTCTTTTTCGGTGATGACGCCGTTCTTGAGGTCGCGCTCAATGTAGATGTCGAGGAACGTCGCAATGCGTCCGACCGACATGGCCGCGCCGTTCTGCGTCTTGATTGCGGCGAGGTAGCCGAAATACAGCCACTGGAACGCTTCCTGCGCGTTCTTTGCCGGCTGTGAGATGTCAAAGCCGTAGGACTGCGCCATTTCTTTCATCTGGCGGAGTGCCTTGATCTGCTCGGCGACTTCTTCGCGCAGGCGGATAACGTCGTCGGTCATCGTGCCGTCGCCGATGTTCTCAAAGTCCTTCTGTTTTTCCTTGATGAGGAAGTCAATGCCGTACAGCGCGATACGGCGGTAGTCGCCGACGATGCGCCCGCGTCCGTAGGTGTCCGGCAAACCGGTCAGGATATGGCTTGAGCGCGCCTTGCGGATTTCCGGGGTGTACACCTGGAACACCGCGTCCGAATGCGTCTTGTGGTACTCCGTGAAGATTTTGTGCAGCTCCGCGTTTGCCTTGTAGCCGTACATTTCGCAGCTCTGCTCNGCCATGCGGATGCCGCCAAAGGGCATGAACGCGCGTTTGAGCGGCTTGTCAGTCTGCAAGCCGACGACNTTTTCCAGCTTCTTGCCGTCCTCGCAGATGTAGCCCGGCTTNTGCGCGGTAATGCCCGTAACGATGTCGGTGTCCAAGTCGAGNACGCCGGAACGTTCTTTNCCGTCGAGCCCTTTGGATGTCTTGTTGTGCTCTTCTTTCTGAAGACGCTGCAGTTCGTCGAACAGTTTGTTCGTTGCGTCCGTCGGTTCTGCCAGGAACGATGCGTCGCCGTCATAAGGTGTGTAGTTCAACTGGATGAATTCGCGGACGTTTACTTCGTCCTGCCAAAGCCTGCCTGTCTTAAAACCTTTCCAAGCTTCTTGTGCTGCCATAGATATCTCCTTATGCCTAGGAGACACTGCCCTTGAACTGACACCGACCGACACACGCCGATCTTTTTCGTATGCCACCAATGCGGTGGCTCTGAGATTCCAGATTCCAAAGGCTCGTGTCTAGCAAGCAATATTTCTGCCGCCTTGCGACGGCANGTTTTCCATAATCAATATACTCTTTTCCGCCGCAAAAGGCAATGGAAAACTAGCGTCTTTTNNAAATTATTTTCNGNCNNNACGCTAGATNTGGGNGCGCGGGCAAAAAATGCGCGGAAGTCGGGGATATGCGCGACCGTTGCNGGGGNNGGGCAATGNANAAATCAATGTATACAGATTGCATTGGCTTTTTTCCTGCTGCCGTGGTAGAATAAGGGCGAGATGAGTGAGATTGCTTCCGCGTTCAGCGCGTTCGGCAAAAAATTGTCCCGTTTCGTACAGTCGGATGCCGCCGCGCCCGAGCCGCCCCTGCGTGCCGATAAGCTGACCCAGCGCAAGATTATGGAGGCGGACGAGGCATTTTCTGCCGCCGTGGCAAAGACATACGCGAAATACCGTTTTCCGTACCAGATGCTCGGCGAGCATTCGCATGAGGCGCGCTCAATCGCGCGCGACGAGGACGCGCTGGTTGCGGCCTACCGCCTGTTCTGTGCCGTGCGGGACGCGAACGAACAGTTCGGGACGGATCAGACGCGCATAAAAGACGACGTGATTGCGTCGCCGCTTGCGGGCAAAACTGCCTACACGCAGGGCGGCGATTTTGTCTACCTGCAATGTTGGCTGCGGTACGAGCAGGGCGTGACGGACGTTGTGCCGCAGCTCGCGCAGGGCAAAGAGGGCTTGTACACCTTGCAGTTCGTCCCGTCGGCGGCATTCCGCGCGGACTACAAAACCAAAGAAATCACCGCCGTAATCCAGGACGCGTTTTATCGTTAGGGCGGGGGAAGTATCCCCCTCGCTCCAGCCCCTGCGGGGCTTCCGCTACCCCCTCTGCGGGGAACATCGTTCCTGTAAAGGACAATTGCGTCTGCCCCGCAACGCCCCGGAAAGATTTTCCCGGCGTATAAAACAAACCGCCCCGGCACATTTGCGATGCGCCGGGGCGGCATACGGACGCTGTGGGAACAACGCCCGTTTCGGTTGGTTAAATGCGATTAGTTTGCGCCACTTGCGCAATTGATTGAATAGATTCTTGACCCGTTCATGGCAATTGTGTAAGCACCTCTTGTAAGGGAAAGACTTTCCGTGGCTTCTGTGCTGTCAATGCCTGCCTCTGGTGTAGCGAATTTTACCGTTTTGTCAGCGTCAACAACTGCAACAAAACGTTTTGCATCTGAAGCACCTGCGCCCGCATACTTAATAGTGACGGTTGCGTCTCCCTCAAGAGTAAGCGTGAGCCATTTTCCGTCAGTTGTAGTCGTCTATGCTGTGGCATCTGCAACGGTCTTGCCTGAAGAGGCCTGTGCTTGGAGGTATGAATTAGCAAATTTCCATCGCCCCGTCGCAGTCAATGTCGCACCATTTCCAGATTTGGGGGCAATACTAAAGTCAGTGATAGCGTCTGCTTCAGCATCGCTTGTCGGAAAACCTTCCGGTGAGGTTGTAAAGTCCCATGCTGCTGTTACTGCGTCAGATGACGGCGGTGGGGTAACAGGGTCCGGATTGCTACCTTTAGCCGTAACAGTGACCGTAACATCAGCGGACTTTTCCGTCTCGCCGACTGTTGCCGTCACCGTGATTTTTGCCGTACCCGCCGTAACTGCCTTGACTTGCGCCTGTGCCTTGTTTTCGGAATTCTGAGCAACCGTCGCGATGTCCGTTTTGTCAGACTTCCAGTTGTAAGTCACTTCGCCTTCCGGGAAGTTGCTCACGCTTGCCATAAGGTCAATCGTCCCATCGACCTCCACCGTCGTGCTTTGTTCCGTGACGATTTTCACGCTTGGGTCATCGTCTCCATCATCATCGCCACACGCGGGGAACACCGCGAGCATGAACGCCGACGCTGCCGCGAGCAGCGCGATTTTTGAAAGTTTTTTCATCATTTCCGTTCCTCCTAGGAAAAATGTTGTGATGTTTATATCATACTATACAATGATGGGAAAATACTGTTTTTTTTGTAGTTATCCGACTTTTTTATGCGCGTTTTTGACAAAAAATGTGCCGACGCAAAGAAGTCGCCACTCGTTTTGGCAGGAAACAGGCTGGGCTGAGCGTCGGTGGTGCGTGTTTGCAGGGCGGGAAAGAATCTTGGGGCGTTGCGGGGCAGGGGCTATTATTTTTTTACAAGAACAGCGTTTCCCGCAGAAAGGGGGCGGGCGCAACGAAGTGCGCCCGAGGGGAAAGGCTTTTCCCCTTTCCGTTTACCCGAAAATCGGGCGGACGTTGATGACGTTTTCGACGTTTGCCAGCTTGCGCAGGGTTTCTTCGGGAACGGTGCCGTCCACGTCGATGAGCGCGTAGGCGAAGTCGCCGCGGTTTTGGTCAAGCATTCCGGCGATGTTCAGTTTTGCGTCGCCGAGGATCGTGGTGAAGTTCGCGATCATGCCGGGGACGTTCTTGTGGCTGATGCACAGGCGCGTTCCTTTGGCGGGCACGGGGTTGTCGGTGACGCATTTGGGGAAGTTGACGGAGTTGACGACGATTCCTTTTTCGAGGAAGTCGCGCAGTTCCTTGACGGCCATAATCGCGCAGTTGTCTTCGGCTTCGGGGGTGGATGCGCCCAAATGCGGGAAGCAGATGACTTTTTCGTTCTTGAGCAGGTCTTCGTCGGCAAAATCGGTGATGAGCGCGGCGACTTTTCCGCTGCTGAGCGCGTCGAGGATGTCGGCGTTGTTCACCAGTCCGCCGCGCGCCACGTTGATGATGCGCACGCCGTCTTTCATCGTCTTGATTGAGGCGGCGTTGATCATGCCCTTGGTGTCGTCGGTCTGCGGGACGTGTACGGTGATGTAGTCGGACTTGGCGAATACGGCGTCGAGCGTCTCCGCGTGGATGACGTTGCGGTTCAGGCTCCATGCCGCCGCCACCGACAGGAACGGGTCGTAGCCGATGACGTTCATGCCCAGCTCAATGGCGGCGTTCGCGACCAATGCGCCGATTGCGCCCAGCCCGATGACTCCGAGCGTCTTGCCNTTGATTTCCGGGCCGACGAACTGGCTCTTGCCTTTTTCTGCGAGCGCGGGGATTTCCGCGCCTTTTCCCGCAAGGCTGCCGACCCAGGCGTTCGCCGCGACGACCGGGCGGCTGGACAGCAGCAGCGACAGGATGACCAGCTCCTTGACGGCGTTCGCGTTTGCGCCCGGCGTGTTGAACACGACGATGCCTTTTTGGGTCATGTCGGCAATGGGNATNTTGTTCACGCCCGCGCCCGCGCGCGCGACTGCNTTTACCGTCTGCGAGAGNGNCATGTCGTGCATTTCCTGNGAGCGCACCAGAATCGCGTCNGGGTCAAGGATGCTTGAGGCGACTTCGTAGTGNTCGCGCGGGAAATTGTCCAGTCCGATCGCGCTGATTTTGTTCAGTGTCTGAATTTTATACATCATTTGTGTTCCTCCGCGAATTGTTGCATGAATGCGACCAGGGCTTTTACGCCGTCAAGCGGCATGGCGTTGTAGATGGACGCGCGCATGCCGCCGACGAGGCGGTGTCCTTTGAGGTTCACCAGTCCGGCGGCTTCGGCNTNCTTGACGAACGCGCTGTTGATTTCCTTTTCNTTTGCGAGGCTCGCGTCGTCCGTCGCGCCNGTGGAATATTTGGTCAGGAACGGCACGTTCATCAGCGAGCGGCTGCCTTTTTCTGCGGTCGCGTGGTAGAAATCGGAATGGTCAAGGNAATCGTACAGGTAGTCTGCCTTTTCNTTGTTGCGNTTGAGCATGCCTTCNGCCCCNCCGTTCCGTTCGATCCAGTGGAGCACTTTTCCGAGCACGTAAATCGTGTAGCACGGNGGCGTGTTGTACATCGANCCGTTGTCCGCGTGTGTCTTGTAGGCNAGCATGGTCGGCGTTCCNGGCAGGCACTGCTCCGGCTCNGGGATGAGGTCTTCGCGCACGATGACCAGCGTNACGCCNGCCGGGGCGAGGTTTTTCTGCGCGCCCGCGAACAGCAGCCCGAATTTNGACACGTCNAGCGGCTCGCTCAGNACGCAGGACGAAATGTCCGCGACCAGCGGGATAGTGCCNGTGTCGGGAATNTANTCGTAATGCGTTCCCATNATCGTGTTGTTGAGGCAGATGTACACATAGTCGTAATCGCCCGTCACGNTCNCCACGCGCGGAATGTACGAATACTGCTTGTCCTTGCTTGACGCGATGATGTCCACCGCAACGCCCAGTTTCTTTGCCTCGGCGGCGGCTTTTTTTGCCCACACGCCCGTTTCGATATANGCGGCTTTTTTGTGCCTGATGCCNAGGTTCTGCGCGACCATGGCGAACTGCGTTGACCCGCCGCCCTGCACGAACAGCACTTTGTAGTTGTCCGGCACGTGCATCAGCTTGCGCACCATTGCCTCCGCGTCCGCGATGATCGGCTCGTATGCGGCGGAGCGGTGGCTCATTTCCATGACGGACTGTCCCGTTCCGTTGCAGTCCAGCATTTCCGCCGCGCATTCGCGCAGCACTTCTTCCGGCAGGCAGCTCGGTCCTGCGCTGAAATTATACACACGACTCATTGGTTTCTCCTTCTTGTCGTTTTTATGATGCGTCACGGGGAATGCGGCCGTTTGCCGTTCCGCGTGATTCGTTTTCGGTTCGTGCCAGCAGGTGCGTGAGCAGCAGGGCGGGCGCGGCATGTTCCACGGCGATGCTGTCNTCGAGCGAAAGCACGGTTCCCGTGTAATTGGCGATGCCACGGATGCCGCACCGTGCGAGCCGTTCCGCCGTTTCCTGCGCGCTTNCGTCGGGAACGGCGAGGATTGCGTACTCAATCTGCATCCGCCGGATGACGGATTCCAGCTGGCTTGACGGATACAGCGGGAACGTGGAGCGCAGGACTTCGGTGCGGTTCACGCTCGCGTCGAATCCCGCCACGATTTTGAACGGCGAGCGGTCAAAAAGCCGGTTTTCCAAAAGCGCCGTTCCCAGCCGCCCNAGCCCGACGATACAGCACGATTTCTGCCCGTCCGTAATGTTGAGCGCGCGGGCGATTGCCGTCCGCAAGTCGTCCACGCGGTAGCCGTTCGACGCGCCCGAACAGCCTACCTGCGAAATATCGCGCCGGATGAGCGGTTGCGACCAGCCCGTCAGCTGCGCAATCGTGACCGAAGTGATTTTTTCTGTGTCCTGCTGCGCCAAAAGCTGGGCAAGCGTCACCAGCCGCTTGCGCGTCGGTTCAGGAATCTGTTTCATCGCCGTCGTTTTTCCGTCACTGTGATTTTTGTAACGGGAATGTGCGGTTATTGTAGCAGGTTGCGTGTGCGTCGGTCAATCAAAATGGGGCGGAAATTCGGTTTTTGGGGAGAAAAAGCAAGGATATGGCTGAGAAATCTGATTTTCTGTGAAAAAGATAACGGTAAATTGCATACCGAAAGCGGTGTGTGCGGTCAGAGCGAGAGCGTGCCGAGGACGGTGGTTTCGCTGTCAGCGGAAGACGGGACGGGGCGTGCCGTCTGCGCGGCAGTGCCATGCTGTTGGTGCAGTTGCTCTTGCCGCTCGCGCAGGCGTTCGCGCAGTTTTTCGTAGTTCGTCTGCGGCTTCGGTTCGTCCGCGCGCTGCGTCGTTTTTGAGCTTGCGGCGGTTTTTTCGTCCCCGGATTTTTTTGCGGCGCGTTTTTTCGGCGCGATCATAAAGCCGAACAGCGATCCGCACAGTCCGCCGACAATGTGCGCGACGGTCGCGACGTTCGCCGACTTTGCGCCGCCGCTCAGTTCGCGCCCCAAGTAAATGGCGATGATAAAAATGAAAGAAATGGGAATTTCGCCTTTTTCAATCGTAGAAAGCGAGGCGAGCACGATGAGCATGAACACGATTCCGCTTGCGCCAAGCAGTCCGGCGGGAATNAGGCAGGCATTGATGACCCCCGTCACGAGCGCAGTCGCCGTCATCATCAGCGCNAGCATGGGCGGACCGTAGCGTTCTTCCATGAGCGGACCGAGCAGCAGTATGAACGCGAGGTTTCCCAGCAGATGATTCCAGTCNGCNTGCCCGANCACGTGCGTNAGCAGGCGCAAAAAATTGAGCGGATTGTGATAGTCGAACGGCGCNCCGGGCGCGGTGAACANCGCGGGTATCAGNTGATGNTGCAACAGCGAATCCGTCAGCAGGATGAGCGCGCAGAACAGGGCGAACGTGAGCGTGACGGGCGCGTTGTAGGTGATGTGCCAGCGTTTTTTCATGGTGCGGCGGCTATGCGTCAACGGCAATCATGTTGCCCGTCGCGACGGCGGTGTTTTCCGCATAGATGCTGCGCCGGCCGCGGTACGGACTGTGCTGCATCAGCGTGTCCAGCTGTGAGCGGATTTGTTTGATATGCGCGCGCAGCAGCTCGCGGTTCTTTTCGTTTTGGTTGAGCACTTGCCGCCGGATGCGTTCCAAATCGTCCTGCATCTGCTCGATGTTCGCATTGTCTGCCGCCGGAATGTCGCCCGCAATCGTCTGGTACAACGACTGCACCGGCACGATGACTTTTTGCAGCCCCGTGATGTGTTCCAGAATCTGCGTTTCCAGTTCGGTGTGGGCGAGTATGCCGTCGCCGTCTTCGTTCGCAATGGTGTCCTGCTGCTGCTCCAGGACGTGCAGGTACTCGCGGAATTTGTTCCGCTGTTTCTCAAGCAGGCTTCTGAATCGCTGCAAAATCGCCACGCGCTCGTCAAGTTCTTGCTGTGTCAGCGTCTGTTCCATATTTTCGCTCCTAGCCCGTGATGTTCAGTGCCGGGCGGGCAGTCACTGCGGCGGCATTTGCCGTGTTGTTCGCCGCCGTCTCCCATGCTTCCGCAAGCTGGCTCAGCATCGTGTGCACAAAATCAATCTTGCTTTTGTCTTTGTTGATGTTTGCTTCCATTAGTTCGTGGTTGAAGTACACGTACAGCGACATCAGGTTCTGCGCGATCTGCCCGCCTTTTTCCATGTCGAGCGAGGTCTGCAATTCCCCGATGATTTCCTGCGCCTTCATGATATGGTTGCCGAATTTTTCGATTTCATGCGCGGGAACTTTGCCCGCCACGAGGTCAAAGCATTTTTCTGCGGCGGTCAGCTGCTTGATCGCGCCTTCGTACAGCATGACGACCAGTTTTCCNTGGCTTGCCGTTTTGACNGCCGTGTGCTGATATGCCGAATAGGCATGTTGAAACCCCATGTAATACCTCCGTGCGCGCTGGTCGGTTCTCCATTCCGATTTTCGGAATCCGGCAAAAAATCTTAATGAAAAAACGCGGATTTTATCGACTATTTGCCGGAAATTTCGTATACTGAAAAAGTATCATTTTTTGCCCGTGAAGGACCGTATGAGCGAAGAGAACAACGACAAAGAACCGAAGAAAAAAGACGACCACGATCCGTACAGCTTTTTCAGGCTTTCGACCGACCCCGACGACAAGAAAAGAGGCGACAAGCCCCCGCGGTTTCCGTTTTGGGGCGTGATGCTCATCATCGTGGCGGGGCTTGCGTTCGTCAATATGTTTNTGGTGCAGAAGCCCGACGTGCTGATCGATTTTTCGGCGTTCCGCCAGNTGATTGAGGACGGGCAGATTGTCAAAGTGGAGATGACCGACACCGTGTTCATCGGCTACGGTCCTGAAATCGAAACGCCGCCGCAGGCGCAGGAGCCGTCGCCGCTCAGCCTGTTTGCCATCGCGCGCGCGCGTCAGGACGAACCGACCCGGCAGGTCTACAAGACGACGGGAATCATGCTGTCGTCGTTCATTCAGTTTTTGGACGAAAAAGGCATTGAGTATAAATTCGTTCCCAAGCAGAACGGCTATTTCGTGAACATTCTGCTGAATTTTATCGTTCCGTTCGGCATTATCTTCTTGATGTACGTGCTTTTGTTCCGGCGGATGGGCGGCGGCCTCGGCGGGGGCATGGGGTCGATTTTTGGCGGCGGCGGTGCGCGGAACAAGGCGGTTGACGAAGGCAAGGTAAAGACGCGTTTTGCCGACGTTGCCGGCGTTGACGAGGCGAAAGAAGAGCTGGTCGAAGTCGTGGACTTTTTGAAGCAGCCGAAAAAATACACCGACATCGGCGGAAAAATTCCCAAGGGCGTGCTGCTCGTCGGACCGCCGGGAACGGGAAAGACGTTGCTTGCGCGCGCGGTTGCGGGCGAGGCGGGCGTTCCGTTTTTCAGAATCAGCGGCTCGGATTTTGTGGAAGTGTTTGTGGGCGTGGGCGCGAGCCGCGTGCGCGATTTGTTCAAGCAGGCGCGCGAAAAAGCCCCGTGCATCATTTTTATAGATGAAATCGATGCGATCGGCAAGAGCCGCGTGAACAGCCTGTCGAGCAACGACGAGCGCGAGCAGACGCTGAACCAGCTGCTCGTGGAGATGGACGGCTTTGACAACGAAAAAGGNTTGATTATCCTTGCGGCGACGAACCGCGCGGACATCCTTGACCCCGCGCTGTTGCGTCCCGGTCGTTTTGACCGGCAAGTGCCCGTTGAGCGTCCCGACGTGAAAGGCCGCGAGGAGATTCTGAGAATCCACGCGAAGAACGTCAAGCTGGGCGACGACGTGGACTTCAATTCGCTTGCCCATGGCACGACGGGCTTTGCGGGCGCGGATCTGGCGAACGTGGTGAACGAGGCGGCGTTGCTTGCGGTGCGGAACGGTCGTGCCAAAGTGAGCATGCTCGACTTCAACGAGGCGATTGACAAAGTAAGTATCGGCCTGAAGAAAAAGACGCGCAAGGAAAACGAAAAGGAAATGCGGCTCGTTGCGGTGCATGAGACGGGACACGCGCTTGTCGCCGCATTTACGCCGGGGCATACGCCGGTCAACAAGATTACCGTCGTGCCGCGTTCGCACGGCGTGGGCGGATTCACGCAGTTCCGCGAGGAAGAGGAAAAGCATTTCCAGACGCGCACGGACATGATAGGCGAGGTGGACGACCTGATGGGCGGTCGCGCGGCGGAAGAAGTGATGCTGGGCGATATTTCCACCGGCGCGTCAAATGACATCGCGCGCGCCACGGACATTGTAAAGAGCATGATTACCGACTACGGCATGAGCGAAAAATTCAAGAACATGACGCTTGGTCGGGGCGTGCTCGGCAACCGTGGCGGCGAGCCGAATCTTATCCGCGAGTACAGCGAGGAGTCGCAGCGGTTTATTGACGAGGAAATCGCGCGTATCATCAGCGAGCGGTACGCCGCCGTGTTCGGAATGCTCACGGAAAAGAAAGCGTTGCTTGAGCGCATTTCCACGCGGCTCATCGAAATTGAGACGTTGGAAGGCAAGGAATTCTATCAAATCCTTGCCGATGCAGGATTCCCGCAGGAGACGGCGGAAAAACCTGCCGCCGAAAATGCNGGAACGCCGGGCGATGCGCAGGGCGCGGACGGTGCGTAAANCGGTATGCGTTGCATATTCGTGCAAGATAAATTATCATACAAGGACACTTTGAGGGCTTTATAATGAAGAGACGATGCGCCATGTGCGCGCTTGCTTTTTTTTCTCTTGCGTTGGCAAACGCGCAGTCCATTCTGACTGCCGCCGCATTTTTTCAGACGGTCTCCGCGGAATACGGCAAAATCCAGGATTACGAGGCGACCGCCGACATCAAGGCGGGGCGGCAAAATATGGAAGGAAAGATTTCTTTCAAGCGACCTGATTTGCTCCGCATCGATTTTTCAAATCCCGAAAATCAGGTGATTACGTACAGCGGCGACACGCTCACTATTTATCTGCCCGGCTCGGATGCCGTCTTGCAGCAGGTGGTGGAAAAATCGTCCGCGGGCGGCGCGAATTTGGCGACTCCGCAGGGGCTTTCGCTGATGAGCCGCTATTATGCCGTGGCATACGAAGTCGGGCAGGAAGCTGTCCCGCTGGACGAAGGCAGCGATGAAATGGTGGTCAAGCTGGTGCTGAGCCGCCGCAATACGAGCGAGGCGTTTCGCTTTATCCGGGTGGCAATCCTGCCCGATTCAAAGCTTATCCGCAGGATAGAAGCGGTTACGCCGCANGGCGAGACGTTCAGCTTCAATTTTACGAACTACGTCATCAATTCGGGGATTTCTGACCAGCGTTTTATCTATGACCCGCCGTCGTCCGCGAACTATTACAACAATTTTCTCTTTTCGGAGTAGGCAGACATGGAAAGTTATGGCGCACTGCTAAAAGAGGCTCGCCTTGCGCGAGGGCTTGACTTTGAGACGATTTCGCGGGAGACGACGATTGCCCGCCGGTATTTGGAGGCGTTGGAGGAAGAGGCGACGGATATGTTNCCGGGCGANGCGTATNTGGTCGGCTTTCTGCGCAATTANGCCGAATACCTNGGNCTTGACAAAGAGAAACTGAACAACCTGTACCGCGCGAAGACGTTGCAGGAGTCTCCCATTCCCGAAGGGTTGATTGCCAAGCAGCGCCCGCGCTGGATTATTCCGACGGTTGTCATCGGCATTATCGTGTTGGTGGGCGCGACGGTGTTCCTTTCGATTTTCTTCTACCGCCGTTATATGAACGACCCCGAACGCGAGCTTGCGCTGCGGAATCAGGCGGAGAACGCAAAATATGAGCTGGGCGACCATCCGCTTGCGCAGCGTCTGTACAAAGGCGATCAGCTTGTTTTGGGAACGGCGGGCGGAAACGTCATTTTGACCGTGGCAAAAACGTCCGAAGGCACGTTGGGGATTGAGACGCCAATCGGCATTCAGTACGTCGATTTGTCGGAAGAGCTTGAGATCGACGTGGACGGCGATGCCGTGCCGGAAATGATTGTGTACGTGTCGGATGTCTCCGCGAATGAGACCGAGCGCGGCGCGGAAGTGCGCATCATGCTCAAGAACGATTCGGGGTCGGCGGTGGCGGCGACNAAAGAAAGCGATATTCTGAACGCCGAGTCGCTGCCGCAGAATCAGAACCGCACCGTCGTGTTTGAGGACAACCGCCCGTATCCGTTTACGCTCAACGTTACGTTCCGCGCGGGCTGCGTGTTCCGTTTCCGCCCCGACCGCAAGGACACGACCGAAGATTATTTTGCGAGCGGCGATGTCGTGAACGTGACCGCGAGCAACATGATGCGCGTGTGGGCATCCAACGGCAACTTGGCAAAAATGCAGATTATCGCCGACGGCAAGACGTATGATTTGGGCGTGTCAAAGGCGGGCGAAGTCATTGCGCAAGACATTCGGTGGATAAAAGACACGGACGGCAAATACAAAGTGGTCATCATACCGCTTGACTAACGGTGTCGTCATGGCGCAGGAACAACGGACATTTTTCATCGATCAGCACGGGTGCGCAAAAAATCAGGTGGACGGGGAGCTGATGGTTTCCCTGCTCCGCAAGAAAGGCTACGCGCCGGTGTTTTCTGCGGACAAGGCGGACTTGATTATCGTCAATTCGTGCGGGTTTATTGAAAGCGCAAAGACCGAAAGCCTGAACGCCGTGCTTGCCGCGCGCGAACGCTACCCGAATGCAAAAATCCTGCTGGCGGGCTGCCTTGCCGAACGCTACGCCGNCGANCTGGCGGAACAGCTTCCTGAGGCGGACGGCATTTTTGGCAACGGCGACCTCGCGCAGCTGGAAAAACTGATTGAGCCGCTCATGGCAGGTGCGCGCNCGGTGCTTGTTCCCGCGCAGCGCGGCGTGTGCGGCGGCGATCGCGATTTGTTGCTGTCGTTTGCGGGCGCGGCATACGTGAAGATTACCGAAGGCTGCAACAACCGCTGTTCGTTCTGCGCGATCCCGATTATCCGCGGGCAGTTGCGCAGCCGCCCTGCCGCCGACATCGTGGCAGAAATTGCGTCGCTTGTCGCCAAAGGCGTGTACGAAATCAACCTGATCGGGCAGGATTTGGCGGCATACGGCACGGGCGCGGACGACAACGTGTTCGGTCAGGGGCGCACGTGTTTGCCCAAAGGAACGCCGGGCGCGGTCGATTTGCCGGACGATACTGCGGACGCGCCGCGCGAAAGCGGTTTGTGTTCGCTGCTCAAAGCGATTTCCGCCATGGACGGCACGTTCCGTGTGCGCCTGCTGTATATTCACCCCGACCATTTTAATCCCGACATTCTGCCGGTCATCAAACAGGACGACCGTTTGCTCCCGTATTTTGACATTCCGTTCCAGAGTGGCGACGACGCGACCATTCGTGCGATGAACCGCGTCGGCTCGGCGGCGGCGTACAAAAACCTCGTCGCGCAGATCCGCTCGTACTTTCCCGACGCGGCAATCCGCACGACGTTCCTGACGGGCTTTCCCGGTGAGACGGACGAAGCGGCACAGCGGACGCAGGATTTTTTGCGCGCCATTGCGGCGGACTGGAGCGGATGCTTTCCTTACAGCAAAGAGGACGGTACGCCCGCCGCCNCGTTCCGNCCGATTGTTCCCAAAAAAACTGCCCGCGCCCGTGCGGACGCNCTTGCCGCCATACAGGCGGAGCTGACGCGGGAGCGGCTTGCGCGGCGCACGGGCAAAATATANGACGTGCTTGTGGAAGAAGTGCTCGCGCCGTCCGCCGGGCATGACGACGAAGGGCTTGCCATCGGGCGCGCCTGGTTTCAGGCACCGGACGTTGACGGCAGCGTGGTCATTCGGTACGACCGCANCGACAAGGCGGCGGTCGCTGCCGTGCGGAGCGGCCGNTTGGTGCGGGTGCGCGTCGTTTCGAGCGGCGACATCGATTTGAACGGCGATTTTGTTGCCGACAGCCCGCTGAACGCGACGATTGCCGCGCCGACGCTTCTGTTCGCGGAAGACCTGACGCGCGGGTAGGGGAATTGCCTATGGCGACTGACGACGACGACATTCTCACGGCACTGCGCAAGACGTATGCGCCGCAGGCAGGCACGGAATCGGTTTCCGAGCGGGCAAAATCGTATCTTTCGGTGCTGAACCCGGAGCAGTATGCGGCGGTGGTGCATGAGGGCGGCGCGCTGCTGATTCTGGCCGGCGCGGGAAGCGGAAAGACCCGCGTGATCACCACCAAAATCGCGTACCTGATCGGCGAGCGGCAGGTTGACCCGCGCGCAATCCTTGCCGTCACGTTNACCAAAAAAGCCGCCAAAGAAATGCAGGANCGCGCCGTGCAGCTTGAGCCGCGCGCCGAAAAAGCGCATATCCGCACGTTCCATTCGTTCGGGGCGTGGTTTCTGCGGCTTCATGCCGAGGCCGCCGCGCTCGCCCCCAATTTTACCGTGTACGATGACGACGACATGGCGACGCTCGTCGCNAAGGCAGTGCCGGGGCTGACCAAGCAGCAGGCAAACCGGTACGCGCACAAAATCGCGCTCGCAAAAGACTACTGCCTGCTCCCCGACAANCCCGCGCTTGCCGACATCGACACCGACCCGCAGTTTCCGGCGGTGTANGCCCAGTACCAGAAACGCCTGCGCGAGACGGGCAACGCCGACTTTGGCGACCTGATTCTGCTGCCNCTGCTCGTGCTTCAGCAGGACGAACGNCTCCGCCGTCAGGTGCATCAGCGGTTCAGGATTATCATGGTGGACGAATACCAGGACACGAACGTGGCGCAGTTCCGGCTGTTGCAGGTNCTCAGCGGCGTNCAGGAAGGCAGCGGCACGTATGTGTGCGTGGTGGGCGACGACGACCAGTCGATTTACAAATTCCGCGGCGCGGAAATCAAGAATATCCTCAACTTCCAAAACGAGTTTCCGGGCACGACGGTGGTCCGTCTGGAGCGCAACTACCGTTCCAAGGCGGAAATCCTGCGGATTGCGGACAACGTGGTCAGGCACAACGCCGGCCGNCTGGGAAAGACNCTCATTGCGGAGCGCGGCGCGGGAAAAACGCCNGTGCTCGCGTTCCTAGATTGTCTGAAACGTGATGAGAATNGTAATATTGTTTATGATAGGTGGGGCAGACCAATATATTACGATGAAGAACCTGCAGTTCTGCGCCGACCTCATCGAGCTGACGCACGAAAAAGGCGTGCCGTACATGGACTGGGCGATTCTGTACCGCACGAACGCGCAGTCGCTCGGCTTTGAGAGCGAATTCCTGCACCGCAAGATACCGTACACCGTGGTCGGCTCGCTCAAATTCTACGAGCGCGAGGAGATAAAGGACATCCTCGCCCTGCTCGCGCTCATCGCCAACCCGCGCGACGANATTGCGTTCCGNCGCGTGGTGAACAAACCCGCGCGCGGCGTGGGCGAGACGACGCAGGACAACATCGTGCNNGCGGCGCGCGANACGCTGGCGGACGGCGCGGGCGCGGACGCATACGACCTGCGCGAGACGAGCCGCCGCCTTGCGCCGAGCCTGAGCAAGAAGGCGCGCGAGGGGCTGACGCAGTTNGTGGCNGTCNTGGACACGTGCGCCGAAAAACTTGCCGCNNCCGCCGCGCCNNTGGANGCGGGCGACNNNCTTTCCGCGCTCGTGGAGCTGGCGGCGGAGCAGTCGGGNNTGCTCGACTACCACGAGAGCAAGGACGAAGTGGCGGGNACGCAGAAAGTGGCGAACGTGCAGGAACTNGCCAACAGCGCGTCGCTNTACCCGTGCACGACCGCCGGGCTGCTGGAGTTTCTGGACGCAATCGAGCTTGACCGCACGCTCGCAAGCGATGCCGCCGANACGCCCGACAGCGTGACGCTCATCACCCTGCACAACACCAAGGGACTGGAATTCCCCCGCGTCATTATGACGGGCATGGAGTTGGGATTGTTTCCCCGTTTTGATAAAAAAGATGAAGAACTGGAAGAGGAACGCCGCCTGTGCTACGTGGGCGTTACCCGCGCCAAGGACGAGCTGTACCTGACAAGTTGCGCCCTGCGCCGCTTGCAGTGGCGCGGAGGTCCCGACCATATGTTTGCCAGTCCATTCTTGTCAGAAATGGGAGAGGAAAACTTCAGAGTTTTGAAAAGCAAGCAGGTTGATGACGACCCGATCGCGCGGACGTTCTGCCCGGGCGCGACCGTGCGCCATGACGACTACGGCGACGGCGTGATCATTGCGGGCGGCCGGGGCGACGGGGGCGAATACCTGATAACCGTGCAGTTTGCCCACGGCGCGCGCAAACGCTTTATCCCCAAGTACCAGCAGCACTCGCTCTTTGTGGTCAAGGACTGACCGCTTCGCCGCCGTCTGCCGCCGCGCTCGCGCGCTTCTTTATGCGCTTTGCCACCGTCTCATTCATGCGGGCAATCTCTGCCGCCACGTTCCGCGCGAACGCCGCGCAGTCCGCGTCCTCCGCAATCACCATCGCGTCCAGGTAGGGAATGAGCTTGTCGTTGATGAGCGACACGATCGGCTTGTTGAAGCTGGAGGCGGTCGCCCCCTTGTTCGCCGCGGCCTGCATGTAGGCATCGCGCGCCGCCGTGAACGCGTCCTGCCGCTCGCGTACCTGCGCGAGCGACTCCGCCACGCCCTCCAGCGCGGCGATGTTGTCCGCAAGGCCGTCCGCCGCAAAGTCCTCAAGCAGGCTTTCGGTGAGGGACGACTCGCTCGTGTAGTTGGCCGCCGTAATGCCCGCCTTGGCGTACTTGTCGTACACCGCCTTGAGCGGCACGGCCTGCGCCTGCTTTTCCGCGATCGGGAACACGGCGTAGGCGGCAAGGATCGTGCCGAGCGTCCGGATTGCCTCGTCGCGCGCACCGTCCGCCGCCCGGAGCGTGGACACCGCCTTGTCCTGCATGGTTGCCGTCGTTATCTGCTGCGAGAGCGTCTCCAGCCGCGCCATGGTCGCCGCAAGGAACGCGTCCTTCTGCGCCCCCGCGTCCGCCCTGAACAGCCGCACGATCGTGTCCGAAACCCCGTCGGCCTCGGCGTTGTGGATTCTTCCCCGCAATTTTTGCATGTGTCCTCCTTTGCCGTCATCGGCTCGCCTTGACTATAGCGGAAAACGGGGGAAAAGAAAAGGGCGGCACATCGTTTTCCACGGTTGTGGGAGAGAAAACAGAAACGCAGTGCTTCCCACACATGTGGAAAAGGTGATTGCTGTCTAGTCGATTTTTCCACAAATGTGGGAAAGGTGTTTCTTGTGCGGGTGTATTTCCCGCAAATGTGGGAAACGTGATTTTTGCGTGGTTGCATTTTCCACAAATGTGGGAAATGTAATTTTCGTTCGTTCGGCTTTCCCACAAATGTGGAAAAGGCAAGTATCGATTGGTCAATTTCCCACACATGTGGGAAATGCGGTATTCATCTGTCCGACTTTTCCACAAATGTGGGAAAGGTGACTGCCGTTTGGTCAGCTTCCCACATATATGGGAAAGGTGCATTCTATTCGTCCCGCTTTCCCCCAGCCGTGGGAATCCCCGCCTGCGCTCGCCCCATTTTCCGCATCTGCGGGAGGCATTGGCTTTGGGGCGCGGGCGTTTTTCTCTGTTCCCGGTCTGCTATTCTGCCGAATATATGATATAATCGGGTGAATGGATTTGTGGGGTGCGTATGTATAAATCGAACAGACGGATTATGTTGACGGCGATCTACCTGGCGGTTGCCGTGTCCTTTATCTTGCTCGCGCTGTACCTGGTCCCGTTGCAGAAAGAAAATGCGTTCAGCCGGTATCCCAACCTGTTCCCCATGGCCGTGACCGGCATCCTGTTCTGCCTGCTGCTGTTCGTCGGCTCGTCGATTTACGCGAACTTTAGGGTGTGGCTGGGCAAGCGGACGCTGACCACGGGCGAGACCGCGCTGCTGAACACGTTTGTCAACAAGCTGCGCTTCTGCTATTCGCTTGAGGACTTTACCACGCTCATCAGCGAGCAGCTGGAGCAGATCGGTGACTGTTCGGTGCTGTACATTGACCGCGAGACGAACTACGTGCTGTACAACAGTCCGAGCCGCCTGACGAGCGACCCGGAGACGGCGGCCGCGCTGCGCATGAATTTCAGCGCGGACTGGGCGGAGGGGCTGTTCTTTCTGGGCAACGATATGGGCATTGTCTCCACGCAGAAGCGGGCGCGGGGATTTTTCCTTTCGGGCGACCGGCAGCACCTGTTCGTGTTCTGCCGCTACACGCGCCTGTTCGACACGGAGATTTACCGGCTGCTGTACGACGAGTTCCGCCGCTTTCAGATGCGGCGGCGCATTATTTCGGGGCTGTCGGAGATTGCCGAGCTTTCCAAGGAATGGGAGCAGCTGGCGGCGGTGCAGCGGGCGTTCCTGCCGCAGCAGATGCCTGAGGTGAAGGGGGTGCGGCTGGCGGCGTATTTCCGCCCGCTCATCAACGTGTCCGGCGACTATTACACGGTGCTGCCGATTGACGAGGACAAGACGCTCGTCATGCTGGGCGACGTTTCGGGCAAGGGGCTTGCCGCCGCCTTGGTCATGGGCTTGGTGATGAACACGGTGAAGATCATGGAGAACAAGGAGGACCTGCCGGGTATGCTCGTGGCGGTGGACGCGGCGATCAAGAGCATGCGCTTGCAGGACAAATACACGGTGGTGTTCATCGGCATTATCGACACGGCGCAGATGAAGATACGCTACATCAACGCGTCCATGTCCGACCCGATTATCATCACGCGCTCGCCCACGGGCCACCGCATCAAGCCGCTCACGTCCAACTGCTCGCTCGTGGGCATTCTGCCGCTGGACGACGTGACGGTTGCCGAGCAGCGGCTGTTCAGCGGCGACGTGATTATGATGGCGTCCGACGGCGTTTCCGAGGTGATGAACGATGAGGGCGTGGAGCTGGGCGACACGGACGTGTTCGACGCGACGATCAAGCGGGCGGCGGGCAAGGAGCCGCAGGAATTCATTGACGACGTGGTGTCGCTGATTTTTGACTACAACGGGAACAAGAAGCTGCGCGACGACGTGACGATGCTGGTGGCGAAGGTGCAGGGGTAACAAATGGTATATGTCGTTCTGAACGTAATTATCGGCGGGTTTCTGATCTGGTATTCGTACCACATCGACCAGAAGCTGGAGGACCAGCGGAACAATCCGTTTGCCATGCTGAACGGGCTGCTGGCGGTGCTGGCGTTCGTCATGGCGGCGACGGTGTTCTCCTGCAAGTACGCCCCGCCGCGGCTCGCGGAATTCTGCGGGCGGGTCGCGCTCGTGGTCATGGCATGGTACGCGCTGGAGTTCTGCGCGTACTGCGTGTTCTTTCCGTCTGCCGCGCGCCCGCTTGCCGCAAAGATCGGGGAATACGGGCTGCTTGCCCTCTGCACGGCGTGCGTGTTCCATTTTATTACGGCGGTTGATGTGACGGAGTACCTTGGCATTCACGTGACGGCGATGCCGCTGTTCAACTCGGACTTGAGCCAGTACATGCCGTTCTCCTGGTACGATTTCTACAAGTTCATGCTGATGGTCGTGCTGCCGGTCGTCTCTGTGCTGATCATGCTGCTGCGCTCCGAAGCGCGCGAGGCGCGGCTTGACCATCAGAAGACGATATTGAATGCCGCCGCGCTGGTGGTGTTCTGGATTGCGCTGTACGTGCTCGGCACGGCCTCGGAGCGTGTGCCGCTGTTTGAGACGCTGCTCCCTGCCGCGTTCCTGCTGGTGAACGTCATGCTCGTGCAGGTTGCGATGCAGAACCTGCTGTATGACGGCATTGCGGTGCTGGGCATGGTGCTGCGCTTCCTGCTGTGCTACCTGCTTCCGGCGGCGATCATCGGGCTGCTGTTCCCCGTCCTGCACCGGCGGATTTCTGTTTCGCCGCTGGAGTTTTTCGCGCTGGTGTTCTGCGTGGTGGTGGTCGCGCTGACGGTTTCGTACCAGATCACGAAAATCTTTAACCGGCTGACGCTGTTCCGCACGACGCTGTATGTGGAGCAGCTGGAAAAGGACCTTGCGACGCTCGATTATTCCGACTCGCCCGATCAGATTGTCAAAAATATGCGCGAGATGCTCACGCGGAACATCGGCCTGCAAAAGGTGCAGGTGCTGGTCAACAACAACATGGACATGCTGGAATCGGCGTATGACGAGGAGGGCTGGGCGGCCACCCGCATTCCCACGGGCGAGAAAGTGATCGATTCGCTGCTGAACCAGAACCGTACTATTCTGCTGCGCAGCGCGATTGACAACGGCTACAACTACGGGGTGAGCCGCGCCGAATTGCAGGCGTTGTTCGACAAGGCGGGGTGCGATGCCATTATCCTGCTGATTGAGGGGCGGCACTTGCTCGGCGCGCTGCTGCTCGGCAAAAAGTCGGCGGGCAACGTGTACAACGACTACGACGAGGAAGTCTTTACGCGGCTGTATTCGTACTTCTTCGTGTTCGGTTATTATATGAAGAACATCGCGAACCAGAGCGTCGTGGGAACGGTGAACCGCGAGATCAAGATGTCCGCGCAGATTATCACGTCGATTCAGGAGAACATGGACCCGATACGGAATCCCAAGATGAATGCGGGCTACCTGATGCGGCACGCACACAACATCGGCGGCGAGTTCGTGGACTTGATCCGCCTGAGCGACACGCGGCANATTTTTGTGATGGGCGACCTGAGCGGCAAGGGAATCAGCGCGAGCATGAGCATGGTCATCGTCAAGTCGATTATCCGCACGTTCCTGGCAAAGACGCACGACTTCAAGCTGCTCGTGGAAAAGGTGAACCAGTTTATCCGCTTCANCCTGCCCAAAGGCACGTTCTTTGAGGGCGTGTTCGGGCTGATNGATTTTTCCGACAACACGATGTATTANATCAACTGNGGCGTTCCGGCGCTGTTCGTGTACACCCGCGCGTTCAACAACGTGATTGAGGTGCAGGGCGAGGGGCGNGTGCTCGGCTTTGCCAAGGACATCGGCCCGCTCATCAAGGTNAAGAAATTGCAGCTCAATCCGGGCGACATCGTGGTNGCCTGTACCGANGGCCTGATTGACTGCCGNTCGCTGCGCGGCACCCGCTTTGGGCGCGACCGCGTNCANAAAGCGATCACCGAAAATGTCATGTACGACGGCATGAGGATGGCGCAGTTCATTTTTGATTCGCTCGTCAACTTCCTCTCAAAGGANCTGGACGACGACGTGAGCATTCTGGTGCTGAAATGCCTTTCAAACTAGCAGGGGGACGCGATGGAACAGCTGGCGATTAGGGAAAAAGACGGCGCGAATTATATTCTGCTGGAGCTGACGGGNACGATNGATTCGTATACGTCGGCGGAATTGCAGACGAAGGTGTACGATTACGTCAAGACGACCAANNTGGTGCTTGACCTTGNCAACGTGACGGGCATCGATTCGAGCGGCATGGGCATTCTCATGGCGGGACACAANGACGGCGAGGACACCCGCCACAAACTGTACCTGATGAATCCGTCGGGCGACGTGCGGCAGGCAATCGANGACACGGGNTTTGCCGACACGTTCCATATTATCCGCTCCGTNACGGAAGTAAACTGATGCGGAAGACGATTCTNTTTGCCCTNGCGGCNGTGTGCGCCGGTATGACGCTTTCGTGCAACAAGGCGACCGCCGTNNCGTCGTCNGCGTCCGCCGCGCNGCGNGGGCAGGAGCNTTCCCCCGAACTGCGCAAGGAACTCCCGCCCGAACTGCAAAAACTGCNCCGTGTGCTGAGCGGCATGAGCGAACGGGCAAAGGCGGCGATTCCCAACGGCAACCCGAANGAATTTCTTGCNGACATACACGCCGTGCTGGAAACAGAGGCGGCGTTCCGCNCGGACGACCTGAGCCTGTACCGGCTGATTGACAAGACGCACCCCGTTGCCGCGGACTATGTGCCTCAGGATTTGATTCCCGTCACGCGCAANGAGCTGTGGAACGTGAACCGCAACGATTTGTCGCTCCGTCCCGAAGCCTACCANGCNNTGGAAGACCTTGCGCGCGCCGCNTTGCAGGACGGCATCACGCTGCTGGTCAGCTCGACCTACCGNTCGTATGCGTATCAGGAGCGGCTGTTNGCCCGNTACGTGCGCGAGGACGGGCTGGAGCAGGCGGAGCGGTACAGCGCGCGTCCCGGAACGAGCCANCANCAGCTGGGNGCNGCCGTGGANTTCGGGTCGATTACGGACGACTGGGCGGACACGGCAATGGGCNCATGGGTGTACGCCCATGCCGCCGACTACGGCTGGTCGCTCAGCTTTCCGCAGGGCTACGAGGACGTGACGGGCTACATGTGGGAATGCTGGCATTTCCGTTACCTCGGNCAGGAAGCCTGCCAGCTGCAAAAGAAGTGGTTTGGCAACGTGCAGCAGTTCATGCTGGAATTCTTGGACGCATGGCGGCAGGACGGGTAGCCCCGATATTTTTTTCGGAAAAGAAAGACGAGAACGTGCAGCGCAAGTACCTTGAGAGCAAATACTGCAAGGTCGCCCGCGACGTGTGGGCGGAATAGGGCGTTGTCTTTGAGAATCATAGCCTCCNGCACGGCATCTGCCNTCCCNTNCTTTCCCGCACCGTATCTTTTCATGGCGGTGCGGTTTTATTATAATAGAGACTACATGCTGCCCGTGCGGCAGCGGACAAAAAAACAGAGGGTACTATGATAGAAGTTGCGCACTTGTCCAAGCAGTTTGGGACATTTCGTGCGGTGGACGACATCAGTTTTTCCATTNCGACGGGGCAGATTGTCGGTCTGCTCGGNCCGAACGGGGCGGGAAAGACGACCACCATGCGCATGATTACCGGNTTCCTGTCGCCNACGGCGGGNAGCATTTCAGTTGACGGCACGGATATTTCCGNAAATCCCGTGGAGGCAAAGCGGAANATCGGCTANATGCCCGAAAGCGCGCCGCTCTACAGCGACATGATCGTGGACGACTACCTGCGCTANGTGGCGCGGGTGCAGGGCGTNAACGCGGACGAGAAAGTGCCCGCGCTGTGCGAGACGTGCGGGCTGAAAGAGGTGATGCACAAGAACATCGCCGACCTGTCNCGCGGATACCGCCAGCGCGTGGGGCTTGCGCACGCGCTCATGAACGANCCGGAAATCCTCATTCTGGACGAGCCGACGAGCGGNCTTGACCCCAACCAGATTCAGGACGTGCGCGANGTCATCAAGGAAATCGGCAAGACGCGCACGGTCATCATCTCCACGCATATCTTGGGCGAGGTGGAGATGCTCTGCGCGCGCGTCATCATCATCGCCAAGGGAAAAATCGTGGCGGACAGTCCCACGGACGAACTGCGCGANAAATACGGACACGCGGCGAGCGTCTTTGTGCAGGCGGCGGGCTGTTCGTATGACGAGCTGTCCGCNGCNGTGAGCGGGGCGACCGGGGTTGCGGGCTGCACGAAAGAAGCCGNTGAGGCGGTGGAAGGCGTGCAGACGGNCGCGCTTTTNGCACATGCNCAGGGCGANGCAGANATCCGTCCCGCCGTGTTCANGNCCGTCGCCGAAAAAGGCTGGACGCTGTACGAACTTTCCCTCCGCCGCAACAGCCTNGAGGACGTGTTCCACGCGCTCACGCAGAGCGACGCGGCACAAGGAGAAGCACAATGAACGCACCAAAAAAATCCCATCCCGCNCTCATCATNATGCGGCGCGAGCTTGCCGCCTATTTTGCCAGCCCGGTCGCCTACATCGTGATGGGGCTGTTCCTGATCGTGTCGGGCGTATTCTTCTTTATGACGTTCTTTTTGGCGAACCGCGCTGAGCTGCGCGACTTCTTTTCGCTGCTGCCGATAACGCTGTCGTTCTTCATTCCCGCGCTCACCATGCGTATGCTCGCGGAGGAGAAGCGCAGCGGGTCGATTGAGACGCTGCTCACCCTGCCCGTCACCGCGCTTGACGTGACGCTCGGCAAATTCCTTGCGGCGTTCGTGAGCGGGGCGGCNCTGCTCGTTCCGTCGCTCGCCTACGTCGTCACNTGCGTCATCTTCGGCGCGCCGGACGCAGGCCCGATTGTGGGCGGNTANNTCGGCACGCTCTTCCTCATTGCGGCGTTCAGCGCGATCGGGCTGTTCGCCACGAGCCTGACGAAAAACCAGATCGTCGCGTTCTTCATTGCCTGCCCGATCTGCCTGGCGTTNTCGCTGCTCGGCGGATTCNTGGTGTTCCTGCCCGCNTGGCTGGTCAACATCTGCTCGTACTTNTCNGCGTACAGCCATTTCGTTTCTATTTCNCGGGGCATCATCGACACGCGCGACCTGCTCTATTTCGTGTCGCTGACGGCGCTGTTCCTTGCGCTCACCGTGGAAATCCTGAAAGGAGGCAGCCGAAAATGAAAAAACTGCTCGATTATCTNAAGTCACCCCGCAGCGACATCGTGCTGTTCGCGGTGTTCCTGCTGCTGCTCAACATGGTCGCCTACCGCGCGTTCTTCCGCGTNGANCTGACCGCGCCGCGCTCGTACTCGCTGTCCAAGGCGAGCATTCAGACCGTGCGCACGCTCGAAGAGCCGCTGAGCGTAAAGGTGTTCTTCTCAAAGAACCTGCCCGCGCCGTACAACAGCGTGGAGCAGTANGTGCGCGACCTGCTCACCGAATACAAGGGCAAGGCGAACCGCAATTTTTCCTATGAATTCTTNGATATGTCCAAGCCCGACAACGAACGGATTGCCCGCAACTACCGGCTGAACCANATGCAGATACGCGAGGTCAAGAACAACGAGGTCGGCTTCAAGCANGTGTGGATGGGCATGGTGTTCACCTATGCCGACACGGTGGANATCCTTGACGGCATCGCGTCGGAAGAGGGGCTGGAGTACAAGATNACCACGACTATCAGCACGATGATTGCCACGACGAACACGCTCGCCGGGCTGAACGGAACGGTCGCGCTCACGCTCTACAANACNGATGCCATGCGCGANNTGGGAATTCAGGGCTTNNGNGAGATGGAGACGGAAATCCGCCGCGCCTATACGGTGGTCAACGCGAAGAANCAGGACAANATCGCCTTTTCGGTGGTGGAGCCGACGTATGAGGAAGCCCTGCCGNTCGTGCAGCAGTACGGCATTCAGGCAATCAACTGGGACAACGGCGCGCAGCACGGNGTGCTCGGTCTGGNGCTTTCCTACGGCGATTCGTTCCGCACCTTGCCCGTCCGCCTTGCGCGCGACTTCTTTGGGCGCAACTACATNGCNGGGCTGGACACGTTGCAGGACGACCTTGCCGAAAGCCTCAAGAGNNTGGTGTCAAAATCNGTGGAGATCGGCTATATCCGGGGNCACGGCGAGTGGGATCCCACNGACGAGGAGAACGGCGCGCTCGCGCTNGCCAACCTGCTCAAGGANCGCTATTCGTTCAAGCTGCTCGACCTGCGNACCGACGACATCACGCCGAACCTGACGAGCGTCATCATCAACGGGCCGAAACGCGCCTTTACCGACGCGGAGCTGTACAAGCTCGACCAGTACCTGNTGCGCGGCGGCAACCTCATGCTGTTCATCGACCCCGTNGACGAAGTGCTTCCCGCCGGGGAAATGGCGTACTACCAGCAGCCCAGCTACAACGCGATNGACGTGGGGNTGGAGCGGATTCTGGACAAGTACGGCATTGCGTTCGGCAANAATTACGTGCTTGACGAACAGTGCTACCGGCAGCAGAGCCAGGGCTACGGNNCAATGCCGATTTACTTTATCCCCGAACTGCAAAAGCAGAACATGAACCAAAAAAGCGTCATCAGCAAGAANCTGGGCTATGTCTACTTCATGCAGAACAGCTCGATTGACGTGAGCGGGGCGCAGGAGACGGACGGCGAAAAAGTGACCGTGCTCGCCAAGTCGTCGCCGCNCAGCTGGCTGATGAGCGGCTCGTTCCACACGAACCCGACGTTCCTGCGCGTACCNNCGGACAAAAGCCAGCTCAAAAGCGANAACCTCGCNGTCCTNNTTGAAGGCAGGTTTGCCAGCGCGTTTGACGAAAAGCCTGCGGACGACGGGCAGGGCGACCAGA
Source organism: Treponema sp. (assembly GCA_014804085.1). GTDB lineage: Bacteria > Spirochaetota > Spirochaetia > Treponematales > Treponemataceae > Treponema_D. The sequence continues at coordinate 2,820 of JAAVAM010000029.1, read as the reverse complement.
CGCTTTCAGTGAGCGACCACTTGGANAAAAGCATCCAAAGCGGCAAGATTTTTGCGGTCGGCTCGTCCAAGCTGACGCGCCCGCAGCTGCTGGTNAACGACGAGCAGCCTGTTTCGATTTTCGTGCGCAACGCCGTGGACTATATGAACGGCGAGGCGGATCTGTGCGCAATGCGCACCAAAGGNCTGTCGCTCAACACGCTCAAGACAAAGACGGGCAANGCNGTGAGCGCGGCAAAATANACCAACACNTACGGACTGGTCGTGCTCGTGGCGGTCATCGGGCTGATCGTGTGGCAACGGCGCAACACNCGCCGCAAGAAAATCCGCATGACCTATAATCCCCACGACAGCCGCGAAGCCGGAGACNGCGCAAAGGAGGACACCAAATGACAAGACGGAAACTACTGCTGCTGGCGGGCATCGGCGTNCTGCTGTGCGCCTACGTCGCCCAGACGATTAGCGCGCACCGCTCGCCCGTCAAGGANTACGCGCTCAAGGACGAGCCGGACACGATTACGATTNNGTCCGCCGCAAACGGCACGGTGACGCTCACCAAGGACGGCGACNCATGGCTCGTGGACGGGCTGCCCGCAGANGAGAACCAAATCTATCTCCTGACGAACGCNCTCAAAAGCGTAAAGACGCTGGGNACGGTCTCCCGCTCNNGCNCGGANCGCGACGTGCAACGCTACGGNNTGGACGACATGAGCAGCATTACCGTGNGCGCGTCCAAGGACGGAACGCCGTTGCGCACGCTCACGCTCGGAAAGNCNGCCGTCAATGCCGACCAGACGTATATCCGCGTGGACGGCGGGACGGAGACNCTNATNGCGAGCGGCAACCTGCGCGGCCAGTTTGACGTGACCGCCGAAGACCTTGCCGCCGAGCCGGAGACGGACGAAACGGCAGAAGCCGAATANCACGATTACGAACAAAAAAATCCTGCGGCTGCTCGCCGCAGGATTTTTTTGCTTACTGCATCAGCGTTGCGTATTTCTGCGCGAGCCGCTTTGACTTGACCGCCGCAAGCCCGCAGTAATTCGCCGGGTTCTCAAAGAACGTCGCCGGGTTCGCGATGCCCAGTTTTTCCAGCTGNGCGGTGATTTTTGCGAACGCGTCCTCATGGGTNTTNAGCACCTCAAAGAACGATTTTCCCGTCTCCTCGGCTTCCAGCGTGATTTTGCGGATAANCTCGTGNCCGTCNTTCACGCCGGCTTCGCCCAGCAGGATATAGGCAGGCTCGGCAAGCACGCCGCCGCGCACCTTGCCGCCCGCGTCCTGCAAATTGCGCGCCATGCCTGCTTTATCCGCCTGCAAGCCCTTGACGACCGNATGCATACGGGCAACCGCCATCGTAAAGCCGGAGACATAATCGCTGATAAANCGCTGGCTCGCCGAATTGGTCAGGTCGCGCTGATGCTCGCTGATTTGNTCCATGTAGAACGTCATCACGCGCGGACACATCGCCTTCCACANGGACTTGACGTGCTCGCTGTTCCAGGGGTTGCGCTTCTGCGGCATGGTGGAAGAGCCGACCTGCGTGGACGCAAAATACTCGAACACTTCGCCAATCTCGCTGCGCTGCAAGTTGCGCAGGTCGTCGGCNAGGTTCGCGATAATGCCGAACGCCACGTTCATTTCGAGCAGGAGGCGCAGCACGTGTTCCGGCTCNACCAGCTGGTTCGCGTACTCGCTCGGCTTCAGCCCCAGGAACGCGGTGTATATGCGCTCCAGTTCTTCGGGGTCTTTGACAATCATGGAAGGACCGTTGTACGAGCCGACCGGACCGGCAAGCTTGCCCACCANATCGTTGCTCAGCTCCTCAATGCGCAGGATTGACTTGCCGAGCCGCGCGACNAATTCGGCTATGCTCCAGCCGAACGTAATCGGAACGGCNTGCTGCCCGTGNGTGCGCCCCACCTGCGGCGTGTCGCACTCGCGCTCGGCAATCTCGCACAGGCACAACTCCAGTTTTTTGAGTTCGGGAAGCACGACGTGCTGCGTCACGTCGCGCATCCGGCAGGAAAGCGCCGTGTCCAGAATATCGACCGAGGTCGCGCCCAGATGGACGAGCGGCCCGATGTCGGCATCGACGTTCCGCTTCATCACGTTGACGAGCGCACGGATATTATGCTTCGTTTTCTCTTCTTCGGCATACACGGCTTCGGGGTCGATGTTCGCGGCGATGTCGTCCAGCTTTTTCGCGATGTCGTCCGTCAGCTCGCCCCGCATTTTGAGGTGCGCCTTGACCAAAGCCGCCTCGCACAGCGCGCAGGAACGGACGGAAGCCTGCTCGGAAATATACTGCGACAGCCCGTCAAACACCGCCTTTTCGGAAAGCGAATAGCGGTGGTCGATACATGAAAGATTCTCAAAAATGTTGCGTGTTTCCATACTGCATTATTGCCGATATGGGCGAAAAATGCAATGCCACAAAAATATCGGGGCTAGCTGGAGTGCCGCGCCGTCCGTTGCCACCGTGCCTTTCTTGGCACGGTTGGCGATGGTCTCGTTGACGCGAAAGATACACGTTTTTATGATAAAAAATCGTTTTTTTTCGGGAAAGTTTTTCTTCCCGCTTGGAAGCGGGCGGAACGTCTTGGAGGGAGGAAACCCCTCTACTCGGAAGCGGGGGTTTCCTCCCTCCAAACCACCCACCTTCCCCAGCACCGCTTGGGGCACTGCCCCAAGACCCCGCTTCGCAGTTGACGGCGGCGCATGGCGCGCCGTGGGGGAAAGCCTGTTTGATGTCGAGCAAACGTTGCTCAATGTCGAGCAAACGTTGCTCAATGTCGAGCAAACGTTGCTCAATGTCGAG
>JAAVAM010000028.1:589-38133 GCA_014804085.1 Treponema sp. | reverse complement strand
GGAGGAACCCCCTCTACTCGGAAGCGGGGGTTTCCTCCCTCCAAACCTCCCACCTTCCCCAGCACCGCTTGGGGCTGCCGCCCCAAGACCCCGCAAAGCCGTTGCTGACGGGCTTTCGTATCCCGACAAGTGCGCATTTGGTGCGCAAAATTTCCTCTCAGCAGTCAACAAGCACGAATTTGGTGCAACAAATTCCTTCCCAGCATTCGACAAGTACGAATTTGGCGCAACAAATTCCTTCTCAGCACTCAACAAATACAAATTTGGCGCACAAAATTCCTTGTCAGCATTCGACAAGTACGAATTTGGTGCAACAAATTCCCTCTCAGCACTCGACAAGTACGAATTTTGCGCGCCAAATTCCTTGCCAGCAACCGACAAGTGCGAATTTGGTGCGCAAGATTCTTTCTCAGCATTTAACAAGCACACATTTGGCGCACAAGATGCCCTGTCAGCACTCGACAGGTGCGAATTTGGCGCACGGAATGAGTCCGCAGGATTCTCCGCGCACGTCCAAACTAACCCGGAAACGACCGCCGCGTATGCGGCGGCATCATATCAGCACAAAGGAGGATTCCTATGAAAGAAATCCAGACGGTGTATGTGGGCGGCATGAACAATGCGGCGCACTTCATGTTCGTGTCGAACATGGCGGAGCGGGCGGAGAAGGACTCCGCCGTCGCCGAAAAGTGCAAGGCGCAGGTTGCGGCACTTCGGGCGGCAGTGCAGGCGGAGGACGAGAACTTGCAGGTCTCCGCCAAGAGCCTGACCACGGACAAGATCGCGGCGGCGGACAGATTGCGCGACCAATTGTACGCGGGCTACAAAAAAGCCGTGGCGGGCTACGCGGGATTCCCGGTGGAGTCGCTCGCGGAGGCGGCAAAAGTTTTGCAACAGCACGTCAAGGACTACAAGATTGACGTGCAGGCGCAAATGGACAAGGAGACGGGGCTGCTCGTCAACTTCATTCAGGACTTGGAGGGCAAATTCGCGAAGCAGGTAAAGACACTTTCGCTCACGGCGTTCGTGGAAAAGCTGAAAGCCGCGAACGAAGATGTGCGCGAACTCACCGGGCAAAGGACGGACGAACGGTCGGCAAAGACGGCGGGCGCATTGAAAGCGGCGCGGATTGCGAGCGACGAGGCGTACAAGATGCTCGTGCTGCACGTGAACGCCCATGCCCTGCTTGAGGGCGAAGAAGCCTACGCCTCGTTCATCGACTACGCGAATACGGAGATTGACCACTTCAAGCAGGAAGTACTGGGCGGAAAGAAGAAGAGCGGCACTGCGGACGCGGGAGCGGATGCGTGATGAAGAGCGACACGTGTTTCGGCAAATCGGGAAATCCCCTGTCGGTTTTTATGACCGAATCGGAGGCGCAGGAATCCGCAGACTATGAGCGGCGCGAGCGGGGCATGAGCCTCTACCCTTACCGGTGCGGGCGGTGCGGGAATTGGCATCTTGCGCCGCAGGAAAGCCGCGTGACGTTCAAGGAGTACGCATGCCTTTGCCTGGATTCGCACGGAAAGAGCAAACGGCTCTATGCCACGCGAGAGGATGCCGAAAAGGCGCGGACAGGCTCTGAAGCGGCGCGGGGCATCGCCCTGACCGTCTATGAGTGCCCGGAGGGAGGCGGCTGGCATCTTACCCACAGACAGTAGTGCCCGGGTAAAACGGAGAGAGCGCACAGAAAAACGCGCGGACGTTCCGCGTAAAAATAATTGTCGGCGGACATAAAGCGCAAAGGAGTTTAACCATGTTGAAGAAATGGTCAAGGATCACACGGTATACGGTGATGGCACTCATGCTCATAGCGGGAGTGTTCACCTCGTGCAGCAATGACGGAAGCCAAGGCGGCGGGACTGAGCAGGAACCAGAGAAGCCTGTCGATAACAACAAGTGCACGGTGATATTCGACAAGAATAACGGAAGCGACTGGGCTGTGTCGCAAGAATCTGTCACCAAGGGAGGCTTTGTAAAAAAGCCTGAGAACGACCCGTACCTAGAAGGCTTCCTGTTCAGGGGCTGGTATGCGGACGGAAGCGATGAGGAGTTCGACTTTGGCACGCCCATAACGAGCAACATCAGGCTTACGGCAAAGTGGACAAAAATCCCCGACTACCTTAAGGTGGGCAACGGGTATGTAAGCGGCTATGTCGCGGAGAAACTTCCTACAGATGGTATCATCGAAATCCCGGAAGGCATAACAAGCATTGTAGGCTCTGCGTTCCATGACTGCACGAGCCTTACGGGCGTGACTATCCCCAATACCGTAACGAGGATTGGGAACTATGCATTCGAGAAATGCACGAACCTCACAGACATGACAATTCCCGACAGCGTGACGTATATCGGGATGCGAGCATTCTTTGAATGCACGAGCCTTGCAAGCGTGACGATAGGCAAAGGCGTGTCGAAAATTGAGGACGATGCGTTTTGGGGATGTACAAGACTTACGAACGTGACGATAGGCAAAGGCGTGACGGAAATCGGGAGCTCCGCGTTCACCAGATGCACGAGCCTCGCAAGCGTGACGATACCCGATGGCGTGACGACTATTGGAAGCTGGGCGTTCAAAAGCTGTACAAAACTTACGGACGTGACGATACCCGACAGCGTGACAAAAATCGAAACATGGGCGTTCTTAAACTGCGAAAACCTCATGACCGTGACCTATGGCGGCACGAAAACGGAGTGGGAAAGAATATATAGATCTCAATCGGATAATACGTATGCAGACGGATTACCCGGCAAAACAATAATCGGAAAAGACGGGAGCACTTGGACCGCGGCGACTTACACCTCGGACAAGTGAACCACCGACGAGCGACATTCCCGCAATTCGGTAAGTCCGTAGTGCGGGAATGCAGTGCAAGCGCATGGGCGAGGTACTCACACGCTTGCGCTTTTTGTACAAGATAAGGAGATATGATAAAAGCACCGCACAAATGGCGCGGCACTTTTATCATGTCAAGTTTCCGTTGGAAACTTGCATATCAAATGCCACTTCTCATTTCATTACGAAGTGGCATAAAAAGGCAAGAAAAAAAGTTGCAACTTTCTTTTTGCCTTTTTATAGGAGACAATATATGAGCAAAATAGCAATTTTCTTTGACGCGGAGAACGTTCCCGCCACAAAAATGCCGGGAATCATATCGTTCCTGTCAAAAAAGGGCGACATCATCTTTCAGCGCGCGTATGCCGACTGGTCGGTAGATAGCACAAAATCCTGGAAAACGCAGCTTTCCGAAATGCCGATTGTCGCAATCCAGCAGTTTCACCACAACCAGGGGCAGGCGGTGGACAAGGCTATCATGATGGATGCGATTGAAATGGCGATAAACCATGCCGACATCGACATTTTCGTGCTGGTCGCTTCCGACAACGGCTACTATTCCCTTGCGCTGCACCTGCGCGAGCTGGGCAAGCGCGTCATCGGAATCGGGGACAAGCAGAAATGCAGCCCGATTTGGGTCAAGGCCTGCAACGAGTTCACCTATTTTGAGGGTTTGGAGGAGAATGATGACAACATACTTCTTCAACCCGATGAGCAGAGCGATGGCGATGGTGTCGAGGAGTACTCGCTTGAGAAGTTCCTTGAGAAGGCTTTTGATTCGACCCCGCCGTATAAAAATACGGAGCGCGTGCTTCTTGCACGGATGTACAACTCGGTGTATGCCCTCAAGTCAGATTTCAATGTGAAAGACTACGGCTACAAAACAGCCCGTGAAATGGTCGAAGACATGGACACCTTTACCGTTTCCGTCGCCGATGACAAGCAGACTTATTTCGTCGAAAAACGTGCGCAGAAGCAAAAGGAAGTCGGCAAACGCAAAGAAGGCAGCATAAAACGGCGCATTCATAATTACTGCATCATTACCGCAGATGATGGGAGCGGTGATTACTTCTTCTACATGAAAGAAATGAACGACGAATGCAAAGACGCGGAGCTTGACATAGGAAGCCGCGTTGATTTCCTCGTTGTCAAAGAGCCGAATCCGAATGGGGAAGACACGCGGACAAAGAACGGCAACGCCACTGACGTGAAAGTCCTTTGACAGCAGGAGCCGTCCCCCGCCTTGACCTTGCCGACGGCGGACGGCTATACTGGTCGCATGAAGCGCATTGTTTGTTTTGGGGACTCGAACACGTGGGGGTACGTTCCGGGGGTGGCGGGGCTGTGCCGGTATGATGAGGATGTGCGGTGGACGGGCATCGTGCAGGAGCGGCTCGGAACGCGGGCGCGGATTCTGGAATTCGGACTGTGCGGCTGTGAGAGCGGGCTGAAAAGACGCAACAAATGCTTCAATGCGAACGCGCAGGAACTGTTCCCGTCCGTCCTGTTCGCGCAGCTGCCCGTGGACATCGTGGTGCTGATGCTCGGCACGAACGACCTGAAGGCGGCGAACGGCTGGCAACCGGGCGACACGGCGAAAAACCTGCGCGCGCTGCTGGCGGCAACGCACACGATTTCGCCCGCGACGGCGACGGTGCTTGCCACGCCGGTCATATTGCGCGACGGCATAGAAAGCGACACCGAATTCTCGCACGATGCCATTGCGCACTCGCGGCTGTGCGCGCAGGAAGTGGCCGACCTCGCCCGCGCGGAGCATATCCCGCTGTTCGACACGAATGCGGTCGTGCACGAGCTGGGCGCGGACGGCTGCCATTTTACCCCGGACGCGCACCGGGCATTCGCGACGGGCATGGCGGAGCTGCTGCGGGGAATGATTGAGACGTGAGGATTCCCTACGCGCAAAAAACAGCCGCCTGCTTTCCGCAGGCGGCTGTTTTTTCATCTACTGCATGATCAGCATGCTCTTGTCGTAGTCCGTCGGGGGAACGTAGCCCATCAGCTGCATGAGCGTTGCCGGCCAGCTGGAGATGCCCAGCCCGTCGGCGAGTTTCGTGCGGTCGTACTCGCCCTGATATTCGGGGTCGTAGATGATGCCCGGCACGGGGTTCAGGCTGTGGCTCGTCTTTGCCTTCGGCTCGCCGGTCGCCTTGTCCGTCTTGACGCTGCCGTCCTTGGCGTGCTCGTACATGTCGTCGCTGTTGCCGTGGTCGGCGGTGAGGCACAGGATGCCGCCCGCCTCGTCAATTGCCGCCTTGAGCCGACCGAGTTGCAAGTCCATGCCCTCCATTGAACAGACGACCGCGTTGAACACGCCCGTATGCCCCACCATGTCGCCGTTCGGGAAATTCAGGCGGATATGGTCGTACTTGCCGCTCTTGATCGCCTCGATCACCTTGTCCGTGATTTCCGCGCACTGCATCCAGGGACGCTGCTCGAACGGCACAACGTCGCTCGGCACTTCGATGTAGTCCTCCAGTTTCTCGTCGAACTTGCCCTGCCGGTTGCCGTTGAAGAAATAGGTCACGTGCCCGTATTTCTGCGTCTCGGAGATTGCGAGCAGGCGCACGCCGCTTTTGGTGAGGTACTCGCCCATCGTGCGGTCAATGCTCGGCGGGTTCACGAGGTACTGCGCGGGAACGTGCGCGTCGCCGTCGTACTCCATCATGCCCGCGTACTCCACCGCCGGAACGCGACCGCGCTCGAACGGCAGGTCGCCGCCCGCCGGGGTCTCGAACGCCCTAGTCATCTCAAGCGCGCGGTCGCCGCGGAAATTGAAGTAAATCACGCTGTCGCCGTCGTCAATCGTGCCGACCGGCTTGCCGCCCTCCGCGACGACGAATTCGTGCATGTCCTGGTCGAGCAGCCCCGGCACTTCCGCGCGGTACGTCTCGATCGCCTCAGTCGCGCTCGCAAACTGCCGACCCTCGCCCAAAACGTGCGCCTTCCAGCCGCGCTCCACCATGCTCCAGTCCGCGTTGTAGCGGTCCATCGTCAGGTACATGCGCCCGCCGCCGGACGCAATCCGGTAGTCGCAGCCGGAGAATCCCGCAAGGAATTCCTCAAGCGGCGTGATATAGTCGAGCGCGGACGTGGGGTCAACGTCGCGGCCGTCAAGCAGCGCGTGCACGCGAATCCTCTTCACGCCGTCCTGTGCCGCCCGCGTAACCATCGCTTTCAGGTGGTCGATATGCGAGTGGACGTTGCCGTCGGACACCAGGCCGATGAAGTGCAGCGTCGCGCCCTTTGCGTTCACGTTCGCCACGAGCTTCTGCCAGGTCGCGCCCTCAAACATCGCGCCGCTTTCGATCGACTGCCCCACGAGCTTCGCCCCCTGCGCGAACACGCGCCCGCAGCCCATCGCGTTGTGCCCCACCTCGGAGTTGCCCATGTCGTCGTCGCTCGGCAGCCCCACCGCCGTCCCGTGCGCCTTGAGCCGCGTGTGCGGGCAGTTCGCCGTGAACCAGTCCAGATACTTCATGCGGGAAGCCTTTACCGCGTCCCCCTCCTCAAACTTACCGTAGCCCACCCCGTCCATGATGACGAGGACGACCGGCCCGCGCCGGCCTTTCCACGCCGGATTCTTCTCCAGCGCGCGCATTGTGTCTGCCATAAAAACTCCTGTCGCCCGGCAGGGAACGCTCCGTCATCCCCGTGCCGAATACCTATCCCGCATGATACACGTTTTCCGCCGCTTTTTCAACGCCCGCACCAGACGGGAACGCCGGCACGGGGTGCAATTCGTCCACAGCAATTGACGCGAACACAGCAACAGGGTGAAATTTGTTCTCAGTAATCGACGCGGACGTATCAACTGCCTGAAATTCGTCCACAGCAATTGGCGGGAATGAATCAACGGGCTGAAATTCGTCCACAGCAATTGACGGGAACGTATCAACGGGATGAAATTCCTTCACAGCAATTGACGCGGACTCAGCAACAGGGTGAAATTTGTTCTCAGTAATCGACGCGGACGTATCAACTGCCTAAAATTCGTCCGCAGCAATTGGCGGGAACGTATCAACTGCCTGAAATTCGTCCACAGCAATTGACGCGGACTCAGCAACAGGCTGAAATTCGTCCGCAGCATTCGACGGGAACGAATTTGGTGCGCTAGATTCGTTCCCGAAATCGCGCTTTGACACCCCGCCGCCGCCCGTGCTATCATACCGCAGAGAAAACGGCGACAAGGAGCAAAACATGACCATGAAACAGAAAACAATCATCGCCATTTCCGCGCTCGCGCTGTGCGCGCTGGCTGTATCGTGCAAAAAAACGGACGTGGACGAAAAGTCGGACGCGCTCATAGAAGCGGCAATGAAAAAGAACACCAAGAAAGTGGCGCGGCTCATCAAAGCGGGCGCAGACGTGAACGCACAGACCAAGTACGGCTATACCGCGCTGATGTACGCAGCGGGGTACAATGCCTCATACACCGCGCGGATCATCAAAGCGGGCGCGGACGTGAACGTGAAGGACGACGCCGGTCATACCGCGCTCATGTATGCGGCAGATCGCAATGCCGTGGACGCAGTACGGCTTCTGCTCGCGGCGGATGCGGACGTGAACACAACGGACAACGACGGCAAGACTGCGCTGATGTGGGCTGCAAAACACGATGTGACGGACATTGCCGAACTGCTGATAGAAGCAGGCGCGGACGTAAACGCGAAGGACAGCAACGGCGAAACCGCGCTCATGCGGACGGCATGGAATAACGCGCCGGACGTGGCTAAACTGCTCATCGAGGCGGGCGCGGATGTGAACGCGAAGGACAGCAACGGCGTGACTGCGCTCATGCGGACGGCATGGTACAACGCGCCGGACGCGGCGAAACTGCTCGTCGAGGCGGGGGCGGACGTAAACGCACGGGACAACGACGGCTATACCGCGCTGATATGGGCTGCAAAACACGATGTGACGGATATTGTCAAACTGCTGATAGAAGCGGGCGCGGACGTGAACACAAAGGGCAATGAAGGCATGACGGCACTCATGGTGTCGGCATTGAGAAGAACGGCAGACATAGCGAAACTGCTCATAGAAGCCGGAGCGGACGTGAACGCAACGGACGATTCGGACACGACCGCGCTCATATGTACGGCAATGAATAACGCTACGGACGTGGCGAAACTGCTCATAGCGGCCGACGCGGACGTGAACGCACGGAGCGATACAGGTTGGACCACGCTCATGTGGGCGGCACATACCAACTCGGTGGACGTAGTGAAACTGCTCATAGCGGCAGGCGCGGACGTAAACGCAAAGGACAAACGCGGCGCGCCCGTGCTCAGGTATGCAGAAGAAAATGACGCAACAGACGTGATAGAACTGCTCAAAGCCGCCGGAGCAGAAACGGAAAAATAGGAGAAAACAGATGAAAAGCGTAATGACGAAAACACTGGCGGCCATCGCCGTGCTCGCGCTGTGTGTAGCGGCGGTTTGTGCGCAAGCGGATTCAAAGTCGGACGCACTCAAGGAGGCGGCAGCGAGCAATAACGCCAAAGAAGTGGCGCGGCTCATCAAGGCGGACGCGGACGTAAATACGAAGAACTATAACGGCGACACCGCACTCATGGTTGCGGCAGAGAATAACGCGGCAGATACGACGAAATTGCTCATAAAGGCAAAGGCGGACGTAAACGCCAAAAACAGATACAAACAGACCGCACTCATGCTCGCGGCAAAGCATAACGCGGCAGATACGGCGAAACTGCTCATAAAAGCAAAGGCGGACGTGGACGCAAAGCGCAGTGACGACTGGACCGCGCTCATGGTTGCGGCAGAGTATAACGCGGCAGAGACAGCGCGATTGCTCATAAAAGCAAAGGCGGATGTGAATGCAAGGAGCTGGACCAATTGGACCGCGCTCATGATTACGGCAAAGCATAACGCGGCGGATACGGCGAAACTGCTCATAAAAGCAAAGGCGGACGTGAACGCAAAGCACAATAACGGCTGGACCGCACTCATGGTTGCGGCAGAGAACAACGCGACGGACGTAGCGAACCTGCTCATAAAGGCAAATGCAGACGTGAACGCCAAGGACCAATACGAACAGACCGCGCTCATGGTTGCGGCAAAGCATAACGCGGCGGACACGATGAAGCTGCTCATTGCCGCTGGCGCAGACGTACACGCAAGGAGGAAGATAAGCGGCGAGACGGCAATCATGCAAGCGGCGACATATGACGCGACGGACACGACGCGATTGCTCATAGCGGCGGGCGCGGACGTAAACGCAAAAAACGATGACGGCTGGACTGCGCTCATGATTGCGGCATGGAACGACGCGGCAGACACAGCAAAGATGCTGATAGCGGCCGACGCGGACGTGAACGCAACGAACAATGACGGTGAGACTGCGCTCATGTTTGCGGCACGGAAGGATGCGCCAGACGCGGCGAAACTGCTGATAGAAGCGGGCGCGGACGTGAACGCAACGGAAAAGCACGACGGCACACCCCTCATGTTTGCGGCGGGGAACAACGCGGTGGACGTAGCACAACTGCTCATCGAGGCGGGTGCGGACGTGAACGCACTGTGGGATAGCGGCACAACATTGATGATTGCGGCGGATAACAACTCGCCGGACGTGGCGAAACTGCTCATAGCGGCCGGTGTGGACGTAAACGCACGGGACAATGACGGCAAGACCGCGCTGATGTATGCGGAAGAAAACGAAGCAACAGACGTGATAACGTTGCTCACGGCGGCGGGCGCAAAAGAGTAAACAGGAGCAAACCATGACCATGAAAAAGAAAACAATCATCGCCATTGCCGCGTTCGCGCTTGTATGCGCGGGCGCGGCTGCACAGAGCGCGGCGGCGGAACACTACGAAATCGGCGACAAAGGTCCGAGCGGCGGCATCGTGTTCTATTATTCCGAGGCAGGATTTCCCGTTCAGGATTCGGACGACGCAAGCCCCGTCATCTGCCATTATCTGGAATGCGCGCCTGAAGAAGTGGGAAGCATTCCGTGGTGTCCGTGCGGACACAAAATGTGGTGTCACATACGAACGACGGATGACTTGGGAGCGGGAAAACTCAATACCGTCCATATCGTGGACGGTACGCATGATGCCCCGCTCACATTATCGAACTGCGCGGCNTATGCGTGCGCNNNCTANNCNACNAANACNACAAAAGCNGNCGAATGGTATCTNCCGAGCAAACTTGAGCTGCATTTGCTATATGAGAATCTTCGGAAAAGTGGAAAGATTGCCAGCGATGCATGGCACTGGTCGTCGTCGCAATACCGTTATAACGTCGCATGGTGTCAGAGATTCAGCGACAGCCAGCAGGACTACGACGGCAAGTTCGGCAGTGGTTGCGTNCGCGCGGTCAGGGCGTTTTAGCCGCNCCCGCAGCAACGGCAGTCCGCGTCCGCCGGTAGTAGTCGAGGACGCTCTTGACGAACAGCTTGTCCTCGTGCGCNATGTGGGTNAACACCCAGTCATACAGNAACCTGACGAATTTGTACGCCNTNCCNATCGTCGAAGTCTCAAATTCGTTCGCCAGCGACAGGACTTTCTTCCGGAACATGTCATGCTCGCGCTTGTGGTCGGGATANTCGGGATAGCCCGCCGCCCGCATGAGCGTCTCCTCNGTCTTGAANTGCAGCAGCACATAATCGTAGCACTCGCGGATTGCCTGCGCGAGGCTGTCGCTCCANGTCGTCTCCGCGCCGTTCTGCATAAGCCCCCGGTGCAGCCGGTTGCACAGCCCGACGAGCCGCTTGTGCTGATCGTCAATCNCGGGAATCCCTATGTCAAANCGCGGACTCCATTCGAGCACGTTGCGCATGTCGAACCCCGAATCAGAAAACATGATGCCTCCACGGTTTCAGTATACGCTATNGCGNNCCAAANCACAACCNCGGCACNCCCCTCCATCGATAGCGGCGAGGAAAGCACAAAACACACTATCAGTCGTTGCTATTAGGTNCGCTGCTTGAAAACAGCGGACAACGCATCAGTTCAGCAGCATACGGTCGCTCAGGGAGTCGCCTTTTGCGCTCTGGAATTTCTCCATCAGGTCCTGCACCTGCAANCGCCGCTTGTCCTCGCCGCGCACGTCAAAGACGACGCGCCCCTCAAGCATCATGATCAGNCGGTTGCCGTACTGGATCGCGTGGCGCATGTTGTGCGTCACCATGAACGCGGTCAGCCGGTCCTTCTCCACGAACTGCCGCGTCAGGTCAAGGACTTTCTGCGCGGTCTTGGGGTCGAGCGCGGCGGTATGCTCGTCCAGCAGGAGCAGGTCGGGCTTCTGCAAGGTGGCCATGAGCAGCGTGAGTGCCTGCCGCTGCCCGCCGCTCAAAAGCCCCACCTTGCTTTTCAGCCGGTCCTCAAGGCCGAGGTCAAGCAGGGCGAGCTGCTCGCGGTAACGCTCGCGCTCCCGGGCGCGGATGCCCCAGCCGAGCGTGCGCCGTTTGCCGCGCCGCAGCGCCATGGCAAGGTTCTCCTCAATCTCCATGTTGCCCGCCGTACCCATCATCGGGTCCTGGAACACGCGGCCGAGGTAGCGGGCGCGGCGGTGTTCGGGCATGTCGGTCAGGTCAATCCCGTTCAGCTCGATCGTGCCGGTGTCGCACGGATGCACGCCCGCTATCAGGTTGAGCAGCGTGGACTTGCCCGCGCCGTTGCCGCCGATGACCGTGATAAAGTCGCCGTCCTCAATCGTCAGGCTGATGTCGCGCAGGGCTTTCTTCTCGGTGATCGTGCCCGCGTTGAACGTCTTGGAAAGGTGCGAAATGCTAAGCACGGGCTTCCTCCCTGCCAGNCTTGCGGCGGCGCAGGAACGCGCGGGAGAGCCACGCCCTGATGACGGGAATGGCGAGCGCGAGCGCGACGATCACCGCCGTGAGCAGCTTGAGGTCGGTGGACTTCAGCCCCAGCTGCAGGACGATCGCGATGATGATGCGGTACACCACCGAGCCGAGGACGACCGCGACGAGCGTGAACCAGAACGGCAGGAACCGCCCGAAGAACCCGAACAGCACCTCGCCGAGGATAATGGACGCAAGCCCTACCACGATCGTGCCCGTCCCCATGCCCACGTCGGCATAGCCCTGGCTCTGCGCCACCAGCGCGCCGCTGAGCGCGATCAGCCCGTTGCTGAGCATGAGGCCCAAGATTTTCATCGTGTCGGTGTTCACGCCGAGCGCGCGCACCATGCGCGGGTTGTTGCCCGTCGCCCGCAGGCTCGACCCGATCTCCGTCCCCAAAAACCAGTACAGCACGGCGACGATCACCGCGCAGAACGCCACCCCAATAACGAGCGACGTCTGGTTGAGGCCAAGGCGCGCCGCCCCCTGCAAGCGGGTCATCAGCGTGGACACGCCCAAAAGCGGCGTGTTCGCCCTGCCCATCACGCGGATATTTATAGAATACAGCGCGATCATGGAGAGGATGCCCGCAAGAATCTCGTGTATCTTGAGCTTGGTGTGCAGGAATCCCGTCGCCAGCCCCGCAAGCGTCCCCGCAAAGAACGACACGGCGAGCGCGGCAAGCGGGCTGACCCCGCGCACGATGAGCACCGCGCAGGCCGAACCGCCGAGCGCAAACGACCCGTCGCACGTCATGTCGGCAATGTTCAGGATGCGGAACGTCATGAAAACGCCCACCGTCATAATCCCCCACAGGACACCCTGCGCCACCGCGCCCTGCATCGCAAGCAAAACATTCATACGCCGATTATACCACAGATGCCCCCGCCGTGCAAACCGAGCGCACAAAAACCGCCCGCGTCGTGCGGGCGGTCTGTTCGTTGCGTCGTGCTGATTTCCGCCGGTTACAGTTCCGGCAGCGTCACGCCAACGGCGGCAAGCGAATCCTCGTTGACGGCAAGGTCGCACCGCTCAAGGTACTCAATCGGCATGTCGGCGGGAGACGCGCCGTCGCGCAGGATCTGCACTGCCTGTGCGGCGGTCTGCTTGCCCAGCTCATAGTAGTTGATGCCGTAGGTCACCATGCCGCCGCTCTGTACCATGCCGTTCTCGCCCACAACCGTGGGAATCCTGTTCTCGTTCGCCACCTGCGCCACGAGCGGCATTCCGGCGGCGAGCATGTTGTCGGTGGGAATATAAATCGCGTCCACCTTGCCCACGAGGCTCTGCGTCACCTGCTGGATTTCGTTGCTGTTGGAGACCGAGCCTTCCACATAGCGCAAGCCCGCCTTGTCGCACGCGTCTTTTGCCAGCTGAATCTGGAACACGCTGTTCTGCTCGCTCGAACAGTACATCAGCCCCACCGTCCGCGCGTCCGGCAGAATCGTCCTGAGCAGGTCAATCTGCGCGGCAACCGGGGTCAGGTCGCTCGTGCCCGTCACGTTCTTGCCCGGCCGCTCGTTCGTCTCCACGAGGTTCGCCGTGACGGGATCGGTGACCGCCGTAATCAGGATAGGAATTTCGCTGGTGAGCTGCGCCACTGCCTGCGCCGCCGGGGTCGCAATCGCCAGAATCAGGTCGTCCTTGTCGTTCACGAATTTGTTGGCGATCGTCACGCAGTTCGCCTGTTCGCCCTGCGCGTTCTGATAATCGATGATGATGCTCTCGCCGTCCTTGTAGCCCGCTTCCGCAAGCCCGTCGATAAAGCCCTTGCATGCCGCGTCAAGTGCCGGATGCTCCACCAGCTGGATAATGCCGACCGTGAGCGCGCCGCCCGCCGCNTTTTTCTGACANCCCGCCGCAAAAAGCACGACGGCTGCCGCCAAAACAATGCCCGTAATCTTTTTCATACAGTCCTCTTNTATNNTAAAAAGATAGTTCCATTGTACCGAAAGACCGGCGCAAGTCAAGGCTTNGGNCACGGGGCTTTAAAANGAAAAAAGGCTGACCGCNGAGATCAGCCTNTTTGTGACGCAGGACGATTAGTTCGCCTTGGGCGCACCCGCGTTTGCCGGCGTTACGTTGATTTTCTTNGTGACGAACCCGCTGCGCAGACAGCGNGTACACACGTTNATCGTCGCCGTCGTGCCGCCGACTTCGGTCTTCACTTTCAGAAGATTCGGCCGCCACGTGCGGCGCGTATGGTTGTATGACTTGCTGACCTTGTTTCCGCTCATCGTACCTTTTCCGCAGACATCACAGCTTCTTGACATATCGCTACCTACCTTAAAAAATGCTTCGTGAGTTTCTCTATTTTATAGAAAGCCCNGCCGCGTGTCAAGTGGCGGTATCCAATTCCAGACCGTCGTATGCGGGCGCGACGCTGCCGCCGGAACGAACGATTGCGCGCAGNCGCGGAAAGCGCGGCANCATGCCGTCNATGTACGCCTGAATTTCCGTGTGCAGCATATCGTGGTTGACNTGCGTGAGCCANGTGTGCCGCGCNCCGATCTTGTCCGCCGCCGCAAGNGCCTGCGCAAANCTGAAATGCGTGGAATGCGGCCGCTCGCGCAGTCCGTCTATCACCANATGGTCGNGNNCGCGGGCGTTCCGGGCAATGAGCGNGAACGATGCGGCAGGAATCTCNCTGCAATCGGTCAGNTAGGCGATGTGNNGCNCCCTNCCCCGCTCCCTACAGGAAAAAAGCCAGCCCGTCGTGTCCGTATGCCCGTGCCGCAACGGGACGGGAAGCACGCGCACGTCGCCCAAAGTAAACGGCTCTGTCCCGCAGTCGCGGAAGTCGAGTTTTGCCACGCCGCCGCCCTCTTTATGGACGGCAAAAAGATAGGCAAAGCGGAAGCGGATGTCGTCCAGCGTCTGCGCGTTCGCGTAAATCGGCAGACCGCTGCCCGCCGTCTCAGGGTAGGCGCGCGCGTCATAGCGGCACGGCTTGGTATGGCTGAAAACGCGCAGGTCGTCCAGNCCGTGCAGGTGGTCGGCATGGCTGTGCGTGAGCAGCACCGCATCCAGCCGCGTAATGCCGAATCGCAACGCCTGCAAGCGGAATTCAGGTCCCACGTCCACGGCAACCGCCGTCGTGCCGTGCGTGAGGTATGCGCCGCAACGCAGCCGGTTGTCACGCGGGTCGGCGGACGTGCAGACATTGCACCTGCACCCGATGACCGGCACGCCGTGGCTCGTTCCTGTTCCCGTCAACGTGAGTTTCATCAAGACACTATAGCACAAAACGCCGTTCCGTGGTAGACTGAAGCCATGAAATACCTTGCACAGATTGTTTTGGCAGCCGCACTGCTCGCGCTCGCCGCCTGTACCACGAACACGGTGATTCCCGACGATGCCTCGGCAAAAGAACTGATNCAGCGCGGACAGGAAGCGTATGAAAAGAACCGCAACAAGGAAGCGCTCGCCTACTTTACCGCCGTCGTTGACCGNTACGGCAGCGATCCCGCGCTCTACATCGAAGCCCGCTACGAAATCGCGCACTTNTATATGAAGCGAAAGAACTACGAGGCCGCCGCGCCCGTGCTTCAGGAAATCATCGAGCTGTACGCGAACTACCCGATCGGCACGTTCCCCGCCTCCTACCAGAAACTGGCGCAGCTTGAGCTGGCGAAAATCCCCGATGACAAACTCGCCGCAATCAACGCCAAGAACCNGGCAAAAGCCGAGCAGGAAGANCAGCTGAAAGCCGCCGAACTTGAAGCCCTGATGCGGCAGGCACAGGAAGCGGAAGCCGCACTGCAAGCCGCCGAATCTGCCGAAATCGATGACAGCGAATCCTAAACAGGAGCGACACGGATACAAAACGCCCGCCGTTTTTCGGCGGGCGTTTTTTTCCGTGGCTTACTTTGCGTCGCGTTTTTTGTCGTCGGGCACGATGAGCGTGTCGATGACGATGCCGTTTGCGCGCGCGCCGTCCANNACGCGCTCTTTGGTGTACTGCCCGCTCGCGCGCGGTCGGGGGTGCGGCTCAGCGTCGCCAAGCAGNAGGATTTTCTTTTCCGCGCCCGGCCGCCAGTCGTACCATTCAATGGAAGCCGCGAGTGCCTCGTACACCGCTTCGGGAGTGTCGCCGCCCTCATTGCCCCGCACGGTAAACGCGTTCAGATCCCGGGCGAATTCGTCCANGTCGCGGGTAAAATCGAACCACCGCACCGGCAGCCCCCGGTAATCGAACGAATCGCCGTAGTCGCGGTACAGCAGCAGCCCGACCCGCCAGTCGTCGTACTCGCCGAGCGACTGCTCCAACTGCGGAATCCATTCGTCGCGCAGTTTCTGAATGTCGTCCTTCATGCTGCCCGTCGCGTCAATGGCGAACACCACGTCAACAATCTTGGACTCGACGCGCGCAAGCGAATCGGTCACGTCGTCCACCAGCGTCTCCGGGCCTTTTGACCAGACCATCTGCCCGCCCGTCAGCCGCGCGATGTCGGCAAANGTNATCGCCGCCGCAGGATTGTAATCGTCGCTCAGCACGGGCGGCTTGCCCGCAACCANATCGAACATNAACGGATTGTCATANTATTCGCCGCCGTCGTAGTCCGCATATTTTTGGGAGAACGCGCGGATATTGACGAACGTGCCGCGGTCAATATGCACCGTGCCGTTGCGCGTCCAAGGATAGCCGTAGTGGATTTCCGCCGGAATGTAGATATGNAACGCCTGCCCGAATTCCGCGTCCGGCTCAGGCGTGGAATCGATGAGGCTGTACCGCGCNCTTGGNGAGACGAGCGGCTTGCCGTCAAGGTAGCGGATCTCGTCGCCGTTCACGGCATTGTACGCGCCCGCGCGGTAGGCGTANTTGTCGCTCGCGCCGTCGGGATCACGGGTCGTCTCGGTCAGCAGGACGGATTCGATGTCCGCCTTTTTCCTGATGAACAGGTGATAGCCGGTCGCATTGGCAAAATTCGTCCCGGACTCACGGATAATCCTCACGTCGTCCGCGCCGACCGTCAAATCGACCGCAGACACCCCCGCCGCGCAAAAAATCGCGCCCACGCACATACCTATCGCCTTTCTCATACGGTGATTATCGGCAAAAATAAATTTGAAATTAACCAAACCTGTGCTATACTGGAACACGGCATCACTATGAGTACCGAAGAAAAGACCGCTTTTGAAAGCATCCCCATCGACACGTTTTTCGACACCGAACAGCCGGAGCAGCGCGCGTATGAAATGGGCATCGTCGTCCTCACGCAGAGACAGAAAGAACTGGTGGACGAACTGACCCGCCAGCTCGTCATCGTCGCGCCCGACCTGCTGAACAACGTCGCCGGCCGCATGACGCGCCTTGAGGACCTGGCAAAGTCGCTCGCGGGCTTCCCGTCGCTGCTGGAGCGCGCCAACCTCACCGCAGACGTGCGCACGCCGCAGGCACTCATCGAATCGCTCATCACGCACACCAAGGACGGCGACAACACGTTGCAGCTGCCGTCAAAGGCGACGCTCGGCAAAGGCTTCCTCGTCGCAAAAATCCACACGTTCGCCGCGCTCAGCAAGCTGTCCAACAACGCCGGGCTTGACAAGAAAATCGGGCAGGCGTTCAAGGATGAGACGGTCTCCATGATGTTCCTGCTCCTCGCCGAGGACGTGTACCTGAACCTCATCCGCGACGACAAAGTGGACATGGACTTCCGCCGCCAGCTCGCGTTCTCGCTGCTGCTGCTGTGGGAACACCGCGCCGACCAGAACATCGCGGACATCTCGCCCGTGTTGCAGGCCGTCTGGAACGCGCGGCGCACGCTCGCCCCCGCGTTCGGCACGATGATGGGCACGAGCGAGCTTATCATGATTTCGTTCCAGCTGGACGACGANTGGAACCTGTTCATCAAGAAAAAGCTNGCCGAAACCGAAGTGGCGCAGGCAATGGAAGAATTCCTGTTCGGCATTTCGTTCGAGCAGATCAACAAGCTCAAGTCAATCCTGCGCGAAAAAGGCATTCCCGCCATCGGGCGCGACGAAGTGTCGCAGTTTCTGGGCGAGCACGTCAAGACCGACGTGAACCTCGACTACCGCGACTTCTTCACGCAGTATTCTATCCGCCGCGACAACGCCCGCACCCGCAGGCGCATGGGACTGCCCGGACCGCACCGCACGCTTGAGGACGTGTTCATCCGCTTCGTCATGGANCTGAACAGGGAGAAACAGAACAACGATGTCTACGCAAAAGAATCCTGACGCCGGACGGCGCGGAAAAGAGAATCCCCTACCACTTTGGCGAAAAAATCCGCATGATCCGCGAGCGCAAGGGACTGACGCTCCGTGCCGTGGCGCAGCGGGCGGGCGTGAGCGAAAGCCTCGTCTCGCAGATTGAGCGCAACCGCGTCTCCCCCGCCATNGACACGCTGCTCACGCTCGCCGACGTGCTCGACATCAACCTCGAATTCCTGTTCGCGGAGTACCGCCGCAAACGCCCCGTGCAGGTTATCCGCGCGGACGAGCGCAAGACCATCNGCGAAGGCGGCGTGACCTACGGCGAAGTCGCCAAGCCCGTGGANNGCGACGGGCGGCACGCCATGGAAGCGTTCGTGGTGGAGATTCCCGTCGGCTCGCACACGCGGCGCGGCTCATACGGGCATTCGGGACGCGAAATCGGCTTTATCGTGCAGGGAAAGGCGCAGCTGCACTACGAAAACCTCGTGTACAACCTNGCGGAAGGCGACAGCGTGTCGTTCAGCGCGGGCACGCCGCACACGCTCGCCAACACGGGCGACGTGCCGCTCAAGGCGTTCTGGGTCGTCAGCCCGCCGCAGCGGTTCGTGCCATGAGCCGCCCCGCCCCTTACCAAAACCCGCGATTGCTGGTATACTGCTGACATGAGCAGNATCACCACGATTATCCCCACGCCGCGGCCGGTCAAGCGGGTCGCGCTGATTGTATTTGCGGCCGCAATCTTTTCCGTGAACCTCAATTCGTTCGTCCGCATGGCGGGGCTGTTCCCCGGCGGCTTTTCAGGCATCTCGCTCCTGATCCAGCGCGTGGCCGAGCGGTACCTTGCCGTGCGCATTCCCTACGCGCCGCTGTACCTCGCGCTCAACGCGGTGCCGGTCTACGTCAGCTTCCGTTACATCGGCAGGAAATTCACGCTCTACACGCTGCTGATGGTCGCCCTTTCGTCCGTCCTCACCGACCTCGTTCCCGACATCACCTTTACCGACGACATCCTGCTCTGCTCGGTGTTCGGCGGCATCATCAACGGCTTCGCCATATCCTGCTGCCTGCGCGCCGACGCGACGAGCGGCGGCACGGACATCATCGCCATTTACTTCTCCGAGCGCAAAGGCACGGACATGTGGAACAAAATCCTGCTGATGAACGTCTGCGTCCTCGCCATTGCGGGCATGCTCTTCGGCTGGGAGGCATCGCTCTATTCGATCATCTTCCAGTTCGCATCCACGCAGGTGCTGAACCTGCTCTACCGCCGCTACCAGAAAGTGACGATGCTCATCATCACCGAAAAGCCGGGCGAGCTGTACGACGCGGTGCGGACGCTGACGAACCACGACGCCACGGTAATTGACGGCACGGGCTGCTACAGCGGCGCGCACAAGACGATCCTCTACACGGTCATCTCCGCCGACGAAAGCGGCGCGCTCACCAAGGAGCTCAAGCGCCGCGACCCCGCCGCGTTCGTGAACATCTTGCAGTCCAAGGGCATCCTCGGACGCTTTTTCACCCGGACGAAAGACTGACCGCGCGGGGCGACCGTTCCTGACGATTTTGCTTCATTCCTGACGGAATGGCAGTCATTCCACGTGGAATGACGCTCATTCCACGTCGTCCGGCACTCATTCCACGTNGCCCGGCTCCCATTCTACGTTTTCCGGGNCTCATTCCATGTCGCCCGGCACTCATTCCACGTNGNCGGCTCCCATNNNACCCGAGCCTCATTCCACGTCGCCCGGCACTCATTCCACGTGGAATGGCACTCATTCCACGTAGAACAGCGTCCGCAGTGTGTGTCCGCGCGCGGGTCGTCAGCGGATCGTGTAGAGCGTTCCGCCCGTGCGGCCGAAGATTTCCGGCTCGTACATGCATTCGGCGTTGGCGGGGGGCGTGGGGTACACGCCGCGGCGGACGGCACGGAACGAAAACTCGACGGTCGTCGTTCCCTTGCCGAACGAATCCCAGAAGAACTGGATTTCGTTGTTGTAGATTGCCTGGTTGCTCATATAATGGTCGCTGCCGTAGCCGTACCCGGACGGCGAGTCCACGTCGTCGCTGTATGCGCCCCGGCCGCTCGCGTTGGCAGGGCCGTCGGGCGTGGTCACGAACGTCGCGTCCAGGATTTCCGCGCCGCTCGGAACGGGAGCGCGCAGGGCGATGAACGCGCGGTCATAGGAAGCGGACAGCGTGATCTTTGCCTTGTACGTCTTGCCGCTTTCCAGCGCGACCACCGGGCTGTTTCCCGTCGCGGCAAGCTCCGCGCCCGTCACGCCGTCAAACAGGCGCATGGTCACGCCCAGCCCCTCGTCGCGCGCATCCTGCATTTCACCGGGAATGGCGTAGCGCAGGCTCGCGGTGTAATAGAGCGAGCCACGGCCTTTCCGCACGAACTGCACGGGCAGCTCGGTGTCCTTGGGCTGTGCGCGCAGCAGGTCGCCGCCAAGGGGCAGCGTGACGGTGACGGGCTTTGCCGCCGCGCCGCTGAACGTCCCCTCCGCGACGGTCTCGCCGCCGAGCAGCGCGCGCGCGTCTATGCGGGTCTTGTCAAGGTTGTTCACCGTGATGACGGTATGGAACGCTTCGAGGGCGCGCGCCGTCGTTGCCGTGTTCTTCCAGTACCCGGCGCGCTGGTTTGCCAGCAGCGCAAAGATGAGGCGCGTGTTCATGCTGTCGTCCGCGTCAAGGAGCGTGAACAGCTGGAGCGTGAGCGCGAGGTTCTCCGCCATGTCGCCGTAGTACGCGAACGCGCCCTGCGGCGACTGCGGATTGGTGATGTCCACGCCGCGCGCGGTGGGGCGCAGGTACGTGCGGATCTTTTTTGCCGCCGCCTTCGCGACCGCCGCGTCCTTGCCGTCCTGTTCGTAGGCCGCCAAGCCCGCGAGCGCGAGCACGGCGATGTCCTGCCGCTCGCCGTCAATGAGCGCGGTCAGCACACCGTCGCCGACGCGCGCACCGTTGAGCGCGAGCACGTAGGCGCGGTACGCGCGGATATAGTCGCTTTCGCCGCGTTCCGCNTCCTGCCGGACGAACGCGAGCAGCTTGTCGCCGTCGATTGCCAGATCGCGCCGGGTGTAGCCGCGCCGCAGCGCGAGCGCGTAGAGGTGCGCGATTCTCAGGCTCACAAACCGATTGGAGCGCGGCGACGTGGGCCAGTAGCCGAATCCGCCGTCCGCATGCTGCACGTCCTTCCATGATTTGAAGTGCGACAGGACGCATTTCCGCACGTCGGTCACGTTGCTTTCCAAGCCGAACGTGTCGATATAGTCGCCGAAGATGACCAGCGGCAGCATACGCGACGACTGCTGCTCAAGGCAGCCGAACGGATACTCGAACAGGTACTGCACCGCGCCGCCGAGCAAGCCGAGCCGCGTGGCATCAAGCGTTACGGTCACGTCGCCGCGCGCGCCGTCCGCGAACGACGGAATGACGAGGCGTTCGGTCGCGTCGGCTTCATCGGCACGGACGCTTCCCGCCGTCGTCACCGTCTCNAACAGATACGGGCGGTCNATCTTGAGCGGGCAGACGAGCCGTTCNTTCAGCACGTCGCTCGCGACCGTGAATTCCAGCGTGACCACGCCCGCTTTCTGCGCCGCAAGGTCAAAGTACACGGGCACGGACGCGCCGCTCGGNACGCTGACGGTATGGCGGTTCGCGCCGTCNACCGCCGCCACGCCCGCTTGCGGCTCAACGCCCGCGTCCGCAAGCGCGGACAGGTCGCCGTCGCGCAGGGCAAGCGAAACGGTCACGTCGTGGGAAACGCCGTCAAGGTTGGTGAGCAGCACGCCCAGCTCCGCCGTGTCGCGNTCGCGCAGTTCCCGCGGCAGCACCTGCTGCACGTTTATGGGNTTCTGCACGGCAATCTCATCTTCCTGCAACGCAAGCAGCTCGCCGTCCACGCCGAACACCGTCACGCGGTAGGTCGTCAGCGTGTCGGGGAGCGTNAAACGGACGGTCGCGCGCCCGTTCTCGTCGGTGGTCACGTGCGGCTCAAAGACGGCGGTCGGGTTGAAGTCGCTGCGCTCGTCCATCTTTCCGTCGTCGCCCGTGTCGCCGCCGCTCAGGTTCTTCACCGCGTAGGTCACGGGATCCATTAAGAGCGCGCGCGAATCGCCGCCCTTCACGCGCAGCGGAAACTGGTACGGGTCGTAGAAGAACGCGATCGGATCGGGGACATGGTAGTTGATGAGGTCAAGCACGCCGCGGTCCACCGCGAGCAGGGTCAGCTCCGCACCGGCAAGCGGCTTGCCGCCTTTGGTCGCCACGAGCGTCACCTCNGCCGTTTCGCCCGGACGGTACGAAGGCTTTGCGCTTTCCACCGCCACGCTGAACGACTTGACGCGCGGATTGACGAACAGCGTCGTCGCCCCGTAATAGCCTTTGGGCTTGTCAAGGTCGANTTCGCCGTAGCTGTGCGTCGGCTCGCCCTGCCGCACGGAATACGACGCGACGGACACGTAGAACACGGGCACGTAATTGCGCGCCACGGGAATGTCGATCACGTTGATCGCGTCGTCAAAATGGCGGATCTCTTCGGTAAAAATGCCCTCGCGCTCCACGGTAATCAGGTAATTGCCCTGCGGCAGCGGGCTTTCGAGCAGGATATGCGCCGTCTCGCCGGGATTGTACTGCGACTTGTCGGGAGTCAGCCGCAGGGATGCCGCGTCGTCCTGATAGAGCGANACCTTGCCCGAACCGGTCACGAAAAATTCGTATTCGGTAATCACGTCGCGCCCCGCGCTNTCGGTGGACGCAACGCGCACTTTGTGGTAGCCCGGTTCCTGCGGCGTAACGGCAATCGTTCCGCCCGCGCCCAGGGCGACGGTCTGCTCGCTTTCGAGCACGTCGGTTTTTTCGTAGCGGGTGTAGATGTCGCTGATGCCCTGCTGCTGCACCAAGTTCCATTCCTCGCGCGTGAGCGTCACGGTGATTTTCTTTGCGCCGCCCGCAAGCGCGCGCGCCATGTTGTCGCCGGAGACGACCGCGCCGTCGGGGGTCGCCAGTTTATAGGGGAACGTGATTTTTTCGCCCTTGCGCGCGAACGCGCCGGAAGTCGNGGGCTTTGCAAGNCCGATGTAATANCGCGCGGGATGCACCANCACCGTGCCGCCCGCCGCAATCAGCTGGTTGGACACGTCGGTCACGTTCGCAGAGACGCGGTAGCGGTAGGGCGCGCCCTTGATGCTGTTGCCCGTCGTCTCGCAGGCAAGCGATGCCGCGCCGGTCGCGTCGAGCGTGCTTTCGTCGTCCGCAAAGTAATTGCGGTTTTCTGCCGTGTTCCTCGGACCGAACGTGTACTGCTTCAGTTCGGGCGCGTCGCTNGTAAAATACCACGACTCNNTGAACCAGCTNGCCGTATACGNTGCGCCCGCAAGCGCNCCTCCGGCAAGNTANGACGCGCTCAAGTTCGCCTGTANCCGGTCGCCGNCNATGACGGGCGTTTTGGGCATCNCCACCGCCGCCTGAAACTTGAGCCGCTCAAAGAANGCCACGGTAATATACAGCTCCTCCGTCCTGCCGTCCGNACCGCGCTTGTATTCAAGCACGTAGTTGCCNGGCGTAATGTCGTCGGGAATGGAGAACGACCCNTAGAATCCGCCGTTCTCGCTCGTCGTCCCCTCCTCTATGCCGAACACCTTTGCGTTGCGCCATGCGTCCTCCTTGAACGTCACGGTGTAGTATCCGTCCTGATACGGTACGAACGAGCCGAGCACCTGGTCGCGGTCAATGCCCCGGAATGAGACCGTCTCGCCCGGCTTGTACAGCCCGCGGTCGCTGAACATGAAAATACGCGGGCTTGGTTTTACGCTGTGCGGCACGTCGCCGTAGGCATAATGCACGCCGCTGCGCCACGGATAATGGCTGTCGGGCAGGAACATCGCCTTGTCATCGTCTTTTTCTACCAAGATGACCGGGGTATCGTAATAGCCGCGGCTCAGCAGGGCGCGTCGTGTCGTGTCGTCAGAAAGGTCGATGACGGCAAGTCCGTTTTTGTCGGTCGTCGCCGTGAGCCGGTGTTCTTCCGCGTATGCCTTTACGTCCTTGAGCGGCTCATCTTTCAGCCCGTTNGCGCCGGCAGAGACAGTCGCGCCCGCCACGGGCGTTCCGTCGGACAGCCGCGTGACCATCACCACGATCCTGTTCATCGCGTAGCGCACCGTCACGCCCAGATCGGTCACCTGAATGCTCGTCCAGTTGTACTCCCAGCGGTACGTGTCGGGATCCCACTCAGTCGGTGTTCTCGGCACTTTCACTGCCGCGTCAAATTCCACCCATCCCTTGCCTTTTTTCAGCAGGTTCTCAAAATCGACCATCTCGAACAGCCGGGTGTCGCGCGGCTCGGTCTTGAGGCTCACCTTGTTCTTGGCATCCGCTAACGTGTCGCGCACCGTTCCATTGCGGCACAGCACATCCGTGGCAAAAACCGTGTACTCGCCCTCGTCGATATTCTGATGCTCGAACACCAGGCGATGCGGNAAGCGGCTCTCCAGCATTTTTGTGCCGCTGTCAGTAAAGCGCACCATGCTTTTGCTGCCAGGCACGTCCGCTATGACGGAAAACGGTTTAGTCCANGGNGCGCCCGTAGATGTCCTTCAGCTGCCCGGAGACCGCAATCGTATACTTTGTATGCGGCGCAAGCGGCAGCCCAAAGACGACCAGCGTATGCCCGACCGCCTCCAGGTTGTCCTGCGTGACCGGGATAGCCGTGCCGTCCGCGCCCGTCGCCGTCACCGCGCCCGCCGCCGTCGTAACGTCCACCGGGTGAGAGAATATCAGGCGCACGGGATTGGAGCGCGTTCCGTAGCTCTCACCCGGACGGTCGTACTCAAANCGGAAATCGCTGAGCGTGTGGAAATACGCCTCCGCCTCCGAAACCGTGCCGTCGCGCTCCTGCGTCACCGCAAGATAGACATCCGCATCAAACGGCGTTTTCTGCGCCCACGAATAGGTAACCGTGTCGGCAAGNTCCTGCCGCACGTCAAAATCGACCGGCTTGTCGTTCACCGTAATGNCGGAGCTGTNTTTCAGCACCGCCGCGTCCACGGGATAGTTGAACTGCACGCGCCATTCCTGCGCGCATTCGGGCGGCACTTCGGACTTGTCCACGAACCTGCTCACGCTATAGCCCGGCGCGTTCCAGATGACGGCAAGCTTCGCGCTCGTGGTGGAAAAGACGCGCTCGCCCGTCAGCGGCTTGCCGTCCAGCGACGTTACNNNGTCGCTGACGGTAATCGTGTACGCGCACAGCGGATCTGCCGGNTCGGTGCAGTCGAACGACAGCAGGCTCGTGCCGTTCCAGCGGAACACGCCCGCAATGGCAGGCTCGACCGAAAAAAATTCGCTCTTGTCGCTCTGCGTCCCCAAGGCAGACAGCGCGACGACCGGCTCGGAAAACAGCACGTAGAACGACGGATAGCGCACTTCGGCAGGCAGCGTGCCGCGCGGTCCCCAGTCTGCCACGGTGAACGGCGCGTCCTTGTTCCGGTTTTTTGAGCGGGGAACGTCCGCCGCGGCAAGCGGCGTNATTTCAGGACGCTCGGCTGCCGTGCGTTTTGTCGCATACGCGGTCAGATAGTCGGCAAGCTTGCGCAAGCCCGGCACGATGCCCGTCGCTTTTTTGTCGCCCGGCGTGGGCGCGCTCAAGGTCAGGCGGCGCGGCGTGTTCTCAGGTTCGGGCGCATAGGGCGTGTAGTCGGGCGTAAAAAAATTCCCCGGATCATACACGCGATCCTCGGTTTCCCCGACCGTGCCGCCGTCCTGCCGCACCGCACGGGCAAGCGAGCCGCCCGCAGGCGAATCCGCCGTTTCTTTCTTGCAGCCCAAAAACAGACCGCACACCACCGCCAGCAGCACCGCAGATGCCGCCGCACACGCAAACCGACTTTTCATGCCGAACCCTCACAACAAAGATATTCCAGTATAGCACACCGTCAGCGTTCCCGCAATTCCGGGTGCTTTTCNGCCAGATGCCGCGCAAGNTACAANAANGGCGTGTCCAGCAGCGAGGTGACGAAAAAAATCGCGTAGCCGAACACNAGNATCTGCGCGAGCGTCCGCGCCGGGAACACGCCCGCAAACGCCAGCACGTTGAACGCGACCACGTTGATCAGCTGGCTCACCATGGTAGAGCCGTTGTTGCGCAGCCACAAAAACCGCCGCCCGTCGCCCCACCGCCGCGCCGACCAGTCCCACAGGCGATGGTACGCCCACACGTCGTACTGCTCGCACAGCGCNTAGGCAACCAAACTGGCAAGCATGACGCGCGGCGTNTTGGCGAACACCGTGCGGATCGGGGCAGCCATCGTGTCCGCCGGGGCAGGCACGTACAGNAACCAGCTCTGNCTTATCACGATAAACGCGACGTTCGCCGCAATGCCGATNCTGACGCACCGGTTGGCCGCTTTCTTGCCGAACAGCTCGCTCATGATGTCCGTGGCAAGGAACGACGANGCGTANAGCACGTTCCCCAGCGTGGTGTCCAGCCCGTAGGCATGCACCAGAATCAGCACCTCAATGTTGGCGGCAATCGTGCAGATGACCGTCCAGGCGAACACGCCNTTCTTGCCGAACANNCGGAAGAACGCCACCACGCCGCCNAAAAACACGAACACGCTCGCGAGCAGCACCACCTCATTCTGAAAGGGCATACAAACCTCCTCGCGCCAACTCAGCGGCGGCGGTCAACNGCGGAGAACAGCCGCTCGCGGGCAGACGANTCGTAGCCGCCCCCGCNCTTGGCGTACACGGCGAACGGATAGATGGCGATGCCGCCGCGCGGCGTAAAAATGCCTTCCACCTCAAGGTATTTCGGATCGAGCAGCCGCACCAAGTCGTCCTTGATGACGTTCACGCAGTCCTCGTGAAAATCGCCGTGGTTGCGGAACGAAAACAGATACAGCTTGAGCGACTTCGATTCCACCAGAAAGCCGTCGGGAATATAATTGATGACGATTTTTGCAAAGTCGGGCTGCCCCGTCTTGGGACACAGCGACGTAAACTCCGGGCAGCTGAGCGTGACCATGTAATCGTTTTCGGGATGTTTGTTCGGGAATTTTTCGAGGATTTCCGGCGAATACGTCGTCACATACTGCGTGCCGCCGCTGCCCAGCAACGTCACGCCGTCCAGCTCTCGTTCTGAACGCATGGCAGTCTCCTAGTTTTGTTTTTCGTCAGGATGGATTTTCGAACTGACGTGCCGTCATCTTACCGAAAAGACACCTGCTTGTAAAGCGTCGTGCCGTCCGCCGCATACACGGAGACCCGCGCGATGCCGTTTTCGTCCGCCTCAATCAACGCGCACGTCTTGCCCTCCGCGCATTTGGGAATGGCGACCGAGCCGGGGTTCAAGTACCACAGCCCGTCCGCCTCTTCCAGCACCGGCACGTGCGTATGCCCGCTCACCACGAGCGTCCCGCGCGGAAGCCACGCCGCCAGCTGCGCGCGGTCGTACAAATGCCCGTGATGCACGAACACGCGCCCGTTCAGCCGCGCGCCGTCCGCCCCCGGAAAACACAGCGTCGTGTANGCGTTCAGGCAGGGGAATTCCAGCAGCATCTGATCGACCTCGCTGTCGCAGTTGCCGCGCACGCAGACGATACGCGCCTTGTGCGCGTTGAGCAGCGCCGCCGTCGCCTGAGTGTCGTAGCCCTGCGGCAGCGGATTGCGCGGCCCATGGTTCAGAAAATCCCCGCACAGCAGCAGGAGGTCGGGCTTGCGCGGCGCAAAGGAATCGATTGCCGTCCGCAGGTCGTCATAGCTGCCGTGGATGTCAGAAATCACCTGCACGAGCATCGCCGCCCCCTACATCCGCTCAAGGTACGGCACGAGCACGAGGTGCATCGCGTCCTTGAGTACCTGCAACGTGCACTGCGCCAAAAACAGCCGCGCCGCCGCCAACGCCCCGTCGCCCGCGGCAAGNATNGGNCACTGCTGATAGAATTTGCTGAACAGCTTTGCCACGTCGTANAGATACGCCGCCACCACGCTCGCGTCCAGCGTCTCCGCCGCCTTGGCAACCGTGTCGGGATAGTCGCCCAGCCGCTTGATCANGTCCCATTCCTCGCCCGCCGTGAGCAGTGCCGCCGCGTCCCGTGCCGTCGCGGGNGCGANGCCGCTTTCCATGCTCTTGCGCANNATCGACGCGATGCGCGCGCCCATGTACTGCAAGTACGGTCCCGTGTTCCCGTTGAACGACAGGCTTTCCTGCGGNTTGAACACCATGTCCTTGACCGGCGTAATCTGGAGCAGATAATAATGNANNGCGGCAAGCGCGACCCGCTCCGCCACCTCGTTCGCGTCGCCCACGTCCGCTTCGCGTCCTTTCGCCCTGATTTCCGCAAGCGCGTCGTCCCGCAGGCTGTCAATCAGGTCGTCGGCATCCACCACCGTGCCCTCGCGGCTCTTCATGCGCCCGTTCGGCAGGTTGACCATGCCATAGCTCAGGTGGAACANNCGGTCCGCCCAGTCAAAGCCGAGCTTCCGCAGCAGGTAGAACAGCACCTTAAANTGATAGTTCTGCTCGCTCGCCACCACGTAGACCATCTGGTTGAACGCCCAGTCCTCGTGCCGGAAAATCGCCGTGCCGATGTCCTGCGTNATGTAGACCGACGTGCCGTCCTTGCGCAGCAGGACTTTCTCCTGATTCTCGCCGTCCTTGCCCTTTCCCGTCGCCTCCGTCACGTCAACGCGCACCGAACCGTCCGCCGCCCGGAAGAAAATGCCGCGCTCCACGCCCTTGAGGATTTCCTCGCGCCCTTTCAGATACGTCTCGCTCTCAAAATACAGCCGGTCAAAGCTCACGCCCGTGCGCGCGTANGTCTCCCGCACGCCGTCAATCGCCCAGCCGTTCATCATGCGCCACAGCCGGTGCAGGTCGTCGTCGTCCGANCCCCGCTCCCACTGCACGAGCATNTCCTCCGCCTGCGCGTTCGCCTCCGGGTGTTCCTTNGCATAGCGGTCGAACTCCACGTAGCACTGCCCCACAAAATGGTCGCCCTTCATGCCCAGCGATTCGGGCGTGTCGCCGTTCGCCTCGTGGAACAGCTTGTAGGCGAGCATGGACTTGCAGATATGCACGCCCCGGTTGTTGATGATGTTCACCTTGAAGACTTCCGCGCCCGCCTTCTTGAGGATGCGGCTCACGCTCTCGCCGAGCGCGTCGTTGCGCAGATGNCCGAGGTGCAGCGGCTTGTTCGTGTTGGGCGAGCTNAACTCCACCATGACGCGCCGACCCGCGCAGTGCGCCGTGCCGTCCGCACCGAGCGTACCGTATGCCGCGCCCTCGTCCTGTATGCGCGACAGCACGACCGCCGCAGCCGCAGCCTTGTCCAGCCGGACATTCACGTACGGACCGACCGCAACGAACGTGCCGACCGCCTGCGCCCGCGCCGAAAGCCCCGCGTCCGCCGCAATCATCCTGACCACCGCGGCGGCAATCACCGGCGGCGCGGCGCGCAGCCGCTTGGCAAACGGGAACATCGGCATTCCCAGATCGCCCATATCCGGCTTGGGCGGATTTTCCGTCACCACCTCGCCCGCATCCACCGCGCCGTCCGCGCCCTGCTCCGCCATATACCCATTCAAAGCCGCCGCCACCACGGCACGGCACTCACTCTTTGCGTCTGTCATACCGTCAGTATAGAAAAAAAAAGCGGGTTTTGCTAGTGGGAGTATCTTGGGAGAGGGAAAACCCTCTACTTCCGAAGCGGGGTTTTCCCTCTCCCAAACGTCGCAAGGCGTTGCCTTGCTTAACGAGTTTTGCAAAAGCAAAACTCGCACTCACCCTTTCCCAGCACGTCTTAGGGCTACTGCCCCAAGACCCTCCGTTCGCTACGCTCACTACCGAGTTTTTTAACGCTTCGCTAAAACTCGCGCTTCTACTCCGACGACGTGGGCGCGCCGTGGAGGACGTGAAATGCGTGGAAATTCTTTCACAGCATTCGGCAACATGCTATCCGAGGATTCCGATACGTCCACTGCGACCGACGAAATGCTGTCAGAGATCTCCGACGCGCCCACAGCGTCCGACAAAGTACCGTCCGAGGTCTCCGATACGTCCACTGCGACCGACGAAATGCTGTCAGAGGCCTCCGACGCGCCCACTGCATTCGACAAAGTGCCGTCCGAGGTCTCCGACGCGTCCACTGCGTCCGACGAAATGCCGTCTGAGGTCTCCGACGCACCCGCCGCATTCGACAACATGCTGTCCGAGACCTCCGACGCGTCCACTGCGTCCGACAGAACGCTATCCAAAACCTCAAAGGTTTTGTTCCAAATCCTCAAAGGTTTTGCTTCAAATCCTCAAAGGTTTTTGACTGAAACCTCAAAGGTTTTGAACCGAATCCTCAAGGGATTTTGACCGAATCCTCAAGGGATTTTGACCGAATCCTTTGAGGTTTTCACCCGAATCCCAAAGGGTTTTTGACGCTTCGCCAAAAACCGCGCTCACGGGCTGCGGCAGTTTTTACCACACCCCGCTTTCTTTTACTTTCGCAAATTTAATTCGCTTGAAGCACGCCCCAAGATCAATTGCCCGAACCATAGCGGATTGTCACGCCAACAGGCAGACTATCTTTGCCGCCGCCCGTAATTGCTTCCCACTGTGCCTGTGTGCCAGCGTAGGTGATGGTCTTGACTAAAGCACCGCTGAATGCATCCGTCCCAATGCTCGTCACGCTCACAGGGATTGCTATCTCCGTAAGTCCATAGCAGTCTTTGAACGCCCTGTCTCCGATGCTTTTCACCTTGTCGGGAATGTTCACGCCATAAAGAGTGCTACAGTTCTCAAATGCGCCGTTCCCGATAGCCGTCACGCTGTCGGGAATGCTCACGGTCTCAAGTTTATGACATCCCTCAAACATATCCGCCGCGATTGCCGTCACGCCGTCCTCGATGACCACAGTAACAAGTTCTCCGCAATTCTGGAATGCGCCGTTCCCGATGTTATTCACGCTGCCGGGAATGGTCATGCTCGTCAGACTTCCGCACCCGGAGAATGCACCGCTTCCAATGTTCTTCACATTGTTCCCGATAACCACAGTGTCAAGGTTTCCGCAATTCTGGAACGCATCAGCTCCAATACTTGTCACGCTGCCGGGAATAGTCACGGTCTCAAGTCTGCTGCAATTTTGGAACGCTCCGCTTCCTATAGTCTCCATGCCATCGGCAATGGTCACTTCCGTAAGCTGATGGCAGCCCTTGAACGCATCCTGACCGATGTTCTTCACGCCGTTAAGCGTCACACTCTGAATGCCCGAGTTTGCGAACGCATTCGCTCCGATGTCTTCCACGCTGCCGGGAATAACGACGGTCTCGAGTTCCCAATGACCTTGAAACGCATTGCCGTCGATCCCCGTCACTCCGTCAGGAATAACAACGTTTACCTTCTTATCTGGAACATCAGCCTTATAGTCTGTAACCTTGCCATTTTTGTCTATCGTTAGCGTTCCGCCCTCTATCTGCAACGGTCCTTTGAGTATTCTTTTGTACCCGCACTTATTGCAGTCTGTGTCGGTTTCATCGTCGTATTTGTGCGTCTCGTCAAAGAAATACCCGCAGTCTGCGCAGGTCACGCGGTGATTGCCGCTGTCGATTTTTTCATATTCGTATTCACGTTCGTATTCGTGATCCACGGAATCAGACGGATGCTTACAGACGGTACATTCCCGATAATGCCCGCCCTTGCTGTCGTCTTTGTACGGTGCGCCGTTGTAGTTGTGCGTACCCTCTCCGTTGCGGGCGGTACAACCGTCAATCGTGCAGGGCTTATAGTGCTTGCCCGCATCCGTTGTGTATTCGTCGCTCCACTTATGATCAACAGGCTCGGAATAACCGCACCCCGCCGTACAGGTCTTTTGGTGTCCGCCCTTTCCGTCGCTCTCACATTCGCCCAACGAATGTGCTTCCGTCTCGGTGTAGCCGCACCCCGCGGTCGTGCAGGTTCTGCTATGTGTGCGCTCGCCGTCGCTCTTGTATGGCGCGCCGTCGTAGTGGTGGTTTTCAA
This sequence comes from Treponema sp., assembly GCA_014804085.1. Lineage (GTDB taxonomy): Bacteria > Spirochaetota > Spirochaetia > Treponematales > Treponemataceae > Treponema_D. Next base: position 6,261 of record JAAVAM010000028.1, on the reverse strand, counting down.
AATCAACTTCCTTGCCGCAGCGGGAACATTTCCGATAATGTCCGTCCGCAGTCTGCTTCGTGATGTATTCGTGTTCGCAGTTGGGGTCGCCGCTGTTTGCTTTCCTGTACCCGCACTTGTTGCACTCTGTGTCGGCATCATCGTAGACGTGCTCCTCGATTTCGGTGCGTTCGCCGCACTCGCATTCCTGATGATGACCGATCTCGCCGTCGTTTATGTATGTCCAGGTATGTGCGTGGTTGCCCGTGCCGTCGCCGGGGGTGATTGTGCCTTGTCCCGGTACATACCGCCAGACCTCATCGTTGGCGCAATGCACGGTCTTGCCGGCAAAATACTGCTCCTTACCGGCGACCAGCCGTTCCCACAAGGCTTTCTTGCCGCTGTAGTCTATGCGTTCCAGCTGCTCGGTGCCGGTGAGCGCGCCCGATGCAATCGTCGTCACGCTCTCATGGATGCGCAGTTCCGTCAGGTACGTACACCCAGTGAATATACCCCCCCCCAGTTCCGTCACGCCCGCGGGGATGACCATAGACTCCAGTCCCGTGCACCCGGCGAACGCGCCTTTGTCGATGCACGCAACGCCCGCCTCAATCCGCACGTCCGCCAAAGCCGTGCAGTCCGCGAACGCCTCTGCCCCGACACGTTTCACGCTGCCGGGAATCGTCACGCCCGTGATGCCGCGCCCGCTGAACACGTCCGGGGCGATGCCTTTCACGTAGCCTGCGGGAATGACGACATCCGTCTCGTCGCCCTCATACCCGATGAGTATACCATTTTCTATAATGAAACACGAAACCGTTACGTCGTCTGCCAGTTCGCCCCCGAACCGTTTGTTCCAGTCCTCTTGTGAGCCGATAAAGGAAATGGACTTGACCTCAGAATCCTCGAACGCATCCGCCGCAATGTCCGTGACATCAAACGGTATGATGACCGCCGTCACGCCACTGCCGCTGAACGCCTTGTTGCCAATGCCCGTCACGCCGGCAGGAATGGTGACGGTCGGCCGTTCCCCGGCGTACTTTTCGAGCACGGCGTTCCTGATTGTCAGAGGAGTCCAGTCGTCCTCGTCGTCATGCTTGCAGCCCTCCACGGCAACGGTCAGGACTGCCGCAAGCGCAGCGGCCAGCCACAGGATTCTCTTCGTCTTCTGCATATCCGCCAGTATACCACGGGCGGCGCAATATCGCAAGGCGCAGACGAATGCGACAGCCCCGGAAACGTAAGCGTCCGAGGCTGTCGCATGTNGGNAANANGGGCGCACCGCAGTGCGCCCGGGGAAAGTTTTTCCCTATTGCAGGTATGTCGTGAAGAAATCCGCCAGNCGGTCNAACGGGATATAGTTGCCGTCGCCGCCGTCGTACAGGTCGCAATGGGTCGCACCGGGAATGATGACCAATTCCTTATTGTCGCCCGTGAGNTTCTTGAACGNGTCCTCGCCAAAGTAGCGGCTGTGCGCGTTCTCGCCGTGCAGCACCATGACCGCGCTNCGGATTTCGTCGGCGTAGGCNAGCAGGCGGGCGTTGAGCAGCGAAGTCGCCGCCGTCACGTTCCAGCCGCCGTTGGAGTTNAGCGAGCGCGCGTGGTAGCCGCGCGGGGTCTTGTAGTACGCGTAATAGTCCTTGACGAACTGCGGCGCGTCNTCGGGGAGCGGATCGACCACGCCGCCGCCGAGTTTGTACGAGCCGGCCTTGAAGTCCGCCGTGCGCTGTGCCATGAGCGCGCGCCGNGCCGCGTNGCGGGCNTCGGCGGAATCGTCGCCGTCAAAATAGCCGTTCGCGGTGACGCGGCTCATGTCGTACATGGTGGCGGCGACNGTCGCCTTGACGCGCGTGTCGATTGCCGCCGCGTTGATCGCCATGCCGCCCCAACCGCAGATGCCGATAATGCCGATNNNCTCCGGGTCGATGCCGTCGCGCGTGGAAAGGAAGTCCACCGCCGCCATAAAGTCCTCGGTGTTGATGTCGGGGCTGTTCATGTAGCGCGGCTCGCCGCCCGATTCGCCGGTGAACGACGGGTCGAACGCAAGCGCGACGAACCCGCGCGCCGCCATCTGGTTGGCATAGAAGCCCGACGACTGCTCCTTGACCGCGCCGAACGGCCCGCAGATTGCGAGCGCGGCAGACGCTTTGCCGCCGTCCGCCTGCGGCGCGTAGAGGTCGCCCGCCAGCTCAATGCCAAAATGATTCCTGAACGTGACCTTGGTGCGCGTCACGCCCTCCGCAAGCGCGAACGTGTAGCGTTCGTCCTTCGTGTCGATTCTTGCCGCCGTGGGATCCATGCCGGCCTCCTTTTGGGTGCAGGCGGATACGAGCGCGATTGCCGCAATCCCCGCCNCCAGTGTCTTTGCCAGTCTCATACTAACTCCTTGCAAAAGCCAGCCCCGGCNCGGACANGNCNAAAGCCGCCGCGCGGAACTGCATGTCTCCACTATACCNAAACGGGGCGGNCANTACCAATACTTTGTTTCTATGCGCAGCTATGCCCCGCCGTAATGACTGNCGGCGCGTTCTGTGGTATGATAGGCGCATGGAACTACGCGTACTGAACTATTTTCTTGCGGCGGCGCGCTGCGGGAGCATTACCAAGGCGGCGGAGTCGCTCAACGTGACGCAGCCCACGATGAGCCGCCAGCTGAAAGACCTTGAATGGGAGCTGGGCGAGACGCTGTTCAGGCGGACGAACTANGCGATCCGGCTCACGGCGGCGGGCGAGCTGCTNCGCGAGCGGGCGGAGGACATCCTCGCCATTGCGGACAAGACCGTGCAGGACTTCAAGTCGCTCAAGTCGGGGGAGATTGCCGGGGACGTTTCGATCGCGTGTGCCGAGTCGCAGAACATCAGCTTCCTCGCCGCGTGTATCCGCGCGGTCAGGACGGCGCACCCGAACATCCGCTGCCACCTCTACGCGGGNGACAGCGAGCGCGCNCTNGAAAAGCTGGACAGGGGNNTGATTGACTGTGCCGTCATCGTGGAGCATGCCGACGTGGCGACCTACAACTGCCTNACCGTGCCCGGCGCGGACGAATGGGGCGTGGTCATGCGCCGCGACAGCCCGCTCGCGCAGAAAGCCGCCGTCACCAAGGACGACCTGCTCGCCCTGCCGCTCATCGCGTCGCGGCAAGCACTGCGCGCCGACCTGCCCCAATGGTTCGGCGACGACTCCGGGCGGCTGAACGTTGCCGCCACGCTCGACCTGAGCTACAACGGCTCGCGGCTCGTCCGTGAGGGCGTGGGCTACCTGCTCACGTTCGGCGGCATCATCGGCGAGGACGAGATGCTCTGCTTCCGCCCCCTTTCCCCGCCGCTCACCACCGCCATGCACGTCATCTGGCGGCGCGGACAGCACCTTGCCCCCGCCGCGCAGGCACTGCTGGATGANNTNCGCCNCCGCGTGGTGTCATAGCGTCANCGTGCCGTCCGTGCAGATTATCTCCGTAACCCTTGTGTCTAAAAAGATAAAGTCNNNTTTTGTTATGGTCTCCCACTCCGCCATCGTGCCGCCGTAGGTCACGGTCGCAAGATAATCGCAGCCATTGAACGCCCGGAATCCAATGCTCGTCACGCCTACGGGGATGAACACAGTCCTAAGATTCTTACACCTTTGAAACGCATAGAGATCGATGCTTGTCACGCCCGCGGGAATTACCACGTCCGTGAGGCTCGTGCATTTCTGGAACGCGNTCTCCCAGATTCTCGTCACGCTGTCGGGTATCGTCACGCTCGTGAGGCTTGTGCACCCAAAGAACGCATAACTGTTGATGCTCGTTACGCCCGCAGGAATCTCCATGCTCGTGAGGCTCGTGCANCCANAGAACGCATAACTGNNGATNNTCGTTACGCCCGCAGGAATCTCCATGCCCGTAAGACTCGTGCAGTTCTGGAACGCATAAGAACCGATGCTCGTCACGCTGGACGGAATCGTCACGCCTGTGAGGTTCGTGCACCCATCGAATGCATAGTCTCTGATGCTCGTCACGCCGTCGGGAATGGTCACGTGAGAGAGGCTCGCGCAGCCCTGAAACGCATTTGCCCCGATACTCGTCACGCTGGACGGAATCGTCACACTCGTAATGCCCGCACAGTCCTTGAACACGGAGTCGTCGATTTTCCACACGCCTTCGGGGATTTCCACCGCCGTTGCCGAGCCGGAGTATGCCGTGAGTACGCCGTAGTCATCTATCGTGCCGCCCTCAAGCACCGGCTTCAGGCTCGCACAGTCCCCGCATACGTCGCCGCTGTAGACATGTCTTACGCTCTTTTCATAAGAACAGTTCGTGCAAGTTCCAATGTGCAGGCTTGCGTTGGTGCGCGTATATTCATACCCGTGATCCTCAAGTCCTGAATAAGCGCAGGTCGTGCAGGTCACTCTGTGCCGACTGTCGCTATACCTTGTATATTCGTATCCGTGCGCCACCGTTTCGGAATACGCGCCGCAGTCCGTGCAGGTTTTGTAATGCCCGTCCGTGCCGCTGCTCGTGTAGGTCGTACCGTAGGTGTGCGCCGTGCTTTGGGTCGCGGCGCAGGCACTGCAAGCCCTTTTGTGGTAGCCGTTCCCGGCATCCGTCCAAGTCGTGCCGTAGGTGTGTGCTTCAGTCTTGGTCGCGGCGCAGACAGAGCAGGTCTGATGGTGCTTGCCGTTATTGTCGTTAGTGTAGGTCGTGCCGTACTGGTGCGCCTCGGCGGCGGAGTGCGATCCGCAATCCGTGCAGGTTTTGTAGTGTCCGTCGCCGCCGCCGCTTGTGTAGGTCGTGCCGTAGGTATGGGATGCGCTCTTGGTCGCGCCGCAGACGGTGCAGGTCTGGCGGTGCGTACCATCGCCGCCGTCGGTGCATGTGCCGTAAGTGTGCGCCGCGCGCTCGGTATGTGCCTTGAATCCCGTCACCGTGCATGTCCTGCTGTGGTTGCCGTCTTTGTCGTCAGTATAGCTGCTCCAGCTGTGCGGGGCTGTCATGGAATACGTGCAGAGCGAGCAGGTCTTGCTGTGTTCCGCGTCCGTGCATACTTCGTCGCCGTACTGGTGCGCCTCGACCGGGGAATGCGCGTTGCACCCCGCTGTCGTGCAGATCTTGTAGTGTCCGCCGTCGCCGCGCTCGTATGGTGCGCCGTCGTACCCGTGCGGCGCGGATTCGGTGCGTCCGCAGCCCGCGCACGTCCTGCGGTGCGTGCCGTCNCCGCCGTCGGTATATGCGCCCCAGTCGTGCCGGTGCGCGGGTGTCCACGTCCCGTCGGCGCAGCGCACCGTGATGTCCGCAACCTCGGCCGCGATGCCGCCCGCCTCGACCAGTGCGCCCCATTCTGCCACCGTGCCGCCGAANGAAATCTCCGTGATTCCCGACCCGTCGAACGCNCCNGNCGCGANNNCCGTCACNCCNGCNGGAATGGCGACATGCTTCAGTTCTTCATGCCCCGCGAACGCGCCGCCCGCGACTGCCNTTCACGCCGTCGGGCAGGGTGATGNNNGCCGNGNTCCCGCAGTACCCGGTGAGNGTGCCGTTCCCGTCTATNACGAANNCNGTCAGCCCNTCNAGCCCGGCNNTNGCGGCGAGCGANTCCCACTGCGNCTTCGTGCCGTGGTAGGTGACGGCCGTCCCCGCGGGNANCGCGCCCGTGCCGATGGANTCCACGCTCGCGGGGATGTCTNNNTTCGTGAGNCCCGCGCANCCGNCGAANGCG
>JAAVAM010000027.1 GCA_014804085.1 Treponema sp. | reverse complement strand
TGCATTCGCCTTGTGCTGTATCCAAGAGACTCCGGCGGCTACTGCGCAGGCGGAAATCAGGCGGCACTGAAACAACTCATCTGCGACGGCATTGAATACGCCACGGAACTCGGCATGTATGTCCTGGTGGACTGGCACGTGCATCAATATAATCCGCAGGATACGCAAAAAGAAGCAATCGCTTTCCTCGGCGAAATCTCCGCACAATACGCCAGCTACGGAAACGTCCTCTATGAAATCTGCAACGAGCCGACCAATTCGCCGTGGAGTTCCGCAATCAAGCCGTATGCACAGGTAGTCATCCCGGCAATCCGCAAGAACGCGCCGGATGCCGTGATTATCGTTGGCACGAACACTTGGTCGCAGGATTTGGACGAAGCGTGGGCGGACAAACTGAACTTCGACAACGTGATGTACACGTTCCATTTTTACGCAAACACGCATACGGATTCCATGAGGACGCGCGTCGAAAATGTCATAAAAAGCGGCATGCCTGTCTTTATCACGGAATTCGGAACGTGCGACGCAAGCGGCAACGGCGGCTTCAACATGAATGAATCAAACAGCTGGTTTGAGCTGATTAAAAAATACAACATCAGCCACATGAACTGGAGCCTATGCAACAAAGATGAGACCGCAAGCGCAATCAGCACCGGCTGCGCAAAGACAAGTGGCTGGGCAGAAAACGACCTGACCGAATCGGGCAAACTGATTCGCAATCATTTCAGAACGCTCACGCGGTAAAGTCGGCGGAAAAAAGTGAATTTTACACTTTTTTCGCTATGGTTTCAGAAAGAAAACTCGGCAATAGACAATATGCCCTGCAAAACAACGTGCGCCTTTTTTCATGCGACAAACATTTTTTGCTGATGTCCTCATTATTTCCNCTACAACTGNTNNATACCACNGGTTCAACGGGGTANTAANCCTCNGCCCNGCAANTACAAACGTATCCGCTTGTTAGTGGAAACGTTTCCACGGCAGCGTGGATACGTTTCCATGCATACGGTAGAAACGTATCCNCTGACNAGTCGNAACGTTTCCNCTGCGCAGTACAAACGTATCCACTTTGTTGGCGGANAGNGGCGCACNGCATTGGCATTTTTGCCTTGCCGAAAGTCATGCAAAACAGTATGTTTGAAGTATGACGATTACAACGAACAAAATGGTAAAAATCCACTATACTCTGCGCGGAGACGACGGAACGGTGATCGACGCGTCGGAACGTTCCGAGCCGCTGGAGTACCTGCACGGCTACGGAAACCTTATTCCGGGACTGGAACGCGCGCTTGAGGGGAAAAACACGGGCGACACGCTGCACGTGGTAGTCGCCCCGCAGGATGCCTACGGTGAGTACGACGAAAAACTGCGTGCCGAAGTGCCGCGCGCGCAGTTTGACGCGGGCGTTCCGATTGAGGTAGGACAAAAATTCCAGGCAGAAACGGCGACGGGCATGGCTATCGTGACCGTCACCAACGTGACCGACGACATCATCACGGTGGACGCGAACAACGAGCTTGCGGGAAAAACCCTGCACTTTGATGTGGAAGTGGTAGATGTCAGGGACGCGACGGACGAAGAACTGCCGCAACCGCGCGAAAGTGGCTGCCACGGCAACTGCGCGTCCTGCGGAGTCGGCTGTTCCGGGTGCGGCGCGGACTAACGCCTTGCCGCAAGCACCCGCAGCACCGCCTGCATATTCTCTTCGGGAGTGGCGGGCGTCATCGGCACACGCACGGCGCAGAGATCGGCATAGCTTTTGGTGCGCTCCTCATAAAAACGATGGAAGATTGCGCGCACGTCGTCCAGCGTCTGCGGTCGCTCTTTGGCAATGTACGCGGGCAGATTGCTTATCGTGCCGTCTGCGGCGACGGCTGCTTCGCGCACAATGCGGTCGGCGGCAGTGCTTTCCGGCGCGTCCAAAAAGACCAGCGTCCCGATCTCACGCAACACGGCGACCGCCGCACTGTTCTTGCAGATGCCGCCCCCCGTCGCGATGACGGCGGCATGAGGCTTTGCGGCGGGCGTGCGCTCCGCAATCAGGCGGGCAAGGTGCTCGCAGGCGGCTAGCTCGGCGGCAACGAATGCAGACTCACCCTGTTCGGCATAGATGCTCCGTGGCGACAAGCCCGTCTGCGCCTGTATAATATCGTCCGTGTCAAAGAACGGGCAGGCAAAATGCTTGGAAAGCAGACGACCCTGCGTCGTTTTTCCGCAATGCTTAATGCCCATCAAAATCAGTGCCTTGCTCATACCTGATTATACCGTAACGCGCGGTCGTTTACAACGCGCGGATTTTTCTGTATGCTAGTGATAATGCAATTCTACGCTTTTCTGGCACTCTGTTTTATACCGCTCGTGGCGGCATTCGTCGTATGCGTGCTCGTCGTTCCGGGGCTAAAAATCCGGTACGCACTGCTTTCGTGCATACTTTCACTGGCGGCAATCATGCCGATAGCGTTCGTGCAGTACGTGGTACTCGCTATTCCCGTGTTCACGGCGGAAACGTTCGGATCGCTTCTGGTAACGGCGGTCGTCTTTAACGGACTTATCGAAGAGACGGTCAAAATGCTGTTCCTCGCGCTTGTGCCGCAGAAAAAACAGACGCTCGCCGCGTTCTTTTCGTGCTGCCTATTGTTCGGGCTGACGCTCGGCGGCTTTGAATCCGTCATTTATCTGGTCAAGCGGATACAGGAAATCGACATGCGGCAGGACGTTGCCGCCGCGTTCAGACTGCTGCTCACGCGCACGGGCACTGCCGTGCTGATACACACGTTCTGCGCGGGGCTGAGCGGGCTGTACCTGTGGCTGTTCCGCCACAAGCAAAACAACGTCATGCCGTTCGTGTGGGCGGCATTGCTCCATGGCATCTACAATTTTTTCGCCGCGTTCTCTATGGGATACCGTTGGTTCAGCGTGGCGGCCATTGCCTTTGCGCTGCTGGAATGCCGCATTTGGTACAAGACGGCACGGGGAATCACGGACGAACGCTAGTCACAGATGTCCGTATCGAACTGCACTTGCACGTCATAGTCAGGGAATGCCTCGCGCACATCGGCAACAACGTGGTCAAACATTGACTGCATGTTCGGCGCGTCGAACGACACGATGATGTCAAAGCGCATTTGTTTTTTCTCCTCGTTCAGATAAAAACCGTGCATTTGCAAGATATTTTTATGCTCGCGCACGATGTTTTCTACCTGCGCGCGCACCCGCGCCACCGAATCATCCTTGACGTTCACGCTGTACACACCGATTGCCGCGAGCGCGACCGCATGTTGTTCGTACACGTCCGCCGTGATTTTGCGCGAAATCGCGTCGATTTTGTCCGCCGTCCACGTGTCGGGGACTTCGATATGCACTGAGCCGATGTGCCGGTCAGGTCCGTAATTGTTCAGCACCAAGTCAAAAACGCCGTGAATCTCAGGGTCGGCGGCAAGGACGGTCGCTTTTATGGCGCGGGCAATGTCTGCGTTCAGCCGCTCGCCCAGTATCTTGCTCAGCGTTTCGCGCACCGTCTGCACGCCCGCCGCAATGATTGCGAACGAAATACCCACGCCCAAATACGCCTCAAGCGCGACGTGCCACCACAAGAACACTGCCGCCGCCACCAATGTTGACACGGAAATCACCGCGTCCAGCAAGGCATCCTGCCCGCTTGCCGCAAGCGAATCCGAATGCACACGCTTTCCCGTCGCCCTGACAAACAGTCCGAGCGCGATTTTGACTGCCACCGCAACCGCCACCAGTGCGATTGTGGCAGCACTATATGCGGGCGTTGCGGGCGCAAAAATCTTTTTGACCGATTCCACGAGCGAAGTAACGCCCGCGTACAGGATAATCACCGCAATCACGAGCGCGGACAGGTATTCCGCACGGCCGTGCCCGAACGGATGCTCACGGTCGGCGGGCTTTTCCGCCAGCTTTGTGCCGATAATCGTGACGAGCGACGACAGCGCGTCAGTCAGATTGTTCACCGCGTCAAGGACAATGGCGATAGAATGCGACAGCAAACCGACCACTGCCTTGAGCGCGGACAGCACGACGTTCGTGCCGATTCCGAGCAGGCTGGTGCGGACGATCGTCTTTTCCCGTTCCCGTGCCGTCATTGCGCTTTCTGCAATCCCCGGACGTACTCCACCGCCGCAAGCCCGGCAATGCCGCCTTCATGCACCGCCTTGCATACTTGCAGAAGCCCGCCGTTCGCGTTGCCGCAGCTGAATACGCCGGGCGCGTTCGTCACCATGTGTTCGTTGACGGCAATGCTGTCTCCGTTCAGGGCAAGACCGAGTTTTTTGGCAAAGTCAACCGCTCCTGCCGAGCCGAGCGCGACAAATACGCCGTCCGTCTCAAGCATGCCGCCGTCGGCAAACTCAACCGCGCCGACTTTTGTGCCGGTATCGTCTTTGCCACGGATGCGGGCAAGCTTGCGCACGTCAACCGTCAGTTTTTGCGCCAAGTCTGGCGCGGCGGCAAGTGCCTTTTGCAGCGCGCCGTCGTCCGTTCCGTCCGTCAGCACCGTGACCTTTGCGGCAATATGCACCAAATCGTTCGCCTCGCTCACGGCAAAACTGCCGTTCCCGATGACGACAACGTTTTTTTGGCGGTAAAAAAAGCCGTCGCAGAGCGCGCAATACGAAACGCCCTTACCCTCAAATTCCACGATTCCGGGGACGGCGGGGCGGAGTCTCTTGTTGCCCGTCGCCAGAATGAGTGCGCTTGCCGTGTATTCCGTGCCGCCCGCCACCACGCGGTACTGCGTCTTTGGCGCGGGTGCAGTCAGCTCAAGGTGCGTCACCTCACGTTCGGCAACGTCCACGCCCATCGTTTTTGCCTGTGCAATGCCCGCCGCGTACAAGTCCGCACCCGCAATGCCGCCGGGAAAACCGTAGTAATTGTCGATTTTGTGTGCCTTTTCCAGCTGGCTCTCGCCATAATACAGCACAAGCACGTTCAGGTTGGCGCGTTTTGCGTACAACGCGGCAGAAACGCCCGCCGGCCCTGCCCCAATAACAATGACATCGTATTCCATAGTATCTGCTCCGCTCCTATGGTACACCAACATGGCACTTTTGTCATCGTTTTTCCGGCACGAACGGCAGTGGCAGCCGCCAGAATTCTCAGTGACTTTTCCCAAAAAACTCACTGACTTTTAAAAAATTCTCACTGACTTTTTTTAAAAAGTCAGTGAGTTTTTACACAAAGCGCAGTGAGAATTTGGGCAAAACTCAGNGAGCGTTTTCAGAGCAGCGCGGCAATCTTGTCCGCGATTTTCTTTGGCTCAACGGTCGATTCAAAGCGTTCTACCACGTTGCCGTCGCGGTCAACAAGGAATTTGGTGAAATTCCACTTGATGTCAGCGTTGTTGCGGAAATCNGGGTCGATTTTTCCCACCACCGCCGTCATCAGCGCGCCTTTTACGCCCGAAAATCCCGCAAACCCTTTCTGGCTTTTGAGGAACGTATAGAGCGGGAGCGCGTTCTCACCNTTCACGTCGATTTTCTTAAAGTTGTCAAANCTCGTCTTGTATTTCATCTGGCAGAATTCGTGGATTTCTTCGTCGTCGCCCGGTGCTTGGTGACCGAACTGGTCGCAGGGAAAGTCGAGAATCTCAAGCCCTTTGCCATGGAACTGCTGCCACAGCTCCTCAAGTCCCTTGTACTGCGGCGTAAAGCCACAGCCGGTCGCCGTGTTCACGATGAGCAGCACCTTGCCGCGAAAGTCCGCGAGCGAAACGTCATTCCCTTTTCGGTCTTTTACTGTGTAGTCATACACCGACATCCTGTTCCTCCGTATAAAAGNCTGTNCGGNTCAATTATATTCTATTNAANATCGTCCTGTCAAACCGCGTCCCCTTGTGCATTTTCCTTTTTTACGCGATACTTGCGGTATGGCTTTGGCAAACGATACTGAACAAATTATGGAAGAAAAACCGCCCGTCGGCGCAAAGACCGCGCTCGTGACGATTATCGGACGGCCGTCGGCGGGAAAATCGACGTTCCTCAACACGGCGAGCGGTGAGGAAATCGCCATTGTCTCGTCATATCCGCAGACAACGCGCAACGCAATCCGGGGAATCGTGAACACTTCGCTCGGACAGCTCGTGTTCGTGGACACGCCGGGCTACCATGATTCGGAAAAGAAAATGAACCTGCGCATGAANGCACTGGTCACCGACCGGCTGGACGACGCGGACTGCATTTTATACGTTGTTGACAGCACNCGCGCCTGTGGCGAAGAGGAAAAAGCCATTGCCGCGCTGCTCAAACCGCTCGCAAAAAAGGTCGTCATTGCCATAAACAAAACCGACGACGCACACGCAAAGCCGCAGGACGCGCGGCAGTTCGTGCAGGAAGCACTGCCGGACGCATACAAAATCGTGCCGATGTCCGCAAAAGACGACAGCGGCGTTGACGACGTACTGCGCGCCCTGTTCGACCTCGCTCCCGAAGGCCCGCATTTGTACGGCGAAGAATTCTATACCGACCAGGAAGTGGATTTCCGCATAGCGGAAGTTATCCGCGAGCAAGCGATGATCCGCGTAAGCCAAGAGATTCCCCACGCNATTTANGTGAAGATTGCCGACATGGAAATGAGAAGCCCCAACGAAATGTGGGTGCGCGCGTTTTTGTGCGTTGAGCGTGAGAGCCAGAAAGGCATTCTTATCGGCAANGGCGCAAACCTTATCAAGACAATCCGACTGGAAAGCAACAAAAAACTGCGCCGNATTTTTCCCTACCGCATTGACCTTGACTTGCAGGTAAANGTNGACAAGAACTGGCGGCAGAAAGATTCGCGGCTGGACAAACTGATAACATGACGGCGGNAACGCTCCGTTCTGCTGACAAAGCCGTCCGTCTGTGCTACACTAGGTCGATATTATAGAGGTAAAACATGACAATACTCCAAAGCNTACTGNTCGGCGCGCTCCAGGGCGTGACCGAATTCCTGCCCGTCTCTTCAAGCGGNCATTTGGCAATTGCAAAACANCTTTTTCACNTGGGAGATGTGCCNCCGCTCTTTGACATTATGCTGCACATGGCNACGCTTCTTGCGGTTGTCATTTATTTCCGCAAGGTTATCGGGCGNCTTTTTATGATTNTGTTCCGCGCAATCGGGCGGAAAGAAGCGCCGATGAACNCNNANCCCATTACCGACGCAAAAATCGCCACGCTCGCCCCCAACGAACAGGCGGGTCGTTCCCTCATAATCATGGTGATTATAAGCACGNTTGTCACGGGCGCGATCGGCATAGTGACGAGCAAAGTGATAACGCGCATACCGCTTACGCATATCTGCATTGGCTTTCTGATAACGGCNGCTCTGCTTGTCGCGTCTTCCATTGNCGATAAACACCGTTGCTTGGACCGCGCCGCNATNAACGGTGNGTCCGGCGAGCNGCACTTGACGGGAATCAACTGGNGGCAGGCACTTATCGTCGGATTCGCACAGGGAATCGGGACGTTGCCGGGCATCAGCCGCAGCGGCGCAACGATTTCNGGCGCATTGTTCNGNGGGGTTGACCGCCGNACCGCCGGGGATTATTCGTTTATCGTGGCAATTCCGGCGATTTTGGGTGCGTTTATCCTGGAACTGAAAGACTTGGAGATTGTNGCNGGTGCGGTCGGGNTGATTCCGCTCGTGCTCGGCTGCGTGACNGCGTTCGTTTCGGGCTATCTCGCACTGGCTTGGCTGATGAACATCATTCATCGCGGGCATTTGGAATGGTTCGCGCTCTATCTTGTTCCTGNCGGCATTCTCGGTCTGATTTTCTTCTGATGTACNGCGCACCGTCGTGTGNGCCTTTTTCGGCGGATAGTTCCGTCAGAAAACTCNGATTCNGCATAAAAATNGCTGATACAGGACTTTACCGGCACTCCANGGGTAAGCCCCTGCACCGGCAGGAGGTAAAAAAGATATGACTGCGCAAAAATCCACACACATCGACATGCTCTCCGGCTCGCTGCTCGACAAAATCTGCTTGTTCGCNCTGCCGCTNGCGGCGAGCAGTATTCTGCAACAGCTGTTCAATGCCGCCGACATTGCGGTGGTGGGGCGGTTCGCGAGCAGTCTTGCGCAGGCGGCGGTCGGTTCGACCAGCTCAAGCATCAACTTGCTTGTCAANCTGTTCGTAGGGCTGAGCGTGGGCGCGAACGTTGTCATTGCGCAGCTTATCGGTCAGAACAAGCAGCAAAACATTGGCGATGCCGTACACACGGTCGTTTCTGTTGCCCTGCTGAGCGGTGCGTTTTTGCTCGTACTCGGTCAGTTTGCCGCGCGTCCCCTGCTGACGCTCATGCGCACGCCGCCGGATGTCATCGAATTGTCGGTGCGGTATCTGCGGATTTANTTTTTGGGCATGCCGTTTGTCATGCTGTACAANTTTGGCGCGGCAATCCTGCGCNCAAAAGGCGACAGCAAACGCCCGCTCTATTGTCTGACCATTGCGGGCGTTGTCAATGTGCTGTTGAANTTNTTGCTCGTCATTGTCTTTCATTTGAGNGTGGCGGGCGTGGCGATTGCAACGGTCGTGTCGAANATGGTCAGTGCGTCGCTGATAGTATCGTTCTTGCTGCGCGANAGCGCACCGTTCCGGCTGAGCATACGCAGGCTNTCATTGCAAAAAAACTATGTCCTCGGACTGATAAAAATCGGTGCGCCGGCGGGACTGCAAGGCATGGTGTTCTCGTTTTCCAATGTCTGCATTCAAAGCGCGATAAACGTTTTTGGCGCGGACGCAATTGCGGGCAGCGCGGCGGCAAACAGTTTTGAGGCATTNGCCTTTTTCCCNGTGAGCGCGTTCTCGCAGGCGTGTGTCACATTCACGAGCCAAAACTACGGCGCACACCAGCTTGACCGCTGCCGCAAAGTGTTCAAAATCAGTTTGCTGTGCGGAATCGCCTCGAACATACTGCTTATCAGCCCGTTTTTGCTTTTCCGTATGCCGTTGCTTTCGCTGTATTCGACGAATCCGCACGTCGTTTCGTTCGGACTTATCCGAATGCTCCATATTCTGCCGTTCTCTTGGNTNATGTGCGGGTACGAAGTGAGNGCCGGATCACTGCGGGGCATGGGGCATTCCATGCTTCCCGCCGTCATTACGATTTTNGGCACGTGCATATTCCGTCTGTTGTGGGTNCTTGNCATTNCCCGCGGCTCGAATTTCGCTCAGCTGACGGCAGTGTATCCTGCCAGCTGGATTCTGACGACTGTCATCATGCTGNTNATNTATGCCGCCTTGCAACGCCGCATTGCAAAACTTCCGTAATGCACTGACGGCGTTGCCGGTTGCTATGCGCGGGCAAGTCCTGCCTTGCGCGCTTCGTCGGCAACGGCTTTGGCGACNGTCTGCGCCACACGCTCGTCAAACGCGCCGGGAATAATCATGTCGGNACTTCGCTCGGAGTCNCTCACCAATGAGGCAAGCCCGCGCGCGGCGGCAATCTTCATTTCTTCCGTNATTTTNCGCGCGCGGCAGTCAAGCGCACCGCGGAACAGACCGGGGAACGCAAGGATATTGTTNATTTGATTGGGCTTGTCGCTGCGCCCCGTGCCGACGATATACGCGCCCGCCGCCTTTGCCTTTTCGTAAGTGATTTCCGGCTCAGGATTCGCCATGGCAAACACGATTGCCTTTTCCGCCATTGACGCGACCATTGCCTCGCTCACCAGATTCGGCGCGGAAACGCCCACAAAAATATCCGCACCCGCCATTGCCTCCGCGAGCGTCATGCGCCGGTTGTCGGGATTGGTAATTTCCGTCAGCTCCTTGGTCAGAAAATCGTACTTGTCGTAATCTTCNTTGATGACAATGCCGTTGATGTTAAAGCCGTAAATCGTTCCGATACCGAACTGGTGCAACATTCTGATAATCGAGCTGCCCGCCGCACCCGTTCCCGAAACGATGAGCGTACAGTCCTCCGGCTTTTTGCCGACCACNTTGAGCGCGTTCATAATCGCCGCCGTCACGACAATCGCCGTTCCGTGCTGATCGTCATGGAACACGGGAATATCCAGTTCCTTGATGAGCGTCCGCTCNATNTCCACGCAACGNGGCGCNGAAATATCTTCCANATTGATGCCGCCGAACGTGGGCGCAATCTGCTTGCAGAATTCGATGATTTTTTGCGGGTCTTTCGTGTCAATGCACAGCGGCACGGCATCAACGCCCGCGAATTTTTTAAACAGGACGCATTTGCCTTCCATGACGGGCAATCCCGCCGCAGGCCCAATATCGCCCAAGCCAAGNACTGCCGTTCCGTCCGACACGACCGCAATCGTGTTGCCTTTCCAAGTGTATGCGTACACATCGTCCGGGTTTTTGTGAATCTGACGGCACGGCTCTGCAACACCAGGCGTATACGCCAACGACAAATCGTCGCGCGTCTCCAAGGGCATTTTAAGTTCCGTCGTAATCTTGCCGCGCCAAGCGGCGTGTTTTTCCAATGCTTTTTCGTACAAGTCGCTCATAGGCAAAGTATAGCACGTTTAGTCGTCAACGGGAAGAAGCTCTATAATATCCACCCCCCCCCATTAACATCGGCAACCTCATCTTCCACCGGGAACAGCTCGATAAGGTCTTCTTTCTCTGAATCCTCGTCGGTCTCTTCGGAAACAAAATCGGCCATGTTGGTGCGCTTGGCAATCACCAGCGTGATGTCGTCCTCGTGCTGCTTGCCTTTGGTAAACGCCGTATGACTTTTCATAATGCATTTGAGCAGCTCGTTCGCAGAAAGCGCGCTGTTCTCCTTGACCAGCTGCTTGACGCGCTCTGCCCCGAACTGCTCCTGCTTGGTATTCAACGCTTCGGTCAGACCGTCGGTATAGCAGATAAGCACGTCGCCTTCCGCCATAACAAAATCGGACTTTGCGAACGAAATGTCGATGTCGCGCATGCCGATTGCGCCGTAATACTTTTTGCCGGAATTGCCGCGCAGCTCAAAAATCTCGTTGTCGCGCGCGCTGAATTTGAGCGGATACGGATGCCCCGCGTTCCCCAGCTCCACTCTGAATGTGTCGGAATTCGCGTCCGCCTCAAAACGGCACAAAATGCCCGTCAGATAATTGTCGATGTCGCCTTTTTCGTTCAGAATGACATTATTGATGCGGTTGAGCACCCGGTCAATCGGCTCGTCAATGATAAATCCTTTCTGAAACACGCGGGAAATGATATTTTTGGAAAGCATTGCCACAAGGCTTGACGAAATGCCGTGGCCCGAAACGTCAAAGAGCGCAAGCCCGTTCAGCTTTTCGTTGTCATTGTAATAATCGTACAGGTCGCCCGAAACGATTGACGACGGGCTGTAGTACACCGCAATGTCCCACCCGCGGAACTGCTTGTTCGGCTGCGGCAGAAACCGCTGCTGCACGAGCGACGCCATCTGCAAGTCCATGTCCGCCTTGAATTTCTCATCTTCCAGATGCTCGTTCAGCCGGGAAAGCTCGCGGTTGAGGTTGTACAAATCTTGCGTCCGCACGTTCACTTCGTCCTGCAAATGGTCGGTCAGCTGCTCGTAATCCTTATAAATCCGCGAAAAGCGCATAATCAGCACGATGAGCAGGCCGAAAATGCTGAACAGCCAGCCGAACAGCGAAAAAACGGGATACGTCTGCGAATTGTCGCGCGCGCGGATAACAATATCAAAGACGGCAGCGCAGATGAGCGGCAAAAAAACGATACCGCATTCCAATGCGCGCCTGCGCGAGTACGGACGGAACAGATTCCGAATCAAGAACCAAAAAACGCCCACCAACTGCAACACCGACAGGCTCAACAAAAGCGGCGCGACAAGCATAAGCGTTTCGTACGTGGGCATCGCCATCATCACCACAATCTGCCCGACAAGCACCGACGAGCGCATNATGTCTACCGAGCGCGAAAACAAAATTTTCTGATAATGCATGACAAACGACGACAAGAAATAGCCGATGACGTACAGCGGAAGCCACAGCGTNCATTTGGAAAACAGCAGATACGGAATCTGATCGACCCGAGAAATTGGCAGTTCCGTGACAAAAAACGGNATCAGAAAGACGAGCGTAAAGATNTTGATAATCGCAAAATCAAAATATTCCTTGAATTTCCTGAGCTTGATATAGAACATCAAGTACAGAATGAACGCAAAAAACTGAATCCCCACCAAGAAAATATATATGCGCGCNTGATAAAAATTAAGCTGCTCAAACATCGAGTACGCCTCTTGGAACGGCATGATGACCGCNTGCGTAGAGATACCGCCTAGTCCCTGCGCAAACACTTTTATGAAAATCGTATTTTTTCCGTCCCGNTTGAGTATGTTCGTCGGAAAAGAAAACAACTGCACCTCGGACAAAGCCCCGCGCCCTTGCGGAGCGCCATACTTAAAAACGCGCGTACGGTTGCAGTACAATTCTTCGGCAAAGCGCAGNCGTGGCACGACCANACCGAGCGTCTGCCCCTCAAGCTGCGACGGAATGTCAAATTCGGCGCGAATCCACACGTAATGCGGCTCTTTTCCCAGTATATTGCTCAAATTANAAATAGAAGTGTCGTCCAGNTTTTTGAACGAATCTGCATTGCGCAGCGCGTCGCCCAGTTTTGACTTTGCCAAACCTTCCCAATAATAATAACTGCCGCCAATTTCTATTTGACGCGTCGTCTTCGTTCCGCACGAAACGAAAAACAACGCCNCAAGCAGGGAAAAAATCAGTATGTTCGCCGTATATTTTGACATTNCCCCAGTATACCATAATATATTTTTTTTAGGAATGACNGCGCGACAAAATCTGCGGAAATTTTTATGGAATTCATCTCATTTTTTGTGGACTTTCTCTGAAAATCGTATATAATAAAGATGATAATCTTTGGAATCCTTGATTCCGAAATGGAGTTACCTATGACACTGAAAAAATCAACCGATCGCCTGTTGTATCTGATTGGCATGGCAGTCACCTTTCTCGGTCTGCTGGTTCCGTATTGCCGCACAACCGTCCTTGAGACCGTTCCTGTCGCCCATGCCACTCTTGAGGCTGTTACGGTTTCTGACACCCCTGCCCAAGAAGCAGACGACATTGAAGTCACGGAGTTTTCTGCGGACGACACCGTTATCGTAGACGAAAATTCACCGGAAGCCATTGAGGACGCGGACGACCAAGACTTGCTCGCTGCNGAAACTGAAGAGGCAAACATCACGGAAGCCGATTCATCTGATGTTGAAGTTGAAGAAGTAGCTGCCACGGAAACAATAGAAATTGAAAGGACTGCCATGCTGAATATCATTTCTGGCGCGAGTTATTTCAATCAGCCCGGCATTGCCTACATCTCGACGTTCATCGTCATCGTTTGGCTTGCCGCTTTGGTGGGAGTCATCCTGTATTTTGCCGGCAACTTTGTCGTCGTCGATTTTATCGTATGGTTGATTGGCGCGGCGTTTGGCATTGCGCACACGATTGCCATGGCGATGTACTGCTACGACAATGACTATGCTTTGTTCGGCTGGATTTTTATCGGCTCATGCCTCGCGTTTGTCGGCATGACGGTCGCCTTGGTGGGGCTTATCATTTCTATCAAGAANATTCAGCACCCGCTGGCAGAAAAAGCCGCCTAACGTTTTTTTTGCAGATAAACGGGCTGTTCTCTTGACGGAGAACGGCCTTTTTTGTTATGATTGGTTATTCGGGGGCGTAGCTCACCTGGCTAGAGCGTTTGAATGGCATTCAAAAGGTAGTCGGTTCAAGTCCGATCGTCTCCAACAGCAACATGAAAAAACTCCTGCTGAACGGCAGGAGTTTTTTTGTACTTTGTTCACCAACAAAACGGCTTCCGCGTCTCATACGGAAGCCGTTTTGTTNNTGCCAGACGGCTGCCTACCGCGTGATTTTTCGGTAAACAGTCTTGTGCGGNATGTCGTCGCTGATNCCGAGCACGGTTTTCTTCCATTCCACGTATTCGCTCCAGTTGCCCTCAAACCATTTGACNTCGGAATTGTTCTCGAACGCCAAAATGTGCGTACAGATACGGTCNAGGAAATANCGGTCGTGGCTGATGACGAGCACCACGCCGGCAAACGCNTTGATCGCCTCTTCCAGCGAGCGCGTAGTNGTGATGTCNAGGTCATTGGTCGGCTCGTCAAGCAAAAGCACGTTGCCCGCCTCCTTGAACATCATGCCCATGTTNAGCCGGTTCTTTTCGCCGCCNCTGAGCACGCTGATTTTTTTNTTCTGTTCGGCACTGGCAAAATTNAACCAAGAGCAGTAGGCATGNGCGTTAATCTCGCGCACCGCGCCGTTGAGCGGGCGNCCTTTTTCGTCCACCGCGCCCANNTTGATCAAATCCGCGCCGCCCGAAAGCATTTCGTACACGGTCTTGTTCGGGTCGAGTTTTGCGCGCANCTGGTCAACGTAGACAAGTTTGACCGTCTCGCCCACGGTAATCGTGCCGCTGTCGGGCAGTTCCGTCCCCATCGTGCCGTCGGG
Source organism: Treponema sp. (assembly GCA_014804085.1). GTDB lineage: Bacteria > Spirochaetota > Spirochaetia > Treponematales > Treponemataceae > Treponema_D. The sequence continues at coordinate 6,930 of JAAVAM010000027.1, read as the reverse complement.
AAGCTCGACCTGTTGCCCCGCCGCGCTCGCAAGCATTTTGAACAGCGTCGTCTTGCCCGCGCCGTTCGGCCCGACAACGCCCACGACCGCCCCGGCGGGAATATGAAANTCAAGGTTCTCGAACAACACGCGGTCGTCAAACGATTTGGTCAGTTTTTCCGCGTTGATGACCACGTTGCCCAAGCGCGGGCCGGCGGGAATGGAAATCTGGCTGTCCTTGAGCTGCACNCGCTTGCTTTCTTCCGCAAGCANNGCCTCGTACTTNGTGATATGCTCCTTGTGCTTTGCCTGCCGCCCTTTNGCGCCNGCATGAATCCACGCCAGCTCCTCCTGCATCTCGCGGCGGCGGACGGAAGCCTGCTTTTCNTCNAGCGCAAGGCGTTTNTCCTTTGCCTCAAGCCACGCGCTGTAATTCCCCTTGAACGGATAGCCCTCGCCGCGATCCATTTCCAAAATCCAGCCCGCCACGTTGTCCAAAAAGTAGCGGTCGTGCGTAATCGCGATAATCGTTCCGGGATAGCCTTGCAGATGACGCTCCAGCCAGGCGACGGTCTCCGCGTCCAGATGGTTGGTCGGCTCGTCGAGGAGCAGGATGTCCGGCTTCTGCAACAGCAGGCGGCAGAGCGCGACGCGACGGCGTTCACCGCCGGAAAGCACGTCCACCACCTGATCAGGCGGCGGGCAGCGGAGCGCGTCCATTGCCAGTTCCAGATTCGCGTCCAGATTCCATGCGTCCGCAGCATCCAGCTTCTCCTGAATTTCCGCCTGCCGCGTACAGAGCTTGTCAAAATCGGCATCACTGTCGCCAAACGCCTCGTTCACCTTGTCGAATTCCGCGAGCAAATCGGTAATCGGCTTCACGCCCTCCATGACGATTTCGCGGACGGTCTTGCCCGGCTCAAGGTACGGCTCCTGCTCAAGATAGCCCATGCTGTAGCCGGGAAGCAGTTTCGTCTCGCCCGTGTAATCCTTGTCGATCCCCGCGAAAATCTTGAACAGCGAAGATTTTCCCGCGCCGTTCTCGCCAATCACGCCGATTTTCGCGCCGTAATAATACGAAATGGAAATGTCCTTCAACACCGTCTTCGTGCCATACGAGCGGCTCACGTGCTCCATCGTGTAAATAATCTTTTTGTCGTCGAATGTCTTTGCCATTGCTCCAGTATACCGAAAAAGCAAACGTTTGTCTTGCGCACAAGACAGGACATACCCGCCGCGAGCGGCGGCCGGGCTATTACACCAAGGCAAAGCCTTTAGTGCTAGTTTTGCTTCCGCTCCAAATCCTTTACTGTTTCTGCCCAAAACCATAAGGGTTTTTCTTTAAAACCTTTGAGGTTTTGAGCCGAAACCTTTGAGGTTTTGAGCCAAATCCTTTGAGGTTTTAGACCAAAACTCTTGCTGTTTTTTCCGCACAATTTCCCACAACGCAAACGGACGACCTGCACCGGCCGTCCGCTTGGAATAATGCATTTCTTCTAATGTTTATATCTGTTTTTGGTCAGTCCTTGCGTCACGCGCCCTTGAATGCCTGCTCCAAGTCCGCAATGATGTCGGCGGCGGTTTCCGTGCCGATGGACAGGCGGATTGTGTTGGGCTTGATGCCCTGATCGGCCAGCTCCTCGTCGGTCAGCTGCGAATGCGTCGTGCTTGCCGGGTGAATGACCAGCGACTTGACGTCCGCGACGTTTGCCAGCAGGGAGAAAATCTGCAAGCGGTCGATGAATGCCTGCGCGTCCTTTGCGTCGCCCTTAATCTCGAACGTAAAGATCGAGCCGCCGCCGTTCGGATAATACTTCTGATACAGCGCGTGGTCGGGGTGGTCGGCAAGCGCGGGGTGATTGACATGCTCCACGTACGGGCTTTTTTCCAGATAGGCGAGCACTTTTTTGGTGTTCTCCACGTGCCGTTCCACGCGGAGCGACAGCGTTTCCAGCCCCTGCAACAGCAGGAACGCGTTGAACGGAGACAACGTTGCGCCCGTGTCGCGGAGCAGAATCGCGCGGATTTTGGTGACGAACGCCGCCGGTCCGATCGCCTTGGCAAACGAAATGCCGTGATAACTCGGATTCGGATCGACAAGCGCGGGGAATTTGCCGCTCGCAATCCAGTCAAATTTTCCGCTGTCCACGATAACGCCGCCGAGCGTCGTACCGTGACCGCCGATAAATTTGGTCGCCGAATGCACCACGATGTCCGCGCCGTGCTCGATTGGGCGGAACAGGTACGGCGTCGCGAACGTCGAATCCACCACGAGCGGAATTTTGTTGTCATGCGCAATCTTCGCAAGCGCGTCTAAGTCGGGAATGTCGCTGTTCGGGTTGCCGAGCGATTCCGCAAAAATCGCCTTCGTCTCCGGCCGAATTGCCTTTTTCACTTCGTCCAGATTGTGAATGTCAACGAACGTGGTCGCAATGCCGTACTGCGCCAGCGTGTGCGCGAGCAGATTGTACGTGCCGCCATAAATCGTCTTCTGGCTTACGATATGCCCGCCGCCTTCGGCAAGATTCAGAATCGTATAGTTGATTGCCGCAGCCCCGCTCGCCACCGCCAGTGCCGCCACGCCGCCCTCAAGCGCCGCCACGCGCCGCTCAAACACGTCCTGCGTACTGTTCGTCAGGCGACCGTAAATGTTGCCCGCATCGCGCAAGCCGAACCGGTCCGCGGCGTGCTGCGCATTGTGGAACACGTAGCTCGTCGTCTGATAAATCGGCACCGCCCGCGCGTCCGTCGCCGAATCCGCCTCTTCCTGCCCAATATGAAGCTGTTTTGTCTCAAAGCCCCATTTTGAAGTATCCGTAACCTTTGCCATCATAATCTCCTTCGCCCGCAGGGGCATTCCTTAATTCATACTAAATTACTAGATTTAATATGTTGCTAGCATACAGGAAGGCTCTGTCCGTGTCAAGGGAGATTCTGCGGGTTTTGGGGGAAACTACATCACAACTTCCTGCGTAAGCCCTGCTTCCTGGTCTGCCGGGGACTGCTCCGGCGTGGAATTATCGTCCGCAATGCTGTCTGCCGTGTCCGCGTCTGCCGGTTCGCCGTCGTCCACAGCGGATTTCCGGCGCGCCTCTTCCTCGTAGATTTCGCGCAGCATCTGCTGCCGCTGAGCCATGAGCTGGGCACGCCGCTTACTGTGAATATAGGAATACTGGTTCGCGCCTTTCTTGCTATAACGTACGCCAAGATTGATGTGATACTGCCACGCGTAGTCATACGGCTGCATAGTGCCGTTCGTGCCGAGGTTGGGATAGTCAAGTGCGGCAGTGCCGTCGAGCAGGATTGTCCAGTGCCAAGCGACCGGCAGCTCAAGCCCTGCGAACAGACCCAAGCCCAGATAGTGCAGATGATATTCGTCGGTGAGCTGGTACATATAATGCAGACCCGCAGAAAGGTTAATCCGCACATAGTTCCACATATTCGCCTGTATGACCGGGCCGCTGAACAGGTCGAACGCGTACAGGATCGTTTGCTTGGGGTACTGCTGCATACCGTTGAACGTATGATAGAACGGATAAAACGCCGTCACGCGGAGCATCAGGTCAAACGGCTTGATATTCTCCGTCATCATGGCAACGTGCGCACCGATCAGGTAGTCCTGCCAGACGAAATTGCTGCGCCCCTCCTGCTTTAAGATGCGCGTAACCAGCGCGAACGAAAGCCCTTCGTCAAACATGACGAACGGTTTTGCCGTGATTTTCGGAAAGCCCGTGCGTGGGTCCAAATCTTCGTCCGCTTCCTGCCCGCTTCCTGCCGCCTGCTGTGCCCCTGCCGCAAACGCGCACAACAAAAGGACGACCGCCGCAAACTGTCTTTTCATGCTTACCCGCCTATTTTGAAACATGGTACAAGGTCAGCGTCCGCGTAACGCCGCCTTGCGTCCAAGTGCAGAAGAGCAACGACCCGCGGATGTCCCATTCCGTATCAATCGTGCTTGCAGAAGGACTGCTGATATTGAACACAAGCACGTTCTCAATGACGGAATAATCGCCCTGATACGTTATCAGCGTGTCCGTCTTGTCGTTAATTTTTGCGACAAACGTGCCGTCCGAAATGAACGAGATGCTGTTCCCGTTGTTGTCAGTCCACTTGCCATACAATGGCGACGGCTCATAGCAGGAAGCCAACAGCACCGCCACAACAAAGGCGGCAAAAAAAACAATCGTTCTCCGGGCAATGCCCGCCATATTTCTCATTTCCTTTCGACCTGTCATCGCTCTTCTCCTACCAGCCAATCCACATGGGCGGCATCAAAAATAACGTTTCCGCCCAAATCCGTCGTCGTTACCACATAATAGCCGCCGCCCGCGCCGCCGCCTTTGATCTCAATAGCGTCATACCCTGCGGTACCCGGGTACATTCCCGTACAGACTACCGTGCCGTCCATACTCCCGTTCGCGCTCATGTCTGATGTCGTGTTCGTGTTTCCGTTCAGCTTGAAATAGATTTCTTCTGTGCCAGTGACATAGAAATCGGCATAGTCCGTGTATGGCATGGTAATACGTGCGCCAAACCCCTGCACTTTGGCAGTATAGCCAAGCGTTCCCGAAATATCCCCGCTGATAGTCTCGCTGCCCACCTTGTCCAGATTGTTCGGTTTGTGCATGAGCGTCAGTTTCGTCTGACTGTTCAGCGTAGTCTTATTGTACTCCCTGAACCACTGATCCGCCGTCAGCGCACCGTACCCACGCGCATTATGAGCCGGGTCATTCGCCGGATCGTTGCCCTTGTTTCCCTGATTCAGGCTGTTCAGGGAGATAACCTTGTAGTAGTAGTATACGCCGGCTTTTGCGGTGTCGTTCACATCGATATATGACAAGTCTGTTATAGGCGTAGTCGTCAGCTTGCGGAATGCGCTGTTCGCATTTGACGAGCGGTATACGTCATATCCTGCCGGAGCAGTGCCGGTCGCAGGAGCCGTCCAGGTAATCAAAACCGGATACACGCCGTTGTTGTTCGCAGGAGCGTCGGTAAAATTGGCGGGCGGCATTGTCTTGCTCGCCGTCACGTTCTGCGGCGCGTCCGGCACGGGAGCCGCCAGCCCACTGTCCGCACTCTGCTTACCGACAATCGGATTGTACGTCGTGACCGAATAATACGGCTTCGTGTCCACTTCCAAAGAAAGCCAGCCGTTCCCCTCGTCTACGCCGGAAACCCCGGTTGCTAGCGGATAAGACGTGCCGTTTTGGGTTTCTCTATATGAGATGATATACTGGAATGCAACGCCCCGTTCGCTTCCTATCGCGGCCGTCCACCGCAACTTTGACTTTCCTTCGGCAGGGCTGTCGTTCACCTCCACGGCAGACGGCGGAGACAGCAGACAGCCAATTGCCGGATCTTTGCTGTCCGCGCCGCTTTCGCTGAACGCGCTCTTCAATATATTTGACTCGTCTGCCTTTTCCACCTTTTCAACAACCTGTATATAATAGTAATAGTACACGTTCGTCTTTCCCGGATTGTCCGTATACTCTGTTTTTTCCAATCCCGACTTTACGAGCGTGTATACGGAGTCAACGGAACTGGTGCGATACAATGAATAGGTAATTGTGCCCTCCGACGCAGGGGAACACTCATCCCATTTAACGGTAATCGACTTTTCGTCCGTTCCAATGCCGTCCTCTACCCACACGCGCTCCGGCGGCGTAGGTGCGCCCGCTTTCAGTGAATATCCCATTGCAAGGGAACTTGCCGCAGAAAGCTGCGCCCCGATTTTTGCATATACTTTATAGTAGAATTCCTCGCCCTGCTCGTTCACGGAAACCCTGTCCGTAAACTGCCGCGTATTCCCGTACACCGAGCCGAGCTGCTCCATGCCCAAACCTTTTTCACTTTCGCCACGGTAGATGACGTAAGATTCCGCCTTTGGCACCTCATTCCAAGTAATCCGTATTTCGGATTCGCTCTTTCCTTTCCACGCCTCCACCGCCTGTGGAGCGGGCATCAGCCAGCCCACGCTGTCGTCCGTATATTCGGTGAACGGGGATTCCAAACCTTCGCTGATGTTCTCCGCCATCACACGGTACACATAACGATACGAGTATTCTTCATTGTTCGCCGTAGGATTGCTCAGAATGATGTCGCGGTAGGTTGTTGCACCGTACACGGCGGCATTGCGCACGTCATAGTCCGATTCTTCCGGCTCTGCGGCTTCGCCCGACTTTATCACCGCCCGCTCCACGCGGTAGCTGGTCGCGCCCGGCACGGTCTTCCAGCTTATGAGTATCGTGCCGGGATACGTTCCCTGCGTCACGAACAATTGTCCGGGCGCAGAAAGCGCGGTCGTCTCCTCGGTCCGCTCGAGCATTTCGTCTAGCGACCCGTGCAATTTGTCCGAATCCATGGGAATCTTTCCCTGCACCCAGTCCGCGCAGGAAGAAAGCAGCAGCACTGCAACCGCCGCAAGCGTCCGCACTGTCGTCAAGCAAATCTGCCTCATCATCTGTCGTTGCGCCGGGAACGCCGTCACCGTCTGATGACAACACCCCCCCCAACCTCGCATTCCGCCTGCGCCCGGGAATTCTCAAAGCTGACAGCATCGCCCCGGCAACCGCGAGCGCACACCTTCGTCCTGTAAGTCTGTCCTGTCACCAACTTTCTCCTTTCATCTCGCATTCAAGCGGCTACTGCCGTTCACGCGCCGTATTCCGCCACCGCCGTGCGCACCGACGAATTGATGTACGACTCAAGGTCAAGCCCTGTCGCGTTGAATTTTTCGAGCGCGTCGGAATCAACGTAGACCGTTATTTTCTGCCGTTTTTCTTTGACGAAGTTTTCGGGGTGCGCGGGGCGAAATTCCGCAAGCTGCTCTTTTGTGAGCTTCGGGCAATCTTCAAAATCCATGTTCTTGAAATTCTTGACTTCCGCAACTTCCTCGGCAGTAAGCGGAGGGAGCTTTCTCACATCATCGAGCGTCATAGTTTAGTATTCCAC
>JAAVAM010000026.1 GCA_014804085.1 Treponema sp. | reverse complement strand
TACGCCGCGCTCGATTTCCGTCACGCCGTCGGGAATGACGAGGTTCGCGGGGAGCGTGCCGGTATATCCCGTTATTTTCGTACCGTCCATTTTGAAGTAGTCGGGAACTGCTTCAGCACTTAGAGAGCCGTCGCTACAGCGAATGGTCGCAACTTTCTTTGCCTCACTGCTTCCTTGGATTGCCCTTCCCCGGATCGCCCGCCACTGTGCGGTCGTGCCTTTGAACTGTATTTCCGTGAGCGACGTGCAGCCACTGAACGCATAGTTGCCGATTGCCGTCACGCTCGCGGGAATGATCACGCTCTTAAGCGACGTACAGTCATGGAACGCACGGTAACCGATTGCCGTCACGCTGTTGGGAATGGCCACGCTCTCAAGCGACGTGCACCCCCAGAATGCGCTCTCGCCAATTTCCGTCACGCCGTTGGGAATGGTCACGCTTTTAAGCGACGTACAGCCGTCGAAGGCACGGTCGTTGATTTGCGTCACGCCGTCGGGAATGACGAGGTTTGCGGGAACGGTGCCGGTATATCCCGTCACGGTCGTCCCCGCTGTTTTGAGGTACTCGGGAACTCCTTCAATGCCTATGTGGCCGTCGCTACAGCGGACGACTGCCTGTATCTGAACACTCCCTTGAATTGCCCGCCACTGCGCGGTCGTGCCATTGAATTGTATTTCCTTGAGCGACGTGCAGCCGTCGAACGCACGGTCGTCGATTTGCGTCATGCTACCAGGAATGGTCACGCTCGCAAGCGACGTACACCCCTTAAACGCATCGTTGCCAATTGTCGTCACGCCGTCGGGGATGACAAGGTTTGCGGGAACAGTGCCGGTATATCCCGTCACGGTCGTCCCCGCCGTTTTAAGGTACTCGGGAACTCCTTCAATGCCTATGTGGCCGTCGCTACAGCGGACGCCTGACACCTGTATCAGGCTACTACCATGGATTGCTTGCCACTGCGCGGTCGTGCCATTGAATTGTATTTCCTTGAGCGACGTGCATTCGTCGAATGCACTATAGCTAATTTCCGTCACACTTTCGGGAATTGTCGCGTTTTTAAGCGACGTACAGCCATGGAACGTATAGCTGCCGATTGATGTCACGCTTGCGGGAATCGTCATGCTCGTAAGCGACGTGCAGCCGCCGAACGCACGGTCGCCGATTGCCGTCACGCTGGCGGGAATGGTCACGCTCGCAAGCGACGTGCAGTCTGAAAACGCATAGCCGCCAATTTCCGTCACGCTGCCGGGAATGGTCACGCTCGCAAGCAACGAGCAACCACTGAATGCGCCCACGCCGATTACCGTCACGCCGTCAGGAATGGTCACGCTTGCAAGCAACGAGCAGCCACTGAACGCGTTATAGCCGATTTCCGTAACACTGCTAGGAATAGTCACGCTCGCAAGCGACGTGCAGCCCCGGAACACCTCATCGCCAATTGCCTTCACGCTGCCGGGAATAGTCACGCTCGCAAGCAATGTACAGCCACTGAACGCGCTGTCGCCAATTTCTGTCACGCTGCCCGGAATGTTCACGCTTGTAAGCGATGCGCAGTTACTGAACGCCCTTTTGCCAATTTCTGTCACGCCGTCGGGAATAACCAGATTTGCGGGCAGTTTTTTCTGATTTTTTACGCCCGTCAGCGTCGTCCCGCTTACTTCCAGGTACGACGGAAATTTTGCTTTTGCCGCAAACGCCGCCGCCGTCACTGCCAGTGCCGCAACCACGGCAACCCATTTCTTGTTCATAAAAACTCCTCTGCGTTTTACATCCGCCGATGCTCTATGCAACACGGCGGTACGCCGCCGTGCATTGCCTTATTCGTTTGCGGAAGCAGTCTGCTTCTTCTTTGACCCGCCCAACACCTCTTGCTTAAAATGTTCAATCTCGGTATTTGCGTAGTCGATGAACGCGGCGTAGTCCGCGTCGCCCTCAATGAGCGCGTGGGCGTTCACGTGCATCGTGAGCATTTTGTACGCCTCGTCGCTCGCCACCCGCGCCGCTTTCAATGCGCCCGCCGTCTTTGCCGAACGCTCGTCCGTGCGCTGCCCGGTGAGTTCGCGCACTTCCTCGTTCGCCGCCTTGAGTTTTTCCACGAACGCCGTGAGCGACAGTGCCTTTACCTGCTCCGCGAATTTGCCTTCCAAGTCCTGAATGAAATTGACAAGCAAGCCTGTTTCTTTGTCCAGCTGCGCCTGCACGTCAATCTTGTAGTCCTTGATGTGCTGTTGCAGGACCTTTGCCGCGTCCGCGAGCGACTCCATCGGGAATCCCGCGTACCCCGCCACCGCCTTCTTGTAGCCCGCGTACAATTGGTCGCGCAATCTGTCCGCCGCCGCGATCTTGTCGGTCGTGAGACTTTTCGCAGAAATCTGCAAGTTCTCGTCCTCCGCCGTCACCGCCGCCCGAAGCGCGGCGACCTGCGCCTTGCACTTTTCGGCGACTGCCGCGTCTTTTTCCGCGCGCCCCGCCATGTTCGACACGAACATGAAGTGCGCCGCGTTGTTCATGCCGCCCAAGAAAATCGACTGGATTTCCCTCATACAAACCTCCTTGCGCCGCCGCAAGACTGGCGCAGTACGCAAAAATTTCGCTTGAAATGTCCAAACGGCTTCCGAAGTGACTTCAAGTGCCACTTGAAATGTCCAAACGGCTTCTGAAGTGACTTCAAGTGCCACTTGATATGTCCAAACGGTTTCCGAAGTACCCTCAAGTGGCAGTTGAAGTGTCCAAACAGTCTCGGAAGTGACTTCAAGTGGCACTTGATGTGTCCAAACTGTCTCGGAAGTACCCTCAAGTGGCACTTGAAGCGTCCAAACGGTTTCAGAATGCACTTCAAGTGGCACTTGATACGTTCAAACAGTCTCGGAAGTGCCTTCAAGTTGCAGTTGAAGCGTCCAAACGGATTCGGAAGTACCCTCAAGTGGCACTTGAAGCGTCCAAACGGATTCGGAAATGCCTTCAAGTGGCAATTGAGGTGTCCAAACACTCTCAGAATGCCTTTCAAGTGGTAATTGAGACCATGTTTTTTGTTTAGGAACGGAGAAACAACGGCGGTTGCGTGTGTCGAAACCGCTGCCATTGTGTGATGTTTATGGGCGAAGCGGGTTCTTAGGGCGGCAGCCCTAAGCGGTGCTGGGGAAGGTGGGTGGTTTGGAGGGAGGAAACCCCCGCTTCCGAGTAGAGGGGTTTCCTCCCTCCAAGACGTTCCGCCCGCTTCCAAGCGGAAACCTCTCCCGCCAAAAGGCGTAAAAAAATCCGCGCACGGAGACGGCGTTGCCGACGTGCGCGGAGTCTGTGCGGTAAAAATACGTGCGTGACCGTTATATGCGGCATGCGCCGCCGGGAGCAAAGATACTATACATTCATGGAGGAGGGGGGGGGGCGACTTTTAGTGTTCTTTCAGGTTCCCGAACATTCTGCATGGGAAAAATAATAGAAGAAAGGCGGGGGCGTGTCAAGGCAACGTGCCGCGCGGCCGTCGCCTACCGCGCGAGCAGCAGCCGTATGCCCGCCGTTATATCCCGCATNCGCTCCGCGGAAAGCGTGGTCACGTACTCCATAAGNCGGGCTTTGTCNATTGCAGTCAGCTGGGGAACGACGGCAACGGAATCTTTTGAAAGCCCGGTCTCATGCGCGGGGAGAAGNACNTTNCCCGGAAAATCCGCGAGGCGCAGGTTAGACGTAAGGGGAAGAACGATGACGGTATGCATTGCCGTTCGGTTGAACACGTCGCTNTGGACGATGACGACCGGTCGCCGCCATCCCGGCTCGCTNCCGAACGGAATCCCGAAATCGANCCACCAGATTTCACCACGCGTCATGTTTCGTCAGCTCCCGTATCGCCTCAATCCCCGCTTCGCGAACGGGCATGAATTNACCGAACGCCGTGGGGTTCTCCCGCATAAAAGCGTCTGCCCGCTCCGAGACGGTTTCGTCCGNGCCGCAGTACTGCGCGGNCAGGTATCCTACGTAATGGGCGACNTCCTGCTGTGCCCAGCCGGGCAACGAGCGGATTTGTTTTTCNAGCGTTTCGTATGACATAGCGCNCCTCCGTTTTGATTATAGCATGCTTCTGNACGAAGGGAAAGGCGGGGGCGTGTCAAGGCAACGTGATGCGCNGGATTTCCGCCCGTCTCCCCGAATTTTTCTNCCCAAACCTACGGACATTTCTGCGGAAATCTGCTACACTGTGGGTGAACATTATTTGAGGCAGTTATGGCAATCGACAAGTACGAAATNGTAATCGGCTGCGAGATTCATACGCAGNTGCTGACNAAGACAAAGGCGTTCTGNGCGTGCGAGAACCGCTACGGCGGCATGCCGAACACGCGCGTGTGCCCGGTGTGCCTGGGGCTTCCGGGGGCGATGCCGCGGATCAGNAAGGGCTACGTGGAGCTGGGCGCGGTGGCGGGGCTGTCGCTCAACTGCGACATCGCGCGTTTCACCAAATTCGACCGCAAGCATTATTTCTACCCGGACCTGACGAAGGGCTACCAAATCACGCAGTACGACATTCCGCTCTGCGCGGGCGGCTACGTGGATCTGCCGCTCGCCCGATTCCCGCGTGACGAGCAGGTGGGCGGCGCGCGACACCGGCCGGTCAACTTTGCGGGCGATCCATGCGTCATTGACNGCACGTACCGNCGCGTCCGCATTGAGCGCATCCACCTGGAAGAGGACGTGGGCAAGTCGCTCCACTTGCAGGGGGCGCATTCGTACATCGACTACAACCGCTCCGGCACGCCGCTCATCGAGATCGTCACCAAGCCGGACATGACTTCCCCCGACGAAGCCGCGCTGTTCATGCAGACGGTGCAGGAGATCCTGCGCTACGTCAAGGTGACGGCGGGCAACCTTGAGGAAGGCAACATGCGCTGCGACGCAAACATCAACCTGAACGTGTGGGAAGACGGGAAGCTCTGGCACACGCCCATTTCCGANATCAAGAACCTGAACAGCTTCCGGGCGATCCGCGAGGCGTGTTCCTACGAGGCAAAGCGGCAGCTGGACGAATTCATCAANGACCGGCAGGAATTCAACGCGGGCTTTAAGGTGACGATGGGCTGGGACGAGGCGAAAGGGCAGACGGTCGTGCAGCGTACCAAAAATTCGTTCGTGGACTACCGNTTNGTGGTCGAGCCGGACATCAAGCCGTTCACCGTGGGCGACGAGGTGATNGCGCGCGCGCGCGGCAGGGTGGGCGANCTGCCNGANGCAAAGCGCGTCCGGCTCAAGCGCGACTACGGCCTGAGCGACTTTGACGTGGAGACGCTCACGGCGACGCGCGAGCTTTCGCTGTGGTTTGAGGAGGCGGCGCNNGGCGCGAAGGACGTGAAGAANGTCGCCAACTGGATGCTTGCCGAGNTGCTCGCCGTNNTGAACGAGCGGAACATCACGATNGCCGACGTTCCCATCACGCCCGCNCACATCACGGAGCTGGTGAACGCCATTGCCGACAAGAAAATCACGTCCGCGCAGGGCAAGGTCGTCTTTGCGAAGATGCTTGACAGCGGCAAGCTTCCCGCGCTCATTATAAAGGAAGANGGCATGGAAACCGTGTCCGACGCGGGCGCNATCGGGNAAATCGTCGATGCCGTCATCGCCGCGAATCCCAAGGCAGTCGCGGACTNCAAGGGCGGAAAGACCAACGTGGTCGGCTGGCTCATGGGGCAGGTGATGAANGCGAGCAAGGGNACGGCAAGCCCCGACCTTGCCGCAAAACTGGTGAACGAACGGCTGCGCGCGCTGTAACCGCCTCGCCCGCCGTTCGATTGCCGCTGTTGACACTTTTCGCGCAAACTGCTACAGTATGCGCGTAACGTGTCATCTAACTTGAGAATGGACTTGCGCAAGCGGGTCTTTTTTCGTATATGGGCAGTCGAATGGATTTTATCGCGCTGAATTCGTATCCGCACTACGCGGAAAGTGAGAAANTGGTCGCCGCGTTGGGCTTCCGCNTGGTGGAGCTGAAGATTACGCCCCGGGGCGGGACGACGCATATCCTTGCGGTGATCGCGTCGGCTGATCCNGCGGCGGCGGTCGGCGTGGACGACTGCACGAAAGTNCACCGCGCNTTGCTTCCCTTTTTGGAGGAGCGGCTGGGNACGGACGACACCTACATGGAGCTTACGTCGCCGGGCATGGAGCGCACGATCCGCAACGCGGCGGAATTTCCGCTGTTCGTGGGGCGGCAGGTGCGCGTGTGGGACCGGACGGTGACGGAATGGGTTGGCGGGACGCTCCGTGCCGCCGACGAAACGTCCTTGGTATTGGAAGTGACACAGGAAGACGGCTCTGCGCGGCAGCAGACGATTTCCTATGCTGATATAGCGAAAGCAAAATTTATTCATGTATAAGGGGGCTTGATATGTCAGAAATGGCAGATGCAATCCGCGAGTTGATTGAGACAAAAGGTTTCTCCGAGGATTCAGTCAGGCAAACTATTGAGAGCGCGATTAAGGCGGCGTACAAGCGCACGTTCGGCACGGCGGACAACTGCATCGTCAAATTCAACGACGACATGTCCGACGTGACGGTCTATTCACGGAAGACAATCGTTGACGGCGTGTACGACCCGGTTATCGAAATGGAGCTGGATGAGGCGCGCGAGCTGAGCACGGAATGCGAGGAGGGCGACGAGATCGACATTCAGATTGACCCGAAGACGTTCGACCGCTCGGCAGTCTCCACGGGCAAGCAGACCGCGCACCAGGGGCTGAACGAAAGCTTCAAGGACAACCTGTTCAGCGAATATAAGGATAAAATCGGCGAGATTATCATCGGCTATTACCAGCGCGAACACAACGAAACGATTTACGTCGATCTGGGCAAGGTCGAGGGCGTGTTGCCGAAAAAATTCCAAAGCCCGCGCGAGCGGTATGAGAAGAGCGACCGCATCAAGGCGCTGATCAAGGACATCAAGCGCACCAATTCCGGCCTGCAACTGGTGCTGAGCCGCGCCGACCCCGACTTCGTGCGTTCGATCGTGGAGCTTGAAGTACCCGAAATCTACGACAAGACCGTCGAAATCTACAAGATTTCCCGCGAGGCGGGCTACCGTACCAAAATCGCCGTGTTCTCAAACAAAGAGGACGTCGATCCGGTGGGCGCGTGTGTCGGCCTGAAAGGCGTTCGCATTCAGAACGTGATCCGCGAGCTTGAGGGGGAGAAAATCGACATTCTGCGCTACGACCCCGACCCGACGCAGTTCATCAAGAACGCGCTGTCGCCCGCCGCCGTCACGAACGTGCTTATCCTTGACGAGGACAAGAAGACGGCACTGGCGGTCGTCCCGGAAGATCAGTTTTCGCTCGCGATCGGCAAGCAGGGGCAGAACGTGCGCCTTGCCAACCGCCTGTGCGACTGGAACATCGACGTGAAGACCGAGGCGCAGGCGGCGGAGATGGATCTGAGCGAGATCAGCGCGGCGCGCAAGACGGCGGCAAGCCTGTTCGGCAATGCGGCGGGCGACGACTACGAGGAAGTGGCGACCGTCTCCGACCTTCCGGGCATTGACGGGCGCGTGGCGGACCTGCTCAAGGCGGCGGGCTATGACGACATCGAAAAATTCGTGGCGGCATACGACGACGGCACGATTAAGCAGGTGGAAGGGCTGTCGGAAGCGGACATCGATGCCGTGAACAAGATTATCCGCGCGAACGTCGAATTCGTGGAAGAGAACGAGGCGGACGCACAGTCCGGGGCGACAGATGCGGGCGGCGACGAATACTTCTGTCCCGAATGCGGCGCAAAAATTACACTCGATATGACACAGTGTCCGAAGTGTGGTACTGAGTTTGAATTTGCAGAGGACGAGGAATAACAGGATAGTATGGCGGATGAAGTAGAGAAAAAGCCCGGCTTTGTGCTGAACAAGAAGAAAGCGGATNCCCCGGCGGCAAAGTCTGCCGCGCGNGCGCCCGAAAAGAAAAAGGTCGTAATCATAAAGAANAAAAATCCCCCGACGGATGGAAAGCCGCAGGGGCAGGGCGGNGTGCGTCCGGTCGTCAAGAAGTCCGCGCCGCCGGCCGCTGCCGGGCAAACGGCCGCTGCTCCGCACCGTACTGACTCAAGGCCGCGCTCATCGACGGCGTTTGAACTCACCTCTGCCCGTCCCAATGTGCGGGCGGGAAATCTTTCCGGCGGACGCCGCGACGGCTANCGCGGNTANGGCAACCGNCAGGGCGGCTTTACGGGNGCGCAGGCGCGCGAAAGCTATCAGAACCGCGAGCGTGACGGCAANCGTCCGGGCGGCTANGGCGGAAACCGTGGCTACGGCGGNCGTCCGCAGGGNCANGGCGGCTTNAACCGCGGCGGCTACGGCAACCGTCCGGCGGGNCAGGGCGGCCGACCGGGATTCGGCGGCGGATTCCGTCCCGGTTTTGGCGGCGGTCGTCCGGGATTCGGCGGNGCGCCGGCGGCTTCGGCTATCCCCGAAAAGGCGAANACGAAAAAACAGACCAAGGCAAANAANCAGGTNTACAANCGCAAGGACAAGGAGGAGCTGTTCGACGAGGACAAGCTCTACCGCAAGAAGCAGGCCGCGGCNGCGGCGGTCGTTCCCAAGTCAATNGACATNATGGAGACNATTTCCGTGNCCGACCTNGCGCGCAAGATGAACCTCAAGGCGGGCGAGATTATCGGNAANCTGATGTCGCTCGGCATGATGGTNNCGATAAACCAGTCGGTTGANAGCGACACGGCGACCCTGCTTGCGTCCGAATACGGNTGCGAGGTGCATCTGGTCAGCCTGTACGACGAGACGGTGATTGCGGGCGACACGGTGGACGAGAGCGAGATGGTCGCNCGTCCGCCGATCGTGACGGTCATGGGACACGTCGATCACGGCAAGACGAAGACGTTGGACGCAATCCGCAACACGAACGTGGCGGCGGGCGAAGCGGGCGGCATCACGCAGAAAATCGGCGCGTATCAGGTGAAGACCGAAAAGGGCGTGATCACGTTCCTTGACACGCCGGGCCATGAGGCGTTCACGATGATGCGCGCGCGCGGCGCACAGATTACGGACATCGTTGTCCTGGTCGTCGCGGCCGATGACGGCGTGATGCCGCAGACGCTGGAGGCGCTGAGCCACGCGAAGGACGCGAACGTGCCGATCATCGTCGCGGTGAACAAAATCGACAAGCCCGAGGCGAATCCCGAAAAGGTGATGACCCAGCTTGCCGAGCGCGGCTTGCAGCCGGAAGAATGGGGCGGCGACACGCAGTACGTCAAAATCAGCGCGAAACAGGGGCTGGGCATTGACGACTTGCTGGATGCCATTCTGTTGCAGGCGGAAGTGCTTGAGCTGAAAGCCCCGCAGGATACCCGCGCGGAAGGCAAGGTCATCGAGTCCCGTGTGGATCAGGGGCGCGGCGTGGTGGCTTCGGTCATCGTGCAGCGCGGCTCGCTCAAGGTGGGCGACCCGTTCGTGGCGGGCATTTACAGCGGGCGCGTGCGCGCCATGTTCAACGACCGCGGCGAGAAAGTGACCGAGGCGTTGCCGAGTATGCCGGTGGAAGTGCTGGGCATGGAAGAAATGCCCAACGCGGGCGACCCGTTCCAGGTGACCGAAAGCGAAAAGGACGCACGGCAGATTTCTACCAAACGGCAGGAACTCAAGCGGCTTGAGGTTGCGCGGTCGGTCAAGAAAGTCACGCTCGACAACCTGTACTCGACGATTGAGGCGAGCGAGGTCAAGGAGCTGAAAGTCGTCATCAAGGCGGACTTGCAAGGCTCGGCGGAAGCGCTCAAGGCTTCGCTAGAGAAACTCTCCACGAGCGACATCCGGCTGGTCGTCATCCATTCGTCCGCGGGTGCGATCAACGAGAGCGATGTCATGCTCGCGGCCGCCGACGAGAACGCCATCCTCATCGGCTTTAACGTCCGCCCCACGCCCAAGGCAAAAATGCTTGCCGACCAGGAGAAGGTGGACATCCGCAAATACAACGTCATCTACAAGTGCGTGGAAGAAATCACGCAGGCGATGGAAGGCATGCTCCGTCCCGACACCAAGGAAGAGGTTACCGGCACGGTTGAGGTGCGCGACACGTTCAAAGTGCCCAAAATCGGCGTGATTGCGGGCGGCTACGTGACCGACGGCGTGATCAAGCGGTCAAGCATGGTCAACCTTATCCGCGACGGCATCGTCAAGTTTACGGGCAAGATTGCCTCGCTCAAACGCTTCAAGGACGACGCGAAGGAAGTCAAGGAAGGCTTTGAGTGCGGCATTGGGCTGGAGAACTGGCAGGACATTCAGGTGGGCGACACGCTCGAAGCCTTTGAGTTCGTGGAAGTGGCGCGGCATTTGGGCGACACGCTCGTCGATCAGAAAGCGGAGTCGGAGAAGCAGGCCGCACAGCGCGAGGCTGCCGCCAAGGCACAGGCAGAGGAGCAGGCCGCCGCAGCGGCTGCGATTGAGGCCGCTGAGAAAGCCGCCGCCAAGGAAAAGGCCGCCAAGAAAGCCGCGAGCCGCGTGCTGACCGAAGAGGACATGGCAAAGGCGGCGGCGGGAAAAGCGGCGAAGGCTGCCAAGAAAGCCGAGTCGGAACAGAAGGACGCTGAGTAATGGGCGAGTATCGTCTGGTCCGGTTGGGCGAGCAGCTGCGCGATGAGATTTCCCAGCTGATTCTGCGCCAGCGCATCAAAGACCCGCGCGTCTCCACCTTTCTGAACGTCAACCGGGTGGAGGTGGCGGGCGACTTGAAGTACGCGAAAGTCTACGTCTCCAGTTTCCTGAGCGAGGCGCAGGTGAAAAAAGGCGTGGAGGGACTGAACAGCGCGGCGGGATTTATCCAGAGCACGATCGCGAAAAAACTGACGATCCGCCAGTTCCCCAAGCTCACGTTCGTTGCCGACACGGGCATGAAGGCGGGCTTTGACATGGTGAACCGGCTGAACCGGCTTGCGGCGGAATCCGGCGGGTCGGCGGACGGAGCGTCCACGGAACATGCGGACACCGAATAGCGAGCCGCCGTCGCTCATCGTGCCGTTCGCGAAGCAGCGGGGCAAAACCAGTTTCGCGTCCCTTTCCGTCATAAAAAATGCGTTCGGCACGAACAAGGTGGGGCATACGGGTACGCTCGATTCCTTTGCGGACGGGCTGCTCGTCGTGCTGACGGGACGGCTGACGCGCCTTGTGCCGCACATCACCCGTTTTGACAAAACCTATCTCGCATTGGTACGATTCGGCACGGAGACCGACACGCTCGATCCCACGGGCGCGGTGGTGCGCACGGGCGCGATTCCGTCGCGCGCTCAGCTGGAGCGGGCGATTCCGCAGTTTGTCGGCACGATTGCGCAGGTGCCGCCGCTGTACAGCGCGATCCATGTGGGCGGCGGACAGCGGGCGAGCGACCTTGCGCGCGCCGGAAAGACGGCGGCGATTCCCGCGCGGAACATCACGGTATACGACATCCGCCTGCATGACTGTGCGGGCGAATACGCGCTCATGGAAGTGCGCTGCTCAAAGGGCACGTACATCCGCGCGCTGGCGCGGGACATTGCCGCCACCTGCGGCTCGTGCGCGCATCTTGCGGCGTTGCGGCGCACGGCGGTCGGACCGTTCGCGCTGTCCGAGGCGGCGGGCGCGGACGATCTGGGTGATTTTTCGATTGCCGCGCTCACCCAGGACTTGCCGCCCGCCGTGCGCCCTGCGGACACGTTCTACCCGAAAATCCGCGCGGCGGCGCGTGGCATGGACGATTCGCTTGCGGAATGCTGCGGCTTCGTTCCCGTGGAGCTGACCGCCGTGGGCGCGAATGCCTATGCGAACGGCCGCCCGCTCAAAAAATCGTTCGCCTATTATCCCGTGGACAGGCCGACGGGCGACCGCTCGCAGCTGGCGGTGTTCTATCCCCGCGCGGACGGCACGGCGGCTGGCTCGTTCGGCGGCGTGGTCGAAAAGAACGGCAGTCGGCTTTCCTACGGCTTTGTCATTCCGCGCGAAAAAACGTTCGCCGTGTACCGCTGGGAGCAGGTGGCGGCGGGCAGGTTTCCTGCCGCATGGACGGCGCGCGGGACTGCGCTCACGGTCGGCAGTTTTGACGGCCCGCACCGGGGGCATGAGGCTCTGTTCCGTGCGGTTCTGTCGCAGGAGCATCTCGTGCCGGGCGTGGTGGTGTTCTCCCGGTCGCTGCGCGCGCTGAAACACCCGGACGGCTATGCGGGCGACGTGGCGACGCTCGCGCAGAAACTCGCGTTTTTTGAGCGGGTCGGCTTTGCCTTTGCCGTGGTCGTCGATTTTACGGCCGATTTTGCCGCCATGCCGGCGGCGGACTTCCTTTCCCGGCTGGCTGACGGCTGTGCGCTGCGTTTCCTTGCGGAGGGCGAGGACTTCCGCTGCGGCTGCGGTGGTGCGGCGGGCATGGCGCAGGTGCGGGAGTTCGGCAGGGAGCGGCAGTTCGCCGTGGCTGCGGTCGCGCCCGTGCTGCATGGGGGCGAGAAAATCAGCTCGTCGCGAATCCGCGCCGCCGTGTGCGCGGGCGACATGGACGGCGCGCGCGCATTGCTCGGTCGCCCGTTCGCGCTCGACTGCGCGGGCTGGGACTGGAAGCGCGACGGCCAGCAGCTGACCGCGCGGAAAGCGGGCATTCAGGTGCTGCCCAAAGATGGCGACTATGCGGCTGCCGTCCTCTGCTCGCGCGGCGCGGTGGAGACGACCTGCGCGGTGCGGGCGGGAATGCTCCGTCTGCGGAATGCGGACGGCGCGATCGGCGGGTGTATACGGGAGATTCGGTTCTAGTGGTTTCCTGCCCGTTTGCCACGGGCGGGGGCGGGCGCATTGACAGACCCCCGNCAATCCTTTACACTTTTTCCATGACACGTGGAGCGACGGCCGACAGCGGCACGAAAAACTATCTTTTTTTCGCAAAAGCCCTTGACACGCGGCGCGCGGCCGTCATAATTGAACACAGAACACAGAACACAGAACACAGAACACAGAACACAGAACACAGAACACAGAACACNNACACAGAACACAGAACA
>JAAVAM010000051.1 GCA_014804085.1 Treponema sp. | reverse complement strand
CGTCCTCTTCCCCCTTCCCTCGTCTCGTCTCAAAGAACTCCCCGCCTGCCCCTCGGCGGCGGGTAAGAATGACTATATCACTACCCGGCACACCTTGTCAATAACCAAACCAACTTTTTTCTCACTTTTTCTCAGAAATTTCAGTTTCTGAGTCTTCTTTTTTGAGCAGTTCCGCCCGGCGGGCGATTTCCGCGTTCAGCTCTTCAATCGTGCGCAGGCTTGCGGCGATAAGCTCGTCGTTTACGGAGACAGACTCTTTCTTTTCTTCTGAAAATGCCTTGAACACGAGCATGCCCAGCGTCGCGATTTCCTGGCGCGCCTTTTTTTCGTAGTGCAGTTTTTCGATGCGGGTCGCGCTGTCGTCGCCGAATTTGGAGACGGCTTTCTTGCCCTTGCCGAATGCGTCACGCGTCTTATCGACGGCGATGTCCACATATTTTTTCAAATCGTCTGAAAATGCCATAAGTCACCCCCAAAAATATATTTCTTATCCATGATAATTCCAAATCGAAAATTGCGCAATAAAAAACCGCGGACGATTACTTTTTCTTTGAGAAGATGCGGTAGTTCATCCAAGGGAACAGCGTGTCCTCGCGCTCGACCTGCGTCAGCCACTCCGTGCTCACGGTGTTCGAGCCAAGCGAATCGAACACGGCGATGAACGCCGCAATGCTGCGGCGGAAACGTTCTTTTACGTATTCGGGGAAACGACCTTCGTGCAGCANCACCGCCCATTCGCCGCCCTGCGCAATCATCAGTTCTTTTGCGCCGAGGTTGAGCAGGCGGGCTTTTAAGCCCGTGTCGTCGGGAAAACGCCCTGCCAAATCGACCATGCGCTCGCACATCTTGCGCGTATAGCGAAGCATCCAGCCGTTCGTGCTGTCAAGCAGGTTTTCGCCGTAGCCCGCGCCACACGCGGCACTCGGATACGGCGTCATTTTGGGGAGCGAAAACTGCCCTTCGGTCAATTGCGCNCCGCCGACAAAGGTTATGCCGTCCTNATGACGGAGCACGGCTTCCAAAAAATCAAAGCCCTCTGCCCATTCCTGCCCGAACAGCGCGGCATCAAACACGCAGAAAAGCGACGCGTCTTTGCCGCCGAGCAAGGCGTTTGCCCGTTCCAGTTTTGCCTTTTTGGCAGCGACAAACTGCGCGGCATCCTGTTCTGCCTGCGCCCGAGCCTTGTCCGCATNGTAGACCTCGCCCGATGTCGCCCAGTAGCGGTAGCCGGTCGCCACCCTNGCCGTGCCAGANACGAACACGTCGCCGAGCGCGTCCACGTCCAAATCNAACCCGATATCTTTGTTCAGATTTTTGTACACGCCGTTGTGCATACAGCCGTTTTCGCCCTTAATGTCACGCGGCGTGGCATAATCCCGCCCGAAAAGCACGAGCGAATGCGGCGAACGAACCGGCGCGAACACGCCTGTCTCTGGCATATCCTGACTGAACAGCAACGCCGCCGTGTCCAAAATCGTGTAATTGATGCCATAGGAACGCAGGATTTTCTCCACGCCGTCAGCATAGCCCATGTACGGCAGCCAAAAACCTTCGCTCAGCCGACCGAAATACTGCCGGTGGGCATACAGCCCCGCCTCAACCTGCGCGTTCAGCACCTCGGTCATGTCGGCATAATGCGGAAAAAACGCGTAAGAACCTGCCGTCGCCAGCAGTTCCANGTAGCCTTTCCGCGCGAATTCCGCAAACTGCCGGAGCAAATTCTGCGCATAGGTCTCCGTAAAATCGATTTTCTGTTGCCGNTACTGCGCGAGCGTCGTTTCTGCNGTCTTGAGCAACGCCGCGTCATCCCTGCACCGNATGCATTCTTTTTCGCCCAAGGCAATACGCGCNTCCAGCCAGTCGATATACTGCCGCTGAATGAGTGGATCATCCAAAAGCGCGCACAGCGGCGGGGAAAGCACCAGCGACAACGTAAAAGGAACGCCGTCCGCCTCAAGGCGGCGCAGCATGGCAAGCAGCGGCAGGTAAGTCTGCGAAATCGCGCTGAACAACAGATTGTTTTCCGCAACGTAATCGCCTTCGTTCTCCNGGTGGCGGATATAGCCTTGATGCGCGACAAGCACTAAAACCAGATTCTTTCCAGCCATACGCAGTTCCTATGCAGAAAACGAGTGCCGNTGCCGTTCNTAGTGCATCCGCAACAAGTCTTCCATGGAAGACAGCTCCACCAAAGCAGGAAGCGCGACATGCCGGCCGGGAACGACCCCGTTCAGCACGTCCGAGCCGACAGGAATCGCCACCTTGCGCGAAACCGCCAAATGCTCCTCCGGCTTTCCGCTGAACTGCGCCATGAGGTCGATCCTGAAAAACCGTTTCTCCGCAGGAAGCAGCACATACTGCTCGCGGTCAGAAAACGAAACCTGCACGTCAAAAGATTCTTCGGGAGTGCCGTCCTGCCCGTCGGCAAAAAACGCCACGCGCAGCAGCAGCGCGGAAAAATCAATATCGTCATGCAGGCGGGCAAGGTCGGATTCTTTGATGTCCCAGTAGACGAACGCCCACACCGGATTGCGCAGCACCACGTCGATGTGCGTCTCGTTGAATGATTCGGGAAGCCGACTGGGAACAGAGACTGCCTCTCCGCCCACGATGTCAATCTCATCGCCTTTTTCCCGCTGCAATTCCGCCGCAATTTCCAAAAGCTCGCCGATGATGAAGCGCCTGTTCAAATCATCCGGCACATCGATTCCGTAGTCGTCCGCCAGACGAATCAAATCCGCCGAGGACAGCGATTCAAGATATGACCGGGACAAATTTTCTGTTTCCATAAATCCGCTTTTCTTATTACCGAATATAGTTCCGAAAATCGACGGAAAAGTCAAGCCGTAAACGCGACACCACAAAAAAGGATGCGCGGAAGCCCCGCACATCCTTTTTATAAGTCAGTTCGCCATACTAGCGCAGCTTTTTGTAGCCGTACACGGCGGTGTCGCCCAGCTCTTCCTCAATGCGAATCANCTGGTTGTATTTNGCCATGCGNTCCGTGCGGCTCATTGAGCCGGTCTTGATCTGCCCGCTGTTGGTCGCCACGGCGATGTCCGCAATCGTGGTGTCCTCGGTCTCGCCGGAGCGATGCGACGTGACGGTCGTGTAGCCGTGACGATGCGCCATTTCAATCGCCTCCAGCGTCTCGGTCAAGGAACCGATCTGGTTCACCTTGATGAGGATTGAGTTGCCCGCGCCTTCTTTGATGCCTTTCTCAAGGAATTTGACGTTGGTCACGAACAAATCGTCGCCGACAAGCTGGCAACGGTCGCCGATTTTTGCGGTGAGCTTCTTCCAGCCTTCCCAGTCGTTCTCGTCAAGGCCGTCTTCGATTGAATCGATCGGGTACGCGTTGATGAGCGACTCAAGGTAGGCAATCTGCTCGTCGTCAGAAAGCTCCTTGCCGTTGGGATCTTTGGGAGTGCCGTTTGACAACTGCTTGTAGTTATAGTAGAATTTGCCGTTTTTCTCCACACTGAATTCTGATGCCGCGCAGTCCATCGCGATTTTCACGTCGTCGCCCGGCTTGTAACCGGCATCCTTGATTGCCTGCACGATTGCGTCCAGCGCATCATTGATGCCGTTGAAGTTGGGCGCGAAACCGCCTTCGTCGCCGACAGCCGTAGAAAGCCCGCGCGCCTTGAGCAGTTTTGCCAGCGCATGGAACACCTCCGCGCCCATGCGGATCGCCTCGTGCTCGGTCTTTGCGCCGACCGGACGAATCATGAATTCCTGGAACGCAATCGGAGCGTCAGAATGCGCGCCGCCGTTGATGATGTTCATCATCGGCACGGGAAGCACATGGGCATTCGCGCCGCCGATATAGCGGTACAACGGAATGCCGAGCGCCTTCGCCGCAGCCTGCGCCGTCGCCAAAGAAACGCCCAAGATCGCGTTCGCGCCGAGCTTGCTCTTAGTCGGCGTGCCGTCAAGCGCAAGCATCTTCAAGTCAACCGCGCGCTGATCGAACACATTGTCGCCTTTCAGGGCGGGGGCGATGATTTTGTTCACGTTCTCCACCGCTTTCAGGACGCCTTTGCCGCCGTAGCGTTTTTTGTCGCCGTCGCGAAGTTCCAGTGCCTCGTTCTCNCCCGTTGATGCCCCGGACGGGACAGCCGCGCGACCGAGCACGCCGTTCTCAAGGATGACATCCACTTCCACCGTCGGATTTCCGCGAGAATCGATGATTTCGCGACCGATAACCTTTTCGATTGCCAATGCTTTCATTGTATACTCCTATCACCGTGATATTGCCGATAACGATGTAATCCTATCCCTTTTTGCGGGAAATTTCAATAGGAATCAGCGCAGTGCCCACGCGTCGCCGTCCGCTTTCCTGAACACATCCTTGTCGCCGATAAACTGATCGGAATCCGACGAATGCTGCAAAAGCACGACCTTCACGCCGTCCGCAAGCTCCGGCGTGAGCGCGAAGCCGAACAAATTCGCATACGCCGCGCAGATGTCGTCCAGCCGGGCAGAACCGCCCGCCGTTTTCAGAATGAGCGCGATCATTTCGTATTCTTTCAGCCCGACACCGTTCGCAAGCGGCTTTGCCCGCGTCATATTCTGGTTTTTGCGGGACCACATGACGACCGGCTGCATAATCCGCGCCGCCTCGTCCCATGTCAGGTGCTTGAAGCGCAGGCGGACGCGTGATCCGTCCGCTTTTTTGTAGAACACCAGCTTTTTCATGATGCCGTCATCGGTGACCACGCCGCGCAACCCCGCCTCAGTATACCACTGCGCGTCCGCGCTCGTCGGGTCGGGTGTCGGAAGCACGGTCAGTTCGACCGAATCTGCCGAGATATTGCTCATGGACACAAAGCAGAGCGATTTCTGCTCGGGAGATCCCCAGCGAATCATCGTCTTGCGGTTGCCCTGCGGCTTGCAGTTGAGCTTGCGGATAAGGATATCCTGCCGCAGGCTGCGGGGAATGAGCGCGTAACGCGCACGGACGGCATCGCTCCGAAATTCGGCGATATAGCGACTTTCAATCTGCTCAACGATATTGTACATCACGTCTTTCCTTTTCCCGCACGTNACCGGGAAGNTTTCCCGGACGAATACAGTTCNTCCGGCTCGTCGGCACCGCCCAANTCTTCCACATAGTTGGGATCATACGGCGCGAGCGAATGTTTTTTGTGCAACTCCGTAAGACGATCCCCGGGGTGCTCAAAAAAATCGACCACTTTCTGCACCAGAATGACCGGCGGCATCGTNTTGAGGAANAAGCCCGCGGGATTNGCCGCGATAATCGACATGACGGTCTTTTTGTCGTCCACCGCCGTCAGGAACACGACCGGAATGTTCGCCGTGGCAGGCTCGCTCTTTATCATCTGGAACGCGTCCAGCCCGCTCAGCACGGGCATCTCATAGTCAAGCAGCACCAAATCGACGGGCGTTTTTTTGAGGAACGCGACCATTTCCATGCCGGAAGTGACGGCAAACGCGTTGAACCGCTTGGAAAACCACCGCTGCATCGCCCGCAGCTGCACGACATCATCGTCTACCAAAAGAATAGTCTTACGGCCGGGGTCGATATCGATGAATTCGTTCCGTTTTTCCTCTTCCANACGATACTCCACCGAAACGCTGCGCAGCCCGCGCAGCAAATCCTCGGTATTCACGGGACGCTGGAACGCCTGCGTGACGCAATCCGCCGGAATAATCTTGTACGCCGTCGTGATTTCTGCCGGATTGCCAATCAAAAACAGGTGGCGGCCTTTTCCCGACTCGCTGATAAGCTGCTTTATATACGAATAAAAGCGTTCGTACTTGTTTTCCGAGCCTTCCAGATAAATAATGAACAGCTTCGGGAAATCAGCGTGATGCTCGATCATCGTCACCTGNTACACTTCCGGCGGNACAACCTGCACGTGATAGCCCGCGTTGGAAAGGCTTTTCAGCATCGCCCGAATGAGGAAATTCCGGTCGTTCTCCGCAATAAAAAGAATGCTCTTGTTGGTGTCCATTGTTCCTATCCTACCTCATTAGCGGAGCAATTGCAAGGCGGAAACCTTGTCCGCGGCAAAAATTGCCCGCCGTATGTCCGCGTACCGCCCGTCCAAATCCGGCGGCAGACGGTATGCGTCCACCATGCGCGCGATGTCCTGCGCCGCGCCGAAATCGTCCGCCTCGACGCATTCGGCAATCGCGGACAGCGCGTCGGCAAACTGCCCGGCATCCATCGGCTGCGCGTCAGCCGCCGCCTGCTCCGCTTCGGCAAAAGCGGACGAATCGCCCGNAGCGGCCAGCACCTGCGACAGCGGTTCTTTCAAGGCGCGGAACGCGGCGAGCAGGGCGGGAGTCCGCGCGTCGATTTCTTCCAGATTGCCGTCTTTCGCACACTGTTCCAGATACGCCGCGTCTTGAGAAAGGCGTTCCGCCCCGACCAGCCGCGCCGAACTTTTCAGCCCGTGCACCAAAATCCGGTAGTTATTGACATCTTTTTGGCGGCAGTAGCCTTCGATTGCGTCCGCCTGCTTGTCAATCGCGTCAAAAAAATCGTGCACCGCGCCTTCGAGCACGTCCCGGTCGCCACAGAAATCAAGCGCGGCGGAAACATTGATCCCCGCGACCTTGCCATACGCGCGCATGAACGGATCGTCCCCGCCCGGCTCGGCCGCACCGCCGTCATGCTCGTCGCCGTCGGCGCGTTTCAGCAAGTCCTCAGGCAGATACGTAGCGAGCAGGGATTCCAACGCACCATAATCCACGGGCTTCGCAAGGTAATCGGCAAAGCCCTCGGCACGGTACTCGTCACGCGCGCCCGCCGAGACGTTTGCCGTCAGCGCAATGCATGGAGTCGCCGCGTTCTGGTTGTCCGCAAGCGATTGTATCGCATGCAGCGTCTCAATGCCGTCCATGCCGGGCATACAATGGTCAAGAAAAATCAGATGATAGGAACGCTTGCCCACCAGCGACAGAGCTTTCTGCCCGCTCAGTGCCGTGTCAACCTGTACGCGCATCCGTTTGAGCAGAGCCGAAATAACATCCACGTTGATTTTCAGGTCGTCAACGACCAAAATGCGCACGCCAGGTGCCTGAAACGCCCCGCCGGACACACCTCGGTCGGTGGCAACAGGCAGGTCGCCCGCATCGCCGACCGCCGCCTGCGCCGAACCGGGAACGCAATCACCAATCCCGCCGTTTTCCGGGCGATATTCCGNCGATGCGATCGTCANTTTTTCCGTCCCGCCGCCCGACACCGCAAGCATATCGTTGACAAGGGCGACGAGCGTCTTGCCCGNCGATTTTATGTCAACGGCATAGGCGAGCACGTTGCGTTCGGTGCTNTCGCGCAGAATCTGCTCGTTCAGGTCGAGCACNGTGGTAATCGGCGCGCGGATTTCCTTGCTCATGTTCGCAATAATCGACGATTTCGCCTCGCTCTTTGCCCTGAGCAGCTCCACGTTGCGGTCAAGCTCGCGCTCCTTCAAATCGATGTAGCCGACATAACTCGATCGGAACGCGAAGCCCATCACCATGCCCGCAAGCGTGCCCATCGTGCAGTGCACCAAGTCCATCACAAAAAGCGTCGTCTCCTTGAAATACCATGAGACGTACACGAACGCCGCCAGCTGCACGAATTCCAGCACGATGATGCGCAAATGCCCGTCAATCGTCATCATCGGCACGATGAGCATCAGCGCCACGGTGACGACATAGGGCATCTGCGTCACATTGACNAGATTCATCACGACCGAAAACGAAGAAATCAGCACGATATACCCATACAGCAGCGGAATCGTCCAGCCGAGCGCACGGTCAGAAAAAACGAGCGAAAACAGCAGCAGCACGAGCATCACGCCGAACGCGCTGGCAAACAGAATCCGGTACCGCGCAGACGAAAAATACTCGACCATCGGAAGATAGGCGAGNACCGTCAGCAACAGCAGCAGCCCCGCCGTGAATGCCAGCAGAATTCTCAGCAGGCGGAAATTATACATGTTCACGATCCGCCGGTTCTTTTTCAGCATCTGCCGGTTGGCAACCGCCAACTCTTTATAGAACGATAATAGGCTGAACATATCCTACAGGATACCACAGCCACCTGCACTTGTCAAAATGTTCTTTCTGTGCTATAGTGCTAGAACTTCACAAAAACATCTTCTTATTTGTGAAAAGGAGTAACAATATGGCTACAAGAAGAAGCCCACGCTTTAAGGAATGCCGCCGCCTCGGCGTAAANGTCAGCGGACATCCTAAGGCGATGAACAGAGCCAGCGCGCCTGCATTCAAAAAAACTCACAAAACTTCAGAATACGGCTTGCAGTTGATTGAGAAGCAGAAGGTAAAGGCGTATTACGGCATTTTGGAACGCCAGCTTCGCCGCTATTACGAGCAGGCCACCAAATCGGCAGAAAAAACGGGTACCGCGCTCATCGTCGCGCTCGAATGCCGCTTGGACAACTTGGTGTACCGCATGGGATTTGCGAATTCAATCCGCATGGCGCGCCAGATGGTGAGCCACCGCCACATCGAGCTGGACGGCAAGATCGTCAACATCCCGTCNCAGCACGTCAAAATCGGACAGACCATCGCNCTGACCGAAAAATCACGCAAGAACGAACAGTTCAANAAAGCGTTCCTCGGCGCGAACAACGCCCCGCTCGACTACCTNGAAATCAATCAGGACGGTTTCAGCGGCAAACTGGCAAGCNTTCCGCAGCGCGAAAAAATCCCGGTACAGATTAACGATCAGATGGTCGTCGAATTCTACTCAAAGTAAGGTCGCACACCGGCGATTCGACACGGGGTACTCGCCCCGTGTTTTTTGTTTTAAAACATCATGCGGACATAAAAAATGCCTCCGCTGGGGGAGACATCTCTCTTTGAGCTATTGCAGATTCGAACTGCAGACCCACGCCTTAAAAGGGCGTTGCTCTACCGGCTGAGCTAATAGCCCATCCATTCATCAGATGAATGTTTTTANATTNTAGCGATTTTACGGCATCGTGTCAACCGCAGCAGACGGCAAAACCGCAAAAAAAGGAGCGGATTTCCACGCTCGCGGCGATTTCAATCGGCTCGTTCTGCGAGCGTATCGCTTTCGCCCGTTTTTTCGTTTTCGGCAAGCGGACGGCGGACACGCACNCGNATTACGCTTCCCGGCTGCGGAATATGGGGCGAACCGACGGGAAAACGCANCTGACAGTGCAAAAAATTATCNGTGACCGCATGNACGATAACGGTATCCGAAGAAGCCGGCGCATGACGCACCGACTCACACACGGCGGCAAGCTCCGCGCCGACAAAGGCGTTGATATAATCCGCCTTGGCAGCCTTGCTGTACGCCTCNAGCCGGGCGACACGTGCGCGCGCGACAGCATTGGGAACCATCGGTCGCATGGCGTAGGCTTCCGTTCCCGGACGCGCGCTGAACGGGAACGCATGCACGAACGTCATCNCCGTTTTTCGGAGCAACGCCATCGTCTGCGCAAAATCGTCGTCCGTCTCNCCGGGAAAGCCCGCAATGATGTCGCACGCNAGGAACGGACGCTGTTTTGCCCGGCGNAGCCGTTCCACCGCCGCAAAAACGACCTCGGCACGATANGGCCGCTTCATTCTTGCCAGAACCGCGTCGCTGCCCGACTGGACGGAAAGATGAAAATGCGGNCGCACNCGCGGGTGCGCGATAATCCGGGCGAGCCGCTCGGTGACGATTTCGGGATAGAGGCTGGAAATGCGGATGCCGATAGTCCGCGTGTGCGCGAGCATCAGTTCCAGAAGCGTGGCAAAATCGGCGAATCCGTCCTGCCACGCGCCGCGGTACTGCGCGATGTTCACCGTCGTGATGACCACCTCCGCCTGCCCCGCACGCTCCAACGCCGCCACACGGTCGAGNACGTCCTGCACGGCAAGCGACACGGACGTTCCGCGCGCAAGGCGGATACGACAGTACGTNCACGCGGCGTTGCACCCGTCCTGAATTTTGAGCGACGCNCGGCTGTGATGCAAAAACGTGTCCGTCGTCAGCGCGAACGGCGACACGGACTGCGCACCGNAATCATCGAACTGCGCCTGCAAGAACCGGGCGAGCGCAACGCCCGTCATATCGCCCGCCGAACGCAGCAGAGCGGGAACGGCCGCGAGCGCNCCTTTTCGCTGCCCGCCGAGCACGCAAATCCGCGCGTCAATCGCCATAATCTCGCGGCGGTCGAGCTGNGCATAGCACCCCGTCACCACCACGGCGCAGGCAGGACATTTTGCCANCAGCAGCCGGATAATGCGCCGCGCCTTCTGCTCCGCCTTCGCCGTCACCGTGCACGTGTTCACCACGCACAAAATCACGTCGTCCTGCATGGCACTGGCGGCGGTCAGCGGAGTCATCGTGACGGAAAATCCTGCGTCCACAAAAGCCCGCGCCGCGCCCTCGCTTTCTGCCTGATTGAGCTTGCAGCCCAACGTTTCAAAATGGACGGTGTTCATCGATATGTAAACNAGCGGAATGAAAGACGGTCAGCGCAGACGGGCGGACACGCGTTCCTTGCCGCGCAGGGCATCNGCCTGCGANGCGTCCAGCGCAATCGCCTTGTTGTACGCTTCCAGCGCAGAAGTATAGGCATTGGTCATTTCCCGCGCATAACCGCACCGCGTCCAGAACAATGCCCGCGACGGATCGACATGCACCGCCATCGTGTACGAAATATCGGCGTGNTCGTAGCGCGCCTGACGCATATAAATTTCGCCCATATAATAATACGCCCAGCTAAAATCGCTGGCACTCGCGGGAGCGTTCGTCACATACANCTGGAACATCTCAAGCGCGCTGTTGTTCTTGCCCTGGTAATAGCGCGCCTCCGCCAACGCCTCTATCAGCCGGATATCCGTGCTGTTTTTCTTGCGCGCCTCAAGGGCATACTGCTCCGCCTGCCCGTACTGACGGTTTCGGATCAGGCTCCAGCACAGCACNCAGTAGGAATCAAAGTTATTGGGATTATCCTTGATTTCCTGCTCGCAGACGGCTATCGCCTCGGAATACCGGCCTTTGCGGTACAAATCGAGCGCGTCCGCTTTCTGGGCGACCACCGCGCCGACTGAGACAAAAAAAATCGCGCATAAGACAATCAGNTTCCTCATCGTGCTACTCCGTCATCGTACATTTGCCGCAAAAGCGGGATCCCGGCTCCAAAACGACCTGCTTTGAAGTAATGTCGCCGAGCACCGACCCCGACCCGGACACGAACACCAAATCCCGCGCAGCAATATCGCCCTTTACGTTGCCGCGGACGAGCACNCGCGTGGCAGTAATCCCCGCCTCAACGACGGCATCNGTGTCCACCACCAAATCGTTCGTCGCCGCGATTGTCCCGTAGACTTTGCCGCGGATCATGAACGGCTTGGCAAACCGTATCGTCCCGCGGAAAACGATGTCGTCCGCCAAAATCGTGTCGAAATCGTCTTCTTCCATATTGAACAAGTCGGTGTCTTTCACTTCAAACATAGCACAGCATACCTTGAATTCGGCTTGGTGGTCAAGGCGATTTTTCCGTGTACTTTTCCCGCGATTTCGGCTATACTGAGAGCATGACACGCTTTGGACTGCGCACAGCCGCCCTCTTTTTTCCGGCACTGCTGTGCATCGCCTGCGCAAGCACGCGGATTGCCGCACCGAACGAACCGGCAGACGATACGGCGGGCACGNTTTCTGCCGACGCGCCGGAAGACGACACGATAACCCTGCTCTTTGCCGGCGACATCATGGCGCACGCCGACAATTACGAGGCCGGCAATTTCCCCGCAATCTGGACTGATGTNGCGCCGGTCATTGCGGCGGCGGACCTTGCCTTTGCCAACGTGGAGGCACCCGTCGCCGACCGCCTCCCCTGGAGCACGTACCCGCAGTTCAACATGCACGCGCCGTATATCGACGCGGCGATTGACGCGGGATTCGACGTGTTCTCGCTCGCGAACAACCACACCAACGACAAAGGGCTTGACGGCATGCAGCAGACGCTCGCCTATTTCAGCGGCAAAAANGACGTGTATTCGTGCGGCATCAAGGCGACGGCAGACGCGCCGCTCACCTANCAGGTCATCCAAAAAAACGGNTGGACGATACTGTTCGTCGCGTTCACGGAAATCGTGAATGCGCGCAACGACGCGCGTTACTTTGACTACATTCCGCCGCAGGGCAAGCTGCACGACACGATCCTCGCGGACCTGAAACGGNTGCGCGCCGAACATCCGTGCGACGTGTTCGTGGTCTCCGTCCATGCGAACGAGCCGGAATATGTCAGGAGCGTCGCCGCGTACCAGCGGCAGTTCTACCACGACCTGATCGCGCAGGCGGATGCCGACATCGTGTGGTCGAACCATGCGCACGTGGTCAAAGACTGGGAAGTCGTCCCGGCGGACAAAAAAACGCGCGGCGGGCTGATNATGTACGCCAACGGCAACACCATCAGCGGACAGCGCACCGACCCGCAGTTCGGCAATCCCGGCNACGCCCGCGACTACACCGGCGACGGGCTGCTGATGACCGTCACGCTGCGCCGGATGGCCGCCACNGACGGACGGCAGACGCTCACGGTNGAAAAACTCGCGCCGCAGTTCATCACCACGTACATCGCNCCTGACCGGCANTTCGTGCTGCGGCTTTTGGACGACGACCTCATCCATTCGCTGCNCCGCGCCGGGCTTGACGAGTGGGCAACGTATCTTGCAGAACGCAAGGCACTCATGGAAACCATTAAGGAAACATCGATATGGCAATAGATTACGAAACGCTTCCCGTCTACGCGCAGAAACAGCGCATCCTTGACACGCTCGCATCGCACCAAGTCATCGTNGTGCAGTCGCCCACGGGCAGCGGAAAGACCACGCAGATTCCCGTCATCCTGCACGAGGCGGGCTATTCGGCAAACGGCGTGATCGCCGTGACCCAGCCGCGCCGCATTGCCGCGCTGAGCGTGAGCGAATTCATCGCGCGGCAGCTCAAGACGAACTATCCGGGNCTGGTCGGCTACAAAATGCGCTTTGAGGACAAGACCGACGCGAGCACCAAAATCAAGATTATGACCGACGGCATTTTGCTTCAGGAAATGAAGCTCGACCCGTGGCTCTCCAAATATTCCGTCGTCATGGTGGACGANGCCCACGAGCGCAGCCTGAACATCGACTTCGCGCTCGGCCTGCTGAAACGTGTCCTTGCCGAGCGCGCCGACTTCAAAGTCATCGTCTCCAGCGCGACGATGAACGCGGAGGCATTCAGCACCTATTTCGGCGGCTGCCCGATCGTGACGATTGACACGGTGACGTACCCCGTCACGATGATTTACGACCCGCCCGCCGTCAAAATAACCACCGCGACCGAAAGCGGCTGCGAGGCAATCCTGCGCAAAGTGGAGATGACAATCGAGCGCGTGCTCGCAAGCAAGGACGGAGGCGATATCCTCGTGTTCCTGCCCGGAGAAAAAATCATCCGCGACTGCGTGCGCCGCCTCGCACANGCGCCGTTCCGCGGCAGGCTGCACATCATTCCGCTGTACGGCAGGCTGCCCAAGGAAGAGCAGGAACGCGTGTTCGAGGCCGCGCCGTTCGGCAGGAAGAAAGTAATCGTCTCCACCAACATCGCCGAAACNTCCGTNACGATCAACGGCGTGACCACGGTCATCGACTCCGGGCTGGCAAAGCTGAATTTCCACAANCCGCGCACCTACACGTCAAGCCTGGTCGAAACGCCCGTGAGCAAGGCGAGCTGCAACCAGCGGCGCGGGCGGGCGGGACGGACCTGCGCGGGAACGTGCTACCGCCTGTACAGCCGCGACGATTTTGAGGGCCGCCAGCTCTACACCACCGAAGAAATCTACCGCACCGACCTGAGCGANGTCGTCCTGCGCATGGCGGAACTGGGCATCACCGACTTCGAGTCGTTCGACTTCATCTCGCCGCCGGGAAAAGAAGGCATTTTGGGCGCGATCGACACGCTCAACCTGCTCAACGCGCTCAACCCCGACCGCACGCTCTCNTCCGTCGGCAAGCTGATGACCGAATTCCCGCTTGAGCCGCGCGTGAGCCGCATTCTGGTAGAAAGCATGACCCGCTATCCCGACGTGCTGGAAGAGACGCTGATTGCGGCGGCATTTCTGAGCGCGCAGTCGCCGTTCGTGCTGCCGCCCGGGGAAGAAATGGACGCGCGCAAGGCGCACCACGCGTTCCGGGACTTGCAGGGCGACTTCGTGTCGTATGTCCGGATGTTCCGCACGTACCAAAGCATGAAAAACCAGGAGCGGTTCTGCAAGAACAATTATCTGGACGAAAAAGTGATGGCAGAAATCGCCAACATCAAGCAGCAGCTGGAAGAAGAAGTGTCCGCGCTCGGCTTTCCGATTACGGGCGGCGGCTCAATGGACGATTACCTGTGCTGCATTGCGGCGGGCATGATTCAGTTNGTGTGCGTGCGCGAGGGACGGGAAAACTACCGCAGCCTCACCGCCGACCATATCACCATTCATCCCGGATCCAGCATGTTCCGCAACGGCCCGCTGTTCATCGTGGCGGGCGAAATCGTGCGGACGAGCCGGATGTTCGCCATGAGCGTGTCGCCGCTNACGCGCACGCTGCTCCAGCGCATTTCGCCCGACCTGGAAGGACGGCTGGATGCCGCACGCGGCAAACGCGGGCGCGCACTCACGGGAAACCTCGCCTACAGCGGCGGCGAATTCCGCGACCAAAAAGGCGCGATCGGGCGCGATGACGGACGGTTCGGCGGCAAGGCACGGAAAGCNAAGGACGAAAGCACCGTCACCATCGGCGGCGTTCCGTTCGCGCTGCAAAAAGCCAAAGGGAAAAAACTGCTCGTCCTGCCGTTCGACCAGTTCANGTCCGCCCTGCTCGCCGAGCATGAGGAAAACCGGCTCGCGCAGATNGGCGGACTGAAAGG
This sequence comes from Treponema sp., assembly GCA_014804085.1. Taxonomy (GTDB): domain Bacteria; phylum Spirochaetota; class Spirochaetia; order Treponematales; family Treponemataceae; genus Treponema_D. Next base: position 9,358 of record JAAVAM010000051.1, on the reverse strand, counting down.
CAAAATCCTGCTCAAAGGCGGCGAGCTGCTCGCCGGCGAAAAAATGGAGCTTATCTGCCGGGTCACCAAAACGCTCGACCTGCTTCCGCTCGGCGAAAAAAACTGGCCGCGCGGCATGAACGTCCAGCTCGGAAAAGACGGCGGCACGGAGACGCTCATCGCNAGCATGGACTATATCCTGCGCGTCACGATGGCAAAGCCAAAGAGCCGCGAATACGGCTTCATCTGCCTGTACACCGACGGCAAGGGAACGTACTGGTTCAAAGTGAGCCGGGGATTTGCGACGGCGCTCAACGAAAGCCTTTCCAGCCTCGAAACGCTGATTGACGAGGCGGCCGTCGCCCTCACCCCCGCGCAGAAAGAGAAAGCAAGCGCAACCTACCGCCTGCTGAACGGACTGTACGACTNATCCGTGCGGAGGGGTTCTTCCTCCGTCTGTAGAAANGCTGCCCGAACGAAAAGCAGTCTTCCTTATTTTGAGGAAAGGTGCTTTTTGCCCAAAACGGNAATCCTTATGNTAAGGAACGCTCCCCGGACGAAAAGCGGGCTTCCTTATTTTNAGGAAAGGCGTTTTTTGCCNAAAACGGGAATCCTTATGATAAGGAACGCTCCCCGGACGAAAAGCNGGCTTCCTTATGATAAGGAACGTCGTTTTTGCCTGGGGCAGACTTCCTTATCCGTGCGGGGTATNTTGNTTATTTCGCGTCCTGCGCGGCCGTTTTTTCGGCGGCACGCGCGGCGGCTTTCTGCTCCGCCGCTTCGTCGCTGATGCCGAGTATTTTTGCCGCTTTCTGTGCGTTCACGTTCTTCGTCTTTGCCCGGGGATCGTACAGGTCGGCAAGGCGGCGCACGTCGCTTTCGACGCTCGCGTATTTGCCTTTGTTGTAGATGTCAAGCCCCGTNCCCTGCGTGGCGACATCCTTGCTCGCCAGGTAGTCCGCGCAGATGTCGGCGAATTCGCTGCGGCCGTACTTGGCGAATTCCTTTCCGAGCGCGTAGCGCAGCGGCTTGCGCGGATTGTTTTTCGCGTCGTCGCCCACCACTTCCTTGGCGAGCGCGAGGATTTCTGCCGTTCCCGCGTTGCCTTCGGCAAGCAGCGCGGACGCGACCTTTGCCTTGGTCGTGTCGGCGACTTTTTTGTCGGTAATCTGGCCGACCAGAAAATCGTTTCCTTCTGCCGTGTTGAGCTGCGCGATGACCGGGTACACCGCGTCCTTGACGACTTTTTCGGGGTCGTTCTTTGCCCGGTGGATAAGGTACGGCACCGCCTCGGTCATGTTCCATGCCTTTGCCACGCCGATCGCCTCCAGCCGCACTTTATAATACGAATCGCGGATCGCCTGCATGACCGTCTTCCGCGCGTCGGCATCCTGCGGAAAATGCGACAGCCCCTTTATCACGGCGATGCGCATATTGGGGTCGGTTTCCTCGTACAGGCCGAGCAGGACGGGAACCGCGTCGGGGTTTTCCATCGCGCCGATTGCTTCCGCGCCGTACATGCGCATGAACGTGTTTTCGTCCTTGTCCTCGGCAATCTCGACCAGCCGGTCGAACGTCTCCGTCGCCTTNAGCTCGCCGAGCACTTTGACGAGCGACTGTTTCTGCGGCACGGACAAATCCTCGCGGTCAAGGTAGTCGGTCAGGTAGACGGCTTCGGCACTGCCGCCCACTTTGCCGAGCGTGTCCAGGCACTGGTTGAAGTACGTCTCGTTGTCGCTCTCAAGGAGATTCAGCACGGGCGCGACGGCTTCTTTCGTTTTGACGGCCTTCACGTAATCAAAGCACGCGTTCACCATGCTCTGCCGCTCGTCATAGGGATCGTCCAGCACCGAAACCGCAAAGTCCTCAAGGCACGGGTCTTCCAGCGTGGCAAAATACCGCACCGCCATTTCNTTGAGCGCGCCGTTCTTGGTCTCCGCGAACAAATCGTAGACATCATCGGCAGAGCGCGGGTCGGCTTTTTTCGTCAGCTCGCCGAGCAGGTCGCCGATTTCGCTTTCAAGGCCGAAGCGGAGCGTGTCGCGGCGTTTTTCTTTGTCCGCCTCGGTGTCCTCAAGGTCAAGCNCGCGCACTTTTTCCGCGTCGGCGCGCTGCGGACGCTTTGCGCCCGGAATCGTCACCGTGCGCGGCTCAAANCTTTCGTCCTGCCCCGCCGACTGCGCGGACAACGGCATGATAANCAGAAAAATAATTGCAATCGTCGTGATGTGTCTCATAAAATCCCCTGTCATTATCGGATATTTCCGGCGGCAAAACGACGCAAAAACGCCGTCCTGTATTCCTCAAACCGATTTTCCGCAATGGCGTTACGGATTTCGCGCATCATCGTCTGCAAAAAGAAGAGATTATGGTAGCTGGCGAGCGTCGCGCTCAGGATTTCCTGCGCCTTGAACAGGTGGCGCAGGTAGGCGCGGCTGTAATTGCGGCACACCTTGCACGTGCATTCGGGATCGACCGGCGAAAAATCGCGCGCGAACCGCTCCTGCTTGATAGAAAGTTTTCCGTCGCGCGTAAAATACGACCCGTTGCGGGCGTTGCGCGTGGGAAGCACGCAGTCGAACATATCGATGCCGCTGCGCACCGCNTCCAGAATNTAGTCCGGCGTGCCGATNCCCATCACGTACTTCACCGTGCGTTCGGGAAGCAGCCGCGCCGTGTAATCGAGCATGGACGCAAAGACATCGGCAGGCTCGCCCACGCTCAAGCCCCCGATCGCNATGCCGGGCAAATCAAGCCCCGCCACGAATTCCGCCGACCGCGCGCGCANATCCGCAAAAAAATTGCCCTGCACGATCGGGAANAGCAGCCCCGCATAGCCCTGNTCGCGCTGTCTGAGCCACGCCGCCTTGGCGCGAATCGCCCACTGCTCCGTCACCGCAAGCGCGCGCTCCGCCTCGTCCTTTGCAATGCCGAATCCGCTGCACACGTCAAGCTGCATCTGAATGTCGCTGTTGAACTGCGCCTGNATGTCCACCACGCGCTCGGGCGTAAACAGGTGCTTCGAGCCGTCAACCGTGCTCCTGAACTGCACGCCCTGCGCCGTAATCTTGCGCAGGGGCGACAGGCTCCACACCTGAAAGCCGCCCGAATCCGTGAGGAAATTGCGCCGCCACCCGCTGAACCCGTGCAGCCCGCCCGCCTGCTCGATCGTGTCGCTTCCCGGGCGCAGNTACAGATGATACGTGTTCGCCAAGATAATCTCAAAGCCGATTTCCTCAAGGTCGTCCTTGGTGAGTGCCTTGACCGTCGCGTTCGTGCCGACCGGCATGAACACCGGGGTCTGCACGTCGCCATGGGGCAGATGCAGCACGCCCGTCCGCGCGCGGCCGCCCGAATCCGTATGCGTTATGTCAAAAACAGTTGCCATATCCTTTCCTTACGTGCGCGCGTACCGCAGCAACGCCACGCTGATCGCCACAAACAAAAACACGGGAAACCANGCCCCCATGAACGGCGTGATATACTGAAATTTCGCGAGCAGCATCGTTATCATCTGGCTCACGTAGAACAGCACCGCCGCGCTGATNCATGCCGCAAGGCTCACGAGCAGCACGTTTTTCCGCGTCTTGCCGCTCAGCCCGATCGACAGGAACACGACGATGAACAGCACGAACGGGAACGCGAATTTCTTATAGTACAGGCTCAGCTCCTCGCTGAACGGCAGCCCCGCCTTCTGCAAGTGGGCGATGTACTGCTTTGCCTCGCGCGCGCTCACCGTCTCCACGCTCACCGTGTTGTTCTGGAACGTCGTCGGCTCTTCGGTCAGCCGCTCCGTGAGCGCGCGGTCGGGACTGCGCATCGTCATCACGCCGCCGGAAAACGCGTACTCCGTGCCGCCCGACAGCCACCAATGCCCGTCCTGGAACACCGCCGAATCCGCGCGGATGACCGCCGCCAGCGTCTTGTCCTCGTTCCGCACGATAACATAGAGCGTGTACAGCCGCTTGGCGTTGTCGTCGTAATAGTCGGCCTTGTACACGATNTTCCCGCCGTCCGAAATCACCACGATCTTGTCGTTGTTCAGGGATTTTTCTTTGTCCAGNGCCTTTTCCTGCAAGACCGTCTTCTGCGCATACGTGGGGACGACAACCCGGTCGTCAAACAGGAACAGCGCGATNCTCAGCACGAACGAAAAGACCAGCAGCGGCGCGGTGAACGAAATGAGCGGNACGCCCGACGCAAAAATCGCGACCAGCTCGTTNTTGGCGTAAAAATCGCTGAGCGTGTACGAGACGGCGAACAGGATTGCGAGCGGCGTGGCATACCACACGCATTTGGGCGCGTACAGCAGCAGAATCCGCCCCACCGTCGCGCCGGGCACCTGATTTGAGATGTAATTCCACAGATTCATCAGCAGATCGACGAGGACAAGGACGAGCGCGAAAAAAGCAAGCGCGCCCAGAAAGAGCGGGACGAACCGCTTGAACAGATACTGCGTCAGTTTCATCGCCGCCCCAGCTGCGTGTAGAAGAACAACGCCGCGCCGCCGATGACGATATTCGGCAGCCACATCAGGATAACGCCGTTCGTGCCGCTGCGCGACCCGAAAATCTGCCCCAAAATCATCATCGCCCAGTACGCCACGGAAATGAACAGCCCGATTATCAGGCCGATCGTCTGCCCGTTGTGCTTGCCGAACAGCAGCGACAGCGGAATCGCCAGGAACGCGAAGAAAATCGACCCGAACGGCATGGAAAATTTCTTGTTGTATTCCAGCTTGTACTTGTTCAGGCTCCTCGAATCAACGTCNGTCGCCTTTTCCATTTCGATGATGCGCTGGCGGAGGTCGTAGGAGGTCATCTCGTTCGGATTGATGCGGGTCGAACTGCTGAAAAACGACGACTCAAAAATGTTCAGCAGCATNTTCTTTGACAGCAGCACGTCAAAATCATNGCGCCTGCCGTTCTTGAAGAAGACCACCGCCGCGTCGTTCATCTCCATGGACATGAGCACGCCGCTTTCCGTCGATTTCTCCACCACCGAATCGTTCGCCACGATAATGCGCTGGTTGCCGTCCGTGTCCGTGTCAAAAAAAATCAGGTCGCTCACGTCCGTGCCGCTCACCTGCCCGATGACCANCGTCTTGTCGTTCGTGCGCTTGACGGAATTGGATTCCAGCTCAATCGCGGGGTTCGACATCANAATCGTGCGCCGCAGCTGATTGTACTTGAGCGTGCCGAGCGGCAGCAGGTAGTCGTTCACGAAAAACGACGCGACCGAAATCACCAGCCCCAATATGATGACNGGAACGATGATAATTCGGTAGCCAAGCCCCGACGCGCGNAGGATAAGCACCTCGTTCTCCGTCATCAGCCGNCCGAGGCACATCAAGAATCCCACGAGCGTCGCGAACGGCGCGGACTGCGCGATGATNAACGGCAGCGAATACGAAATGAGCCGCAGCACGTCCATNAGCGGCACGCGCTTTTTCAGGACGTTCTCCGCCAGCAGCAGAATCTGGTTGCAGAAAAAGACCATGAAAAAAAACAGGAACGCGATAAAAAAATACAGGAACAGCTCTTTGGTCAGGTAGCGCACCATCACAAAGCGGTTGATGCCCGTATCTTCCTGCACGAGCACCGCAAGCCGGTCGCCCGCCGCGCGAAANCCGAGCCGACGGCACACCCACGCCGCAGACGCGCAGAGCCAGTTGAGCAGGTTAAAGCCCGCGCCGGTTCGGGACAGCCGCTCCCTGCCTTTCGTGAGAAATGCGGCGATGCGGTCGGTGATTGCGGCAGGCAACAGGTTCATTTATTTTCCGCCCACGCCCGTGCTTCCAAAGCCGCCGTCCCCGCGCGCCGTCTCGTCCAACGCCGCNACCGGCCGGAACGCNCCGCGCGTGACGGGCGCGACGACCAGCTGGGCAATGCGGTCGCCGTTCCGCACCGTGAACGACTCCTGCCCCAAGTTAATCANNATTACTTTCACTTCGCCGCGGTAGTCGCTGTCAATCGTGCCGGGCGTNTTCAGGCAGGTNATGCCGTTCTTCGCCGCCAGCCCGGAGCGCGGGCGCACCTGTATCTCATAGCCCGCCGGAATCGCGAACGACAGCCCCGTGGGAATCATCGCGCGCTGCAACGGCGCAATCGTAACCGGCTCGTCCAGAAACGCGCACACATCCGCGCCCGCCGCGCCCGCCGTCTTGTAGTCGGGCAGCACCGCGCCGTCAGCNACGGTGCAAGNAATTGAAACAGTCATGCGCCAGTATAGCAGATAAACAAAAAAACTCCAATCCTTTGGGGACTGGAGTTTTCACGCCATGCGCAGGAAGCCGAATGCGAACGNCACCGGCTTCCCAACNCNTCATTTCTGCTGCGCTTCCAACGCGTCGATGTACGAAAGGTTCAGCCGNCCCATCTTGTCAACCTCAAGCAGCTTGACCGGAATCTGCTGTCCTTCCTTGAGCACGTCGGTCACCCGCTCCACGCGCTGGCGNGAAAGCTTTGAGATATGGCACAAGCCTTCCTTGCCCGGCAGGATTTCCACGAACGCGCCGAATTCCATGATGCGCTTGACCGTACCGTTGTAAATCACGCCCACTTCGGGGTCGTCAACGATACCGTGCACCGCGACCTTCGCCTCTTCGGCAGCCNTGCCGTTCTTCGCGTAAATCGTCACCGTGCCGTCGTCCTCGGTGTTGATCGTCACGCCGTACTGGGCGCAGATNGCCTTGATGTTCTTTCCGCCCGGACCGATGAGCGCGCCGATTTTGTCGGTGTCGATTTTCATCGTCAGGATCTTGGGAGCGAACGGGCTGATCGGCTGCGGCTTGCTGATACATTTTTCCATGATAGAAAGAATGTGCAGGCGGCCTTCTTTTGCCTGCGCAAGCGCCTTNTTCATGATTTCCGTCGTCACGCCCGCAATCTTGATGTCCATCTGGAATCCCGTGATGCCGTCCTTCGTNCCCGCGACCTTGAAGTCCATGTCGCCCAGGTGATCCTCTTCGCCCAANATGTCGGACAGGATCTGGTAGCGTCCGTAAGGATTGTCGCCCTCCGCNTCGGTAATCAGCCCCATCGCNATGCCGGCGACCATTTTCTTCATCGGAACGCCCGCCGCCAGCAGCGACAGACAGCCGCCGCACGTCGAAGCCTGCGAAGACGAGCCGTTCGACTCCAAAATCTCCGAAACGACGCGCACCGTGTACGGGAATTCGTCGATTGACGGCACCATCGGCGCAAGCGAACGCCGCGCCAAATTGCCGTGCCCGATNTCGCGGCGNCCCGTGCTCAGGCGGCCGGTCTCACCGACCGAATACGGCGGGAAGTTGTAGTGCAGGATAAAATGCTCGCTGCGCTCGCCCTCGATGTCGTCGTATACCTGCGCGTCCATCGCCGTGCCGAGCGTGGTGACCGCCAAAGACTGCGTTTCGCCCCGCGTNAACAGCGCGCTCCCGTGCGGACGGGGCAGCACGTTCACCTCGCACGTAATCGGGCGGATTTCGTCGCACTTGCGCCCGTCAATGCGCACGCCCTTGTCCAGAATGCTCTTGCGCAGCAGGTTGTACTGNATGTCGTCAAAGCACTGGTCAAACAGCTTTTTCTGGATGTCGTCCGCGAACTGCTCCGCGTGGGCGGCGACCAGCTGCTTCTTGACCGCGCTGATTGCGCTGCCGCGGTTCATCTTGCCGTCCTGGAAACACGCCTTCTCCAGCAGCGGGGTCGCCTCGGCGACNATCGCATCCCGGTTGGCAAGCNCCACGTCGAGCGGCGCGAGCGGCAGCTTTTCTTTNCCCGCCTTCTTCACCAGCTCTTCCTGCAAGTGGCACATATCGGCGATGAAGCCCTGCGCCTTCTCCAGCGCGCCGAGCATCACCTCTTCCGTCGCCTCGTTCGCGCCGCCCTCGACCATCGTAAAGCCGTCGGCCGTACCCGCGACCACGATCTCAAGGTCAGCCGCCTCAATCTGCCTGAACGTCGGGTTGATGACGTACTCGCCGTTCAGGTAGGCGACGCGGCACGCCGCGACCGGCCCGTGGAACGGAATGTCGCTCACCGAAACCGCCGCGCTCGCCGCGATGACCGCAAGGATGTCCGGCGGATTCACGCCGTCAGAAGAGACGCACGTCGGCACGATCTGAATCTCGCGCCCGAACGANGTCTCGAACAGCGGGCGCATCGGACGGTCGATGAGGCGGGAGACCAGAATCTCCTTGTCCTTGGGACGGCCCTCGCGCTTNATGAAGCCGCCGGGAATCTTGCCCGCGGCATAATATTTCTCGTTGTACTCAACGGTCACCGGAACGAAGTCCAAGCCTTCCTTCACTTCGGACGAACAGCAGACGGTCGCCACGATGACAGATCCGGCGAACTGCGCATACACACAGCCGTTCGCCTGCTTGCCGACCTTGCCCGTCTCCAGAATCAGTTCTTCGTTGCCGATTTTATAGGTTACTCTTTCTACTGCCATTACACGCTCCGCTTATTTGCGCAGGCCAAGCTCTTTGATGAGCGAGCGATAGAGTTCAAGATCACGACCCTGCAAATACCTGAGCAGCTTCCTGCGCTGGCCGACGGCCTTGAGCAGCCCGCGCGACGCGCCCGTGTCCTTGGGAAACGCCTTCTTGTGNGCGGTCAGCTGTTTGATCCGTTCAGTGAGCANCGCAATCTGAACCTTCGTGTTGCCGGTGTCCGAGTCATTCGCACCGAATTTGCTGACGATAGCAGCAGTCTGTTCTTTCGTAAGTGCCATTACTTACTCCTTAAAAAATAATATTCCCCTGAATTGCCAAANCATGGACTGCCCCGCCACCCTTTTGCGGCGACCCATCGGAATGCAGCAGCATGACGCTCCCGAAAACCAATTTGCAAGCCGTCAGGACGGTAGAACACAAACAAGGGTTTGTGGGGGCGTGGTCTTTGCACCGCGCCCGGACAGTTGTACCGAAACGATACCGTTTCATTCTAGCGAAAATCACGGAAAAGTCAATGACCGCTGGGATTGCGCTTGCCCGCCCTGCCCCGCGCACAAAAAAAGCGGCTNCCGCAGTCACGCNGAAGCCGCNNGGACAAGCCCCCTGCCGTACTGTGTATGGCATTCGGGGCTTCCTGCAACGCCTCATTGCATTTCAAGNCNGGCTGTTCTCAGCAAGCNTGNNCAGGTATTCCCTCAGTTTGTCAGCATGTTCGGGAACAAGCGGNAANGAANATTGCNCNGNTCCTTTATTATCTTTGTCTACATCAGCGAGATTGAAATTCCAGTAGCCGTCAACGTCAATCCCCTTGGTGAACACCCCGGACAAAGTGCCGGGCGGCACGGCGAGCGTCACCCTCACGCTCCGCGGGGACTCGCTTTTTATGCGGTAGGTCCGCCCGTCCTGCTCAAATGCGATGCCGCACGGACTCTCCTCTGCGAC
>JAAVAM010000025.1 GCA_014804085.1 Treponema sp. | reverse complement strand
TGCGCCAACATGCGCGGCGTTGCGGAAAAGCCCTGCGGTGCTACAAAATATGGGGGGGGGTAATTATTGACAGATTATCGCGCTCCGCCACGTTCCGCACGGAGAACGGCGTGGCAGAATGCGGCCGTCCGTCCACGGCAACCGTGCGCCGTATCGTGAGAGAACTTCGTTTTGTAAGAGCGTTCGTGTAATGCTTCATCGTTTGCGGGTCATTCCCCAAAATATGGTATTGTAGCAGGTTTATAATTTTTTGTCGTGAGTAATTTACGCACGGTTTTTAAACATACCGGCACCCTACCGAACGCCCGCACCTCCACTCCTCAAGGCTGCCGCCCTCAAAAACTCGCCCCATTCTTCCGATACTCACGGTATGAACGTCCGCACTTTTTTTCTCTGTGCCGCCCTTTCCGCCAGTGCCGCCGCCCTGAGCGCGCGCGCGCAAGAAGGCACTGCGGTTTCATCAAAGCCCGCCACGGCCGCGCAAGCGCAGACGGCAGCCGCAAAAAATCCGCGGCCGCTCACGCGAATCGGGGGGATCGACGTGCCGAATCAGGCGTATGCGCAGAAGATGATCCGGAACTATATCCATGCCTACACCGACACGGAATTCGCCAAGAAATCGCTCGCGCAGGTGCTGGACAACGGCGAGCTGTACCGGCTGTATATCCGGCAGGAACTCAAAAAACGGCAGATGCCGCCCGCGCTCGAATATCTGCCCGTGGTGGAAAGCGAGTACAAGCCGACGGCNACCTCNCGCAGCGGCGCGCGCGGGCTGTGGCAATTNATGGAAAACAGCATCGCGCCGTTCATGCAGAAAAACGAGTGGATTGACGANCGGCTCGACCCGTGGAAAAGCACCGATGCCGCGCTCAGCAAATTNCAGGACAACTANGCNATGTTCGGCGACTGGGCGATCGCAATTGCCGCCTACAACTGCGGCGCGGGCGCAATGCGCCGCATCCTCGCCGCCNCGCCGCAGAAAACGTTCTGGTATCTTGCGGAGCANGGGCTGCTCCGCGACCAGTCGGTGCAGTACGTGCCCAAATTCCTGGCAATCAGCGAGCTTTCCGANCACGGCGCACGGTACGGCATCGCNCTCCCCGAAATCACCAAAAGCACCCGCTTTGCCGAATTCGACTACGTGACGGTCANCGGTCANGTTTCCNTGGAACGCCTCGCNTCCGAACTGCGGCTGGACTACCCCACGCTCAGGCTGCTCAACCGCGCGCTCGTCAAATCGTGNACGCCGCCAAATGCCGAATACGCCGTCCGCCTGCCCGCNGGCATGGAGCGCGCCGCGACGATTGCNNTGCGNTCGATTATCGCCCCGCCCGCGCCGCAAAANNCCGCCGCAAAAACAGNANCGNCGGTCATCGCGCACACGGTCGCCAAAGGGGAGACGCTGTTCTTNCTGTCGCGCCAGTANGGCTGCTCGGTGGACGCTATCTGCGCGGCAAACAACATGCGCCGGGACGACGTGCTTGCGGTGGGGAAAGTCCTTTACATTCCCGCAAAACATGCCGAAACATAAAAAGAATACCTCAGGGAGTTTTCCTTTGATGACTTTGATGAAAGTGGCTCATGCAAAAAAAATCGTTCCCGCACTCGTTTTTTCGTCGCTCGCGGCGTTCGTTCCCGCGCAGACGGTGACGACCATCGCGTCCGAAAGCACCATTGACTGGACGGACGACACGTTCTCTTCTGCCGTGACGCTCGACGTGGAAAAGGCGGGCATAAAAATGCCNGCAGGCAAAAACACCGCCGTCACCCGCATTGAGACGGAACTGCCCGCGCTCATCAAAGACCCGCTGCTTTCGCTGTACGTCAACTCCTGGCAGCAGCTGGGCGACCTNGTNAACGCCGAGTCCATCGAGCTGGCGCAGCTGACGGACATCATCAACGCGGGAAAACGNACGCCGGGCGTGTTNGCGGACGGCGGCTCGACGCTGCGCACCAACCATACGATTCAGCTTACGGCAATNTCCGACCTGCTGATCCGGCATCATTACCCGTACAANAACGCCAAGCCGATTGAGGACGTGGCGAGCCGCGCATACAGCGGCATNATCATCGACGCGCGCGGCGCATTCCCCGTGCAGGGCGAATTCATNTCGGACAANGTGTACCCGTGCTTTTTCCCGCAGGTGTGGGACGACCAGATGAACCTGATTTACGAGCGCAACATGGGCGACCCCGAATTGGAACGCGTGCAGCAGATGGTGCGCTACCANTGGTCGGACGANGANACCNTGTATCAGGANCGCATCGGCACGGATCCGCTCCATATCCACGCGCGCAAAGTCTACGGCAGATTCCGCACCGACCCNGTTATCTCGCGCAAGGACGCNCTCAGAATCCTTGCCGTNCCCGAAAACCTTGAGCTTCTGCGCCAGGGAAAAGTGGTCGTCCTGCTCGACAAGGACAAGCTGATTCACCCGGTCGCCGTGCCGCTCAAAGACGATTCGTACTATACCGTGTACCGCGAAGTGAAGCGTCGCTTTTTCGACGATGACGACGGGCCGGTCATCATCGATTCCGTCAGCGGGCTGCAATTCCTGTATGACCTGAAATTCGTCGCCGACAGCGCGGAGTTGCTGCAAAGCGAACTGCCAAAACTGCAAAAACTGGCAGACGAACTGAAACGCGTCAACGCCGACGATGCCTACACGATTCTTGTGGAAGGACACACCGCCGACGTGAACAAGCCCGAAGGGCAGATGCGCCTCTCAATCGAACGGTCGCAGACGATTATCAACGTGCTTGTGGCAAACGGAATGCCCCGCTCAATCTTCTCGTACCGCGGCTACGGCGGCACCGAGCCGGTCGCGCCGAACGATACGCCCGAAGGCAGGGCAATGAACCGCCGCGTCATCATCACCGCGCGCCCGAAAGCGACCTACATTCAGCGGCAGTAGTTAGGCGAGCAGCTGCGCGAGCAGGCAGACTCCCTCAATCATCGCCTCGTGCTCGTGCGGGGCAATGCGCGCGTACAGCGTTTCGGGCGTGTCTCCGGCAAGCACGGGCACTTTTTTCTGCACCAGAATCTTTCCCGTGTCGCACCCCGCGTCCACCAGATGAACCGTACAGCCGCTTTCCGTCTCGTGCGCGGCGAGCACCGCCTCATGCACGAAATGCCCCCACATTCCCACGCCGCCGAATTTGGGCAGCAACGCCGGGTGCAGGTTGACGATGCGCCCGCCGTATGCGCTGATGATGTCGCCGGCAAGCACGGTAAGCCACCCGGCAAGCACGATCGCGTCCGCGCCGGCTGCTTGTGCGGCGGCAAGGGCGGCATCAGAAACCGCCACGCGTTTTTCTTCTTTGCTTGCCGCCGCCGCACGTTCCGCGCCAAGCACGGCGACCGGCGAAACGACCCGCACCGCAATGCCCGCTTGCCGCGCGCGCTCAAGGGCAAACGCCTTTTTCGTGTCCGCAATCACGACGCAGATATGGTACGGGCAGTCCGCGTGTGCCTTTTCATAATCAATCAGCGCCTGCAAGTTCGTGCCGCCGCCGCTGACCAAAACCGCTATGTTCATCAGTCCACCAGCCGGGTCGCCTCATGGCTGCCCTTGAGGTCGCTTCCCAAATCCTTGTCGCTCTCGTCCACAAAGCCGATTTTGTACGCCTTCATGGCGGGAATGCCGAGCGCGCGCTGCACGTCCGTGGCAAATCCGTCCGCATGCGCGTTGAAATGCGCCACCATTGCGTCGGCATCATGCGCCGCCACGGCAAGCACGAACCCGATTCCCATGTTGAACGTCGCATACACGTTGTCCGCGCCGCGCCGGACAAGCTCGTCAAAAATCGGCGGAATATCCCAGCTGCCTTTCTTGATGACGGAGACCAGCTGCGGCTTGCCCGCCTCGCGCTTGGGATACATACGCGGCACGTTCTCATAAAATCCGCCGCCCGTAATATGCACCATGCCGTGAACCGACGCGCCGAACGNCTCGAGCGCGTCCATGACGGGGCGCACGTAGATACGGGTGGGAGTCAGCAGCACGTCGCCAATCGTCTTTCCGCCGAACGGCTCGTCAAAATCGGTGACCAGCTTGCGGATAAGCGAATAGCCGTTTGAGTGCGGCCCGGTGGAAGACAGCCCGATCAGCACGTCGCCTTTTTCGATGCGCTTTCCCGTAATCATTTCGTCCCGCTCGCCGATTCCCACGCCGAATCCCGCCAAATCGTACTTGCCCTTGTCGTAAAAGCCCGGCATCTCCGCCGTCTCGCCGCCGAGGAGCGCACAGCCCGCGTCAACACAGCCGTCCGCCACCCCTTTGACCAATTGCCCCGCAACGCCCGCGTCAAGCTCGCCGCAGGCGACGTAATCCAAAAAGAACAGCGTCCGCACGCCGGAGCAGAGAATGTCGTTCACGCTCATCGCCACGCAGTCAATGCCCACCGTGTCGTATTTCTTGAGCCGGAACGCGATGTCGAGCTTAGTTCCCACGCCGTCCGTGCCGCTGACCATCACGGGATGCCGGATGCCCTCAGGCACGGCGAACATGCCGTTGAAGCTGCCCAGTTCCGAAAGCAGCCCCGGAATCGCCGTCCGCTTTGCGTGCGCCTTATATTCGTTGACCGCGTTGTACCCTTCCTCAACGTCAACGCCGGAATCTTTGTAATCGATTTTCTTTGCCATACGTATCTCCTCTCATTTCGTTTTTGTATCGTTGTTCGGCACGCTGATCGGATATTCGCCCGTAAAGCAGCCCTGGCAGAATCCGTCCGCNGCAGGATTGCACTGACGGCACGCTTCCAGCAGCCCCGCCCCGCTCAGGAACGCAAGGCTGTCCGCNCCAATCTCGGCGCAGATTTCCGCAACGTCGTGGTTCGCGCTGATAAGCTCGCCGCGCGTGGGCGTATTGATGCCGAAATAGCACGGNAATTTGACCGGCGGGCTTGAAATGCGGAAATGCACTTCGGTCGCACCGGCACGGCGCAGTATCTGCACCANGCGGCGGCTCGTCGTCCCGCGCACGATNGAATCGTCAATCACGATNACGCGCTTTCCNCGCACGTCGCAGGGAACGGCATTCAGCTTGACGAACACCATATNNTCGCGCGCCTGCTGGGTCGGCGCGATAAACGTGCGCCCGATGTATTTGTTCTTCACGATTCCCATTGCATANGGAACGCCGCTCGCCGTGGAATAGCCCANCGCCGCGCTCAGGCCGCTGTCGGGAACGCCGATAACCACGTCGGCAGGAACGGCGCTTTCCTTTGCCANNTGNANGCCCATGTTCATGCGCGCNTNGGTGACGGAAATGCCGTCAAGCACGCTGTCGGGNCGNGCAAAATAAACATACTCAAAGACNCAGGTGCGCTTNCTCGTNCGCTCGCCGAATTCAAANCTCNGCACNCCGTCATCNCTGATGATGACNATCTCGCCGGGGTGAACGTCNCGCACGAACGTGCCGTTNACCGCGTCAATCGCGCACGANTCGCTTGCCANAATCCAGCCGTTCTCGGTCTGCCCCAGGCACAGCGGGCGGATACCGTTGGGATCGCGCGCNCCGATNANNGNCGTNTCCGTCATNACGGCGAGCGCGAAACTGCCNTTTATCATCTGAATCGTNTCGGTCAGCGCNCNCTCNAGTCCTTTTNTNTACGATTTTGCAATCAGCTTGACGATGACTTCCGTGTCGCTCGTGGACTGGAACGTGCAGCCNGTCTCCTCAAGCATCTCGCGCAGCGGGGCGTAGTTTATCAGCTGCCCGTTGTGCGCCACCGCAATCGTGCCGAGCTTGGAGCCTTGCACCATCGGCTGCGCGTTCTCAATCGTACAGCTNCCCGCCGTGGCATAGCGCACATGTCCGAGNGCNATCCGCCCGCGCAAACNGGCAAGNTGATCCGGGGTGAACGCNTCCGCCACCGCCCCCATTGCCTTATGCACGTGTATCGTCTCGCCGTCGCTCACCGCAATGCCCGCGCTGTCCTGCCCGCGGTGCTGCAANGCATACAGCCCGTAGTACACGCTCTGCGCCGCGCTGAAACCGTCCGGNTTTGTCTGAAACAGCGCGAACACGCCACATTCGTCGTGCCGTTTTTCGTNCGTCATAAGGTCACGCCAAGCGCGCCGTCCCGTTCTGCGGCGGCGGCAAGATTCTTGCGGAATTCCACGAGTTTCTGCTTTAAGTCGGGGTACTTGAGCGCGAGGATTTCCACCGCAAGGTAGGCGGCATTCTTCGCATTGCCGATTCCCACCGTCGCGACCGGAATCTGCGGCGGCATCTGTACAATAGAAAGCAACGAATCCAAGCCCGCAAGCCCGTTGCTTTTTCCGGGGGCGATGCATTCCAGCGGCACACCGATGACGGGCAGCACCGTCGAGCCAGCAATCACGCCGGGCAACGCCGCCGCAAGCCCCGCGCCCGCGATAATCACCTCGCAGCCGTCCGCCTCCACCTGCGCCACCGTCTTTGCAAGCAGCGCGCCCGCGCGGTGCGCCGAAATGACGTATGCCTTGTAATCCACGCCGAACTCGTTCAGCACGTCGGCGGCTTTTTTCATCGTCTCGCGGTCAGAATTCGACCCGAAAAAAAGAGCGACTTTCATACGACCGTCCTCAGCTCGCAAAGGCTTTTTTCAGGAAGTCCAAGTCCAATTCGGGGTACAGCACGTGCTTTGCCAGCAGCTCCGCCACGCGCTTTTTCGCCGCGTCCTTGGTCGCCTCGTCCAGCTCGATCTTTCCCTTTGCCGGTTTCCCGTCCTTCGTCACGCCCGGTTTCGTCCCTTTCAGCACAAAATCGATAATCGACGCGACCTCGCCCATCTCGCTTTCGGTAAAGCCGAGCGTCGTCAGGGCAGGCGTTCCCANGCGCAGGCCGGAAGTCCACCACGCGCCGTTCTTGTCATAGGGCAGCGCGTTNGCATTTGCCGTCACGCCGCACGCGAACAANGCCGCCTCCGCCTGCTTTCCCGTCAGCCCATACGACGTGATGTCGGCGAGCATCAGGTGATTGTCCGTGCCNCCCGTCTGCAAGCGCACGCCTTTTTCCTGCAACGCCTTTGCCAACGCCTGCGCGTTCTTCACCACGTTCTGCGCATANTCCCGGTACGCGTCCGTGTTCGCNTCTTTNAANGCGACTGCCTTTGCCGCCATCACNTGCGGGAGCGGTCCGCCGAGCACCATCGGGCAGCCTTTGTTCACGTAGTCGGCAAAGGCCTGCTTGCAGAGAATCATCGCGCCGCGCGGNCCGCGCAGGGTCTTGTGNGTCGTNGTCGTCACGATGTCCGCCCACTTGACGGGATCGTAATCGCCCGTAAAGACNTTTCCCGCAACCAAGCCCGCAAAATGCGCCATGTCCACCATCAGCACCGCGCCGCACTTGTCGGCAATCTCGCGGAACCGCCTGATGTTGATNTTGCGCGGATAGGCAGAATAGCCCGTCAGCAGNATGAGCGGACGCACCGCCATTGCCTGTTTTTCAATCGCGTCNTAGTCGAGCAGCCCCGTCTCCTCGGAAACGCCGTAGGGATGGCTCTCGAACATCCGCGCCGAAACGTTCATCTTGTAGCCGTGCGTCAGGTGNCCGCCGCACGAATAGTCCAATCCCATCAGTTTCTGGTTGCCGAACCGCTGGCGCAACTGCGCGAACTGCTCGTCCGTCAGGTCGTTCAGGCTTTTCACGCCCAGCTCTTCCAAGGTGGGGGTCTCCACTTTCGCGCTCAAGATGGCCCAGTACGCGACGAGGTTCGTGTCCGCGCCCGAATGCGGCTGCACGTAAGCATAATCCGCCCCGAACAACGCCTNCGCCTCGCGCGCCGCCGTGTTCTCCACGCTGTCCACGTTCACGCAGCCGCCATAATAGCGGTGTTCCGGGAAGCCNTCCGCGTATTTGTCGGTCAGCAGGTTTCCCATAGCCGCCTGCACGGCAAGCGAACAGTAGTTCTCGCTCGCCACCAGCTTCAAGTGCGTGCGCTGATTCTCAATCTCGTGCACGATGTCCGCCGCAACCGAGGGGCTGACGGACGCGAC
The DNA here is from genome assembly GCA_014804085.1 of Treponema sp. Classification (GTDB taxonomy): domain Bacteria; phylum Spirochaetota; class Spirochaetia; order Treponematales; family Treponemataceae; genus Treponema_D. The sequence continues at coordinate 17,684 of JAAVAM010000025.1, read as the reverse complement.
CTGCTGCAAATTCGCCACATACGCCGTCATCGCCGCCGTGGGATGCTCGGTCGATTTCAAATAGGATTCCAAAGGTGTGGACATAGACTTCTCCTGCCGTTCTGTTGATGTGTCAATGGTAACTGATATGCGGAAAAATTGCTATACAATCTGCATGATTTTTACGGTCGCATGGCCGTCTTTGTTCTCGATTGCGCCGCGCGCGAACAGCGTGCCGTCCACCAGAATGTCCGCGTATTCGCGCACGATACGGTCAAGCAGGATAGCGTCTCCGACGCGCAATTGTTCGATTTCCCAGCCGCGCCGCGTCGCCGTGCCGTACACCACGGAAATGCGCTTGGGCGAACTGGCGTTTGCCTGCTCAATCAACGCCGCCGCCCGTTTCCTGCGCTCCTCAATCTTTGCGGCGCGCGCGGCATCCTTTTCCGCCTGAGCGACATCCGCGGCAGACTTTTCCGCCGACGACGACCCGCCCGCCAGCAGCCGCTCAAGCTCGCCTGGGGAAACGCTCACGGCATCAGGGTCGGGAATCTTCTCGTGCTCGTCATTGTCCCTGCGGACATTACTCAAGACGCGGTTCAANTCGTCCTGTGAAAGCGAAATGCAATCTACCATGTGTTCTATTGTATCATGCTTTGCGGAAAGGCACAAACAATTTGTCAGCGGACAATTTCCCGCGTACATACGACTTTCCCGCAGTGCAACCCGCAGCCTCCCCCACCCGCCATCATTCCCTGTTGCGCTCCGCCGGTTTTCGCGGTACACTGTCTGTATGCCTTTTATACCGCCCACAGACTATATGCTTTGCCAGAACAGCGGCTGCGACCGCGCCGAAACGTGCCTGCGCTACCGCTGTTTGCTCGACCTGACCGACGAGCCGGTCTCCGTGCGGGTGCTCAGCCCGCGCCGCTACCCTCACGGCGAAGCCGCCTGCGACTATTACTGCACGACGGAGAAAATCCGCATCGCATGGGGCATAAAACATATCTTCAACGGGCTTCCCTACGAAAGCGCGCGGAACATAAAATCTGAGCTGCTGTCGCATTTCGGGCGGACAAAGTATTATCGCTTTTTCCGCGAGGAAGTGCCGCTCCTCCCTGCCGACCAAAAAGCAACCCGCGCCATATTCCGCAGGAACGGCGTGGAAAGCGAACCCGCCTATACGCGCTTCTCCGAAGCATTCGACTGGTAGCACTGCCTCAACGCAGGAAACTGTTTGTTTCAACGGAAGAAACACTCTGTTTCATACGGAAGAAACACTCTGTTTCATACGGAGGAAACACTTTGTTTCAACGGAGAAAACACTCTGTTTCCTACGGAAGAAACAGTCTGTTTCATGCATTGAAACACTTTGTTTCATACGAAGAAACAGTCCGAAACACACGTATGAACGGCGCGGCGTTCTTCGTTCNGGCGCGCGCGACAATTGACCCTGCGGCATAAAATACGGTACAATAAAGGCAGATTTTTACCCGGAGTGTTCCATGCCGTATTCTGAACCGACTGACCTTGCCGTTATCGCCTGTCCGGGCGGTGCGACCTTTGCCGAAGAAGTGATCACGCACCTGCGCCACATCTACAAGCACCGCTTCACGCTCAAAAACGATGTCATCGCAAAGCGGTACGACTTGGACAAGGCAAAGTTGATTCAGGACATCAANCTTTCCAACGACATGCAGACGAGCGAGCTGTGCATCCGGGGCAACACCGACAAGTACCGCCCGCCGCTGTTCAAGGTGGACACGCGCTTCACCTGGTTTGCCAACGGCGAATTCAAGGCGGAACTNCTNGACTGCGTGCGCGGAAANGACGTGTTCATCTTTCAGGACGTGGAGAACCATGAGCCGATNGCGATGAACGACGGCAAGAACANCGTNGTGCATTCGGTGAACGACCANGTGATGACGCTGCTCGTGACCGTGGACGCGGTGCGGCAGGCNGGCGCGCGGCAGATTACGCTCGTCGTGCCCGCGTTCCCCTACGCGCGGCAGCACAAGAAGAAGAGCCGCGAGGGGCTGACCGCAAGCCTTCTGAGCCACGTCTACGAGATGATGGGCGTGAACCGCGTGATTACGCTGGACATCCATTCGCGCGAGATCGTCAACGCATTCAACACGACGCATTTGGAAAACCTGCATGCGTCGTACCAGATTATCCGCGAGCTTGCCAAGCTCATCAACCTTTCCGGCCCGGACAAAGAGGATCTGGTCGTCGTCTCCCCCGATTCCGGCGCGATTGACCGCAACAAATTCTATGCGTCCGGGCTGAAAGTGCCGCTCGCGATGATTTACAAGGAGCGCGACTACTCCGTGGTCACGCAGGACGCGAAGAACACGAACATCAAGAGCATCAAGCTGCTCGGCGACGTTTCGGGGAAAGTCGCGTTCCTTGCGGACGACATGCTCGGCACGGGCGGCACGCTGCTCAAGGCAATGGGNTTCCTCAAGGANCTGGGCGCGACCAAAGTCATCGCCGCCATTTCGCTGCCGTTCTTTACGGGCAACGCCATGGANNTGTTCGATCAGGCGTACAAGGACGGNCTGTTCTACCGCGTCATCGGCACGAACGCCGTCTACCACTCGGACTTGCAGAACAAGGAATGGTTCGTCTCCACCAACGTGACCGGGCTGTTCGCCAACGTCATCACGCGGCTGCACCACAGCCAGAGCCTGAGCGACCTGCTGGACAACCGCACGATNATCGACAAGCTGATAAAAAAAGACTGATGTCATGCCGNTGCGCGCATTCAACCTGCCGGAACACGCGACCTGCCTCATCTTNGACATNGACAGCACNTTGTACACNTGNCCCGAATACGCGCACGAACAGATTGACAGCCANNTCCGCCATTTTGCCGACCTGCGCGGCATGACGCANGACGAGGCGCGCGCGCTGATNGCCGATTCCCGCCGNACNTANGCCGCCGCNCANGNCGGAAAGAAAATCAGTTTGGGNAANCTCTTTACCANTCTNGGCATTTCAATAGAAGAAAGCATNGCNTGGCGCAANACGCTGTTCGATCCCGCCGACTACCTGACCAANGANGACCGGCTGATNGCCACGCTCGCAGNACTNAAAGCGCGCTACCACCTGGTNTGCGTGACGAACAATCCCGTCCTGCCNGCGGAACAGACNNTGCGCGCGCTCGGCGTGGNAGAACTCATCGAAAAGACCATCGGCCTTGACACGTGCATGAAAAGCAAGCCCGCGCGCGAAATGCTCGAANANGCCGCANNNGTGGCNCNCGCGCCGTTCGGNGNATGCGTCAGTATCGGCGACCGCTACGACATCGACCTTGCGCTGCCGCTGGANCTGGGCATGGGCGGCATTCTGGTNGGCGGCGTNGAAGACGTGTACGGACTGCCNGACATACTATNACGAGACGGAGACGCTNCCGTTCGTCNTTTCGTNCACNGCNNTTGCNAACGANGCNAAGTCCGCCGCCGCAATCANCCCGCACACCGTGACCGCCTCNCCGAACGACTCGCGCACGTCAAACAGCGTCCAGTCCGCGCACAAATGCTTTACCGCCTGATACGCCGGATAACTGCACGTGAACGAAAACGCGGATTTTTCGATGAGCGGTTCGAACTGCGCGGCATCCAGCACCTGCCGAGCGGCATCCCCGTAGGCGCGCACCAAGCCGCCCNTACCGAGCAGCGTGCCGCCNAACCAGCGCGTNACNGTGAGCAATACGTTCGTCACGCCGCGCCCTTTGAGCACGTCAAGCACGGGTCTGCCCGCCGTGCCGCCCGGCTCNCCGTCNTCGCTCATGCCCATGACNTCGGCNTGGCTGCCCGCGACAAAGGCATGGACGACGTGCGTGGCATCNGCATACTTTGCTTTCTGTGCTTTGAGTTTTTCGCGCACGTCCGCCTGAGCGGCGACCGGGAANAGTTCCGCCAANAACCGCGACCCCTTGACCGTGNTTTCCGCCGCCACNGCGGCAACGGGAACNAGCATCAGCGGTCGCCCGCNTCCTCTGCGGCATCGTCCGCCGGTGCGGCAGNGGCTTCGTCGTCCGCCGCCNGNNCTCCGTCCGNTACNGTCACGTCAACCACCGGCCGCACCGCATCAACATACAGCACGGGAGCCGCAAAATACATTTTGAGCAGCGCNGTGTAGATGTTCACCAGNTACACCAGATTGACNATCATGCCGACAAACGCCGGGAACATTTTGTGTCCGTCGTCCGCCCCTTCCGCCGCCGTCATGCCCGTCATAACGCACAGCGCGGCCACCGCAATCACAAAGTTGCGCCCGCCCGCGCGCAACGCAAGCCCTATCAGCAGGAAACATTTTTTCCGCATGAGCCGCGCGCTTTTCCTGAACAGCGACGGCACCTTTTCGCCGGGGTGATCGACATGCAGGAAAAACACGAAGACAAAGCGGATGCCAATGGCAACAAGCACGAGGGCGCACACGGCGAGCAGCAGCAGGCTGGGAACGCGCAGCTGCCGGAGCATCTCCTGCGCAGAAAACACTGCCTCCGCATCAAGATTCGCGTCCCACCACGCCGAAAAGACAGCCCGCGCCACCAAAAAGAACCCAAACGCCACCGCGAATATGAGCGCGGAGACCGCCACCGCAAGCGGGANCGTCCGCCTTATCGTCTTGAAGCCGTAGAACACATAGCCGAGCGTCACGAATTCCCCGCGCACCATGCGCAGGATAAGCACCCGCAACCCGTACTTGAACANTATCTGCACCACGAGCGCGCAGAACACGAGCAGATACCCGAAGCACCGCTCGTTGAACGTCATGCCCCCGCGCATCAGCAGGAACACGACCGGGGCAAGGAAAACCATACTAAAGATTGTCTGGCAGAGAACCGTCAGGAAGAGCGCGAACAGCGCGTTTCCCCGGTTGGGGCGCACCGCCTGNTCGAGCCGGGCAGAAAGCTGTTTGAACGAAGTCATACGAGCATTGTAATACGAATTGCCCGCCGCGTCAAACGCCCGTCACCCCTGCGCGAACAGCCGCGCGTCCGGCACGTCGTCCGTCTCCAGCCGCTCGCAGGCGCGCGCGCTCAGCCGCACNCCCANTGTCTTCAAGCCCTTTTCGGCAAAGTCCTCCGCGCGGAACGATTCCTNNAGGATTTTCGCCTTTGCCTTCTGTTCGTAATGCAGCGTGAACGAAAACCGCTCCGCGGTTGAGACGTGCAGCACTTCCATGCCGTCGGGCGCGAGGAAATAGTCGCGGTTCATGATCCAGCCGGGAATGCGGCACCGCTTGATGGACGCGACCTTGGTCGCCGGGTNGCGGAAAATCACCGTGAACAGCACGGCGGCAATCNTTTCCTTGTCCGCCACCTCGCAGAAACACAAGTCCTTGTTGATGAACATCTTGTCGGGCACGTCGATNACGGCGTACATGCCGTTTCTGCGCACGTACAGGATGCGGTCGTAGGGCGACACTTTCCGGATTTCCTTGCCGCCGCTCACGCCGATGCCCAAATACTTCTCGTCGTAGCGCAGGCTGCGGTCGCTCTTGGCGACTTCCTTTACGTCCACGGCGGAGAACTGCACGACCTGCGTGCGCCGCTTCAGGTCGTCCGCGCCGAACNTGCNGAGCATCGCGCCCAGATAGTCAACCGCACACGCCGTCAGGTTCTTCAGCNTGCGCGCNATGTCCTTGAGCCGCGCGTTGATGTCCCGCACCTCCGCGCGGTTCTTGCTGATGTCGTACAGCGAAATGCGCCGGATCGGAATGCCGAGCAGGTGGTCGATGTCCTCCTTGGAAAGCGGNCGCACCAGCTCGTCCTTGAACGGCACGAANCCGTCCGCCACCGCCTTGAGCACGGCNGGCTGCGTCTTCATCTCCTCAATGCGCTTGTAAATGCGTTCCTCAATGAANATNCGCTCCAGCGTCCGCAGATGCAGCCGGTCGGTCAGCTGCCCGCGCTCGAACTCCAGCTCGTCCTTGATGATGAGCGTGAGCCGCCGCGCGTAGAACGCGATGATCTCGGTCGCCGTCATCGCCACGGGCATGTTGTCCTTGATGACGAGCATCTGGCACGAAATCGACTTCTCGCAGTCCGTGTAGGCNTACAGGGANTCGATGACATCCCGCGCGTACACGCCGCGCGGCAGCCGGATCTCAATCTCGCAGTGGTCGGTGGAATGGTCGTCCACGGCNCTGATCTTTATCTTCCCCGCGCGGTACGCGCCGTCAATCGAGTTGAGCAGCGCCTCCGACGTGGTGTCCAGCGGCAGNTCGGTGATGANGATNTTCTTCTCGTCGCTCGTGTCGAACTTTGCCCGGGTGATGATCTTCCCGTTCCCGTCGTTGTAGCCGGACACGTCGATCAGCCCGCCCGTCGGCACGTCGGGNTAGAGCGTGAACGGTTCGCCNCGCAGGNACTTTATTTCCGCGTCGAGCACCTCGCGGATATTGTACGGCAGGATCTTGGTGCTCATGCCCACCGCGATTCCCTCCGCCCCGATAATCAGCGCGACCGGGATTTTNGCGCGGAACACCTCCGGCTCAGTGCCGCGCCCGTCGTAGTTGGGGATATAGTGCGTCACGTGCGGGTTGGTGACGAAGAATTCCTTTGCGAGCGGGTTGATGCGGCACTCGATGTACCGNCCCGCCGACGCGGAGTCGCCCGTGAACATGTTGCCGAAGTTGCCCTGCGTCTCNAGGAAGATGCTCACCCACCGGCGGCGNGGCGANTGCTGCAAGTACAGCCCGCGGTTCGCCATGGTCACCACCGCGCCGTAAATGGACGCGTCGCCGTGCGGNTGGTAGCGCATCGTCTGCCCCACCACGTTCGCCACCTTCTGGAATCGCCCGTCGTCCATCTCGAACAGCGTGTGCANAATCCGCCGCTGCACCGGCTTCAGCCCGTCCTCAAGGTCGGGAATCGCGCGGTCACGGATGACGTANCTCGCGTACTCGATNAAATTCTTGTCGAACAGATGCTTTACGAACGCCATGATCAGTCCTCCCCCGCGCGCGACATCAGCCCGTACAGATACAACGCGCTCTGCCCGTACAGCCCCATGGCATCATCGTCAAGNAGCGCGGCAACCGGCGANCCGTACACCGCCCGCAGCGCGTCGTCNTCNCCCATGCCCGTGTCCCGCATAAAAAACTCGGCNACCTGCGCGACAAGGAGCGANCGCACCAGATGATGANNGNCNNCCATTACCGCGCCTCCCCGCNCACGACATAACTNCCCNCNAANGAAAGNAGNCGCAACGCCCGCTCCGTGCAGAAACAAATCTGGTCGTTGCTCTCCGAAAAGCGCAGGCGCGCCACGGCATCTTCGCGGCGCATGACCCCCGCAAGCACGAATTCCACCGTNTCGCCCACGTTGTCGTCGGCAATTCTGCCCGAAACCACGTCATATCCNTGGCGGAACGCCGCGTCNGAACGGCAGCGCACGACAAAATCAAGCCAGTCGCCGTCCGCGCAGGGGAAATCCCGCACGCGCAGACNGTCGGCGGCNCGGTCGTCATACNCATACTGATTGACGACCGCCTCNGCNGNNNGCCCCGTCANCCGGGAACGNAGNCGCGCCGTGCGGACAGCCCACCGNTCCGCCTGNTCCCTGAGCGANGTGACGTANAANCCCGCGCCGAAATCGCGCCCCCGCTCCTGCACNAGAATCCTCGGAGCGGCNANCNGCATNTANGAGCCGTGNNACACCGTCATNGTCCGCCATCCGCCGCCAGCCAGCGGTCAAAATAATCCATGAGCCACGCTTTCCCCATGCCGTGCAGGTCCNCGTAGTCGTCCGCAAGGTGCGCGAGCAGGCGCGACCGGTCGAACGCCGCAAAGACGGCAGACGACGGCTGCCCCGTATGCTCCGCATACGACTCAATACAGTACGTCTTGAAAGAAAGCACCGACATTCCCGTACCCCCGCCGCCGTCCCCGCGCCTATTTCTTGGCGGAGATGCCGAATTCCTGCCAGCCCGCCGCGGGGATTGCCAACTTGACGCGCTTTTTTGCGTCGGCAACCGCGTCGGACAGTGCCTTGCCCTTTGCGGACAGGTCAGCGGTGCAGGTCTTCAGCTCCGCCTTCAGTTTTTCCTGCCGGGTGTCAATCTCCTGCAAGGCGGCGACCATCGCCTCAATGCCGGCCGCCTGCTCCTCGCCCAGGCTCACGCCTTTCAGCTCCTCGGCATGGGCGCGGATTCCCGCCGCCATCAGCCGCCCCTCGCTCACCCGCTGTGCAAATGACTGTGCCATAGATACCTCCTATTTACGCACCGGCCGGGAACGCAACCGCGCGCCGACCGTCCTTTCAGTATACGACAGGAATGCCGCCGGCGCAAGCAGGGAACGCCGTTTTTGCCCCAAACAATGCCGTTTTATGCCGGCCGGCACTCATTCCATGTCGCCCGAGTGCTATTCCACGTTGCCCGGCACTCATTCCACGTTGTCCGAGTGTCATTCCACGTTGCCCGGCACTCATTCCACGTCGTCCGAGTGCCATTCCACGTCTCCCGGCACTCATTCCATGTCTCCCGGCACTCATTCCACGTCGCCCGAGTGCCATTCTATGTCTCCCGAGTGTCATTCCACGTCTCCCGGCACTCATTCCACGTCTCCCGGCACTCATTCCACGTCTCCCGGCACTCATTCCACGTCTCCCGAGTGTCATTCCACGTTGCCCGGCACTCATTCCATGTCTCCCGAGCATCATTCCACGTTGTCCGGCCGCATTCCGGCCGACTGGGGCGGCGGTCGCTACACGTCGATTTCGGCGTTGGTCAGCAGGTGCGCTTCGATGAAGCGGCGGCGTTCCGGGGTGTTCTTGCCCATGTAGAACGACAGCAGCTGCGGAATGACTTTGAGCTGGCTCACTTCCACGGGGGTCAGGTGCATGGTTTCGGGGGTGATGAACTGGCGGAATTCGTCGGGGCTGATCTCGCCCAAGCCCTTGAACCGGCTCACTTCCGCGCCCGCGCCCAGCTTTCTGAGGGCGGCGTCGCGCTCGGCTTCGGTGTAGCAGTAGATGTTGTCCTTTTTGTTGCGCACGCGAAACAGCGGGGTCTCCAAGATGAACACGCGCCCGCCGGTGACCAGCTCCTCAAAGTAGCCGAGGAAGAACGTGAGGACGAGGTTGCGGATATGGAAGCCGTCGTTGTCCGCGTCGGTGGCGATGACGATCTTGGCGTACTTGAGGTGCTCGATGCCCGACTCAATGCCGAGCGCCATCATCAGCTGGTACAGCTCGTCGTTCTTGTAGATGTCGCTCTGTTTCTTGCCGTACATGTTCTCCGGCTTGCCGCGCAGGCTGAATATGGCCTGGCTGTCGGCGTTGCGCGAGTGGGTCATCGTGCCGGACGCGGAGTCGCCCTCGGTGATGAAGATCATGCTGTCCGCGCCCTTTGCGCCGTCCTGCACGAAATAGCGGCAGTCCTTGAGCTTGGGTATGCGGATGCTCAGCTTCTTGGCGTTCTCCTTTGCCTGCTTCTTGACGCTGGAAAGCTCGGTGCGGAGCTTCTCGTTCGCCTCGATTTTCTGGCGCAGCCGCTCCGCCGCCTGCGGGTTCTTGTGCAGCCAGGTGTCCAGCCCGCCCTGGACTTCCGCGGCGATCCAGGCGCGGATGTCGGTGTTGCCCAGTTTGTTCTTGGTCTGGCTCTCGAATACGGGGTCTTTCACCTTGACGAGCACTGCCGCCGTCATGCCGTCGCGCACGTCCTCGGACTTGAAGCTCGCCTGGAAAAAGTCGTTCACGCCCTTGATGAATCCTTCCTTGAATGCGGTCAGGTGTGTGCCGCCGTCGCTCGTGTACTGCCCGTTGACGAACGAAAAATACTGCTCGCCGTAGGCGTTGGTGTGCGTGAACGCGAACTGGATATGCTCGCCCACGTAGCTGCCCACGGCATAGAGCGATTCCTCGGCGATCTCGTGCTGGAGCAGGTCGAGCAGGCCGTTCTTGCTCACGAAATCCTTGCCGTTCAGGCGCAGGGTCAGCCCGGCGTTCAGGTAGGCGTAATTCCAGATCCGTTTCTCCACGAATTCCATGTTGAACGAGTACGCGCCGAAAATCGCCTCGTCGGGGACGAACTCGAAGAACGTGCCGTCCGGGGGGATCGGCTGCTTGAGCGGGCCGCTGCGCTGCGCGGTGAGCTTGCCCTGCGCAAAGACTGCCTCGGTGCATTTGCCGCCGCGTATGGAGATGACGCGGAAGTGGGACGACAGCGCGTTGACCGCCTTGGTGCCCACGCCGTTCATGCCCACGCTGAACTGGAACACGTCGTCGTTGTACTTGCCGCCCGTGTTGATCTGGGAGACGCACTCCACCACCTTGCCGAGCGGGATGCCGCGCCCGTAGTCGCGCACTTTCACACGGTTGTCCTTGATTTCCACGTCGATTCGCTGCCCGAATCCCATGATGAACTCGTCCACGGCGTTGTCGATGATTTCTTTGAGCAGGATATAAATGCCGTCGTTCTGGTTGGAGCCGTCGCCGAGCCGCCCGATGTACATGCCCGAACGCAGGCGGATGTGTTCCAATGCGTCGAGGTGCTGGATTTTGTCGTCGGTGTATGCGGCGGCGGCCTTTTTCGGTACGCGCGCGCCGGGGTCTGTCGCCTTTGCCGCGGCGAGCTTCTGCTCCGATTCGGCGAGGCTCTTCTTTCCGCCCATTTTCTGCGTCGCCGAGACCACCGCCGTGCGCGCCGAGGGCTTTGCCACGGTCTTCGCGTTTGCCCAGGCACGGAACGTGCCGTCGTCCCCCATGCCCGCCGCCGGTTTCTTGGCCGCCGCCCGCTTCGCCGTCGTTGCCACTTGTTTTTCTGTCTTTGCCGATTGTGCCGCTGCCGTTGTCGATTGCTTCACTGTCTTTGCCGGCTGTCTCGCCGTTTTTGCCGCCGCTCCCGACGGCTTTTCCGCCGCCGCTGCGGCGGTTGCCCCACGCTCTGTTCCACCCATAGGACTAGTATATGACAGCGCGGCGTTTTCCGCAAGGGTCAGCGGGGGCGCGGGAGCGAGCCGTCAGTCGCCATAATGAGACCACATTCTGATAATCTTCACTGTTCTTTCAGACGCGGTACATCGCCGGTTACCAGGCGACTTCGGATTCGGGGATGCATGACGACAGCGGCGTTTCTTTGCCGTTCAGAAGGGAGCGCGCCATTCCGGGAATTGCGTTCAGGTAGAGCGTCTCCTGAATGGCGTTCCAGTCGTCTTCGCCGACAAGGACGGCATTCTTTCCGCCGTCGGTCGTCAGGGTAACCGGCTGCGAGTGCTCGTTGACCTGCGATATTACTTTGCAAAGGTCTTCCTGCACCTGCACTGCGTCCATAACGTTCATCGCCCCGTCCTCCCGAAAAACAGCGTTGTCCACAGAATACCACGAAGCAAAAAATACTGCAATGACACCCGCCGAATGCATAGGAACGCAGGGGCGGCGCGGGCGGGCGTGAAATCCGCGAAAAAAAAATGCAAAAAAACGCAATTTTTTTCAAAAACCCCTTGACACGATAAACGGGGGGGGTATTATACCTCATCATTTTTTGCTTGAGGAGGCAATATATGAAAAAATTACTTTTGGTTCTGGCTTGCGCGGCAAGCCTTGGGTTGTGGATGTCCTGCGAGAACGAGTCGCAGGAGCTGGACGTGACGTTGCACAGCGGGCTGATAAAAGATTCTTACACAAATTACGGAACGGCGAAGGCAACGAAAGTGACGATGGTGACAAAAAACACGAACATCAAAGTTACATACACAGAGGATGATTACAATCCAATTCCAAACAATATGCCGAAAGACAACAAAGGATATTACATCGGCACCGTAGAAACACTTAAGACTGAGAGTGATGTGACAAGTGTTGAACGCACTTCGTACTGGTTCTACAACGAATGGGACAGCGGTACGCAGGTCGAGTTCGACTATGCACTGATAACATGGTCTGGCGATGTGTCATACACTACAGGCTCGCCCAGCACAAGCGAAAACAACATCGTTGGCAACAACAAGGTGTCAAACGGGAAAACGTATAGACTCTCCTTGAGCAAGGAAAATGACAAGGATGAGTTATATAAGGACTACTCCCTTTTGGCAAGCGGCGGCACGGTCAAGATTACGAACGGCAACTACGGCACAGCATCATTCGCAATGACAGGTTCGTTGGAAGGCAACTTCGCTATCAATGCGTCGCTGAAAGAACTCGACGAGCGCTATGAATACTACCTAAAACCGGCTGACATACGCAGCGGTCAGCGCTTCGACGAACGAACGACTTATGATTATGAGTTCAATTATACAAATGGCGAGCGTGAATATGTAGCAACGAAGATTCCTGCGGACACTTCTGTCTACTACCTCAAGGACGTGTCGTTCACCAAGAACTAAACGTTCAAAGCCACCGGCAACGCTTTCAACAGCCGGTGCAACCGCCGCCCCCGCGAGTGGGCGGCGGTTTTGTTTTTCGCCCGGTAGCACACGTTGCCGAAAAACGGTATACTCATTTCTTATGAAATTCATGTCGTCGTCACGGCGCGCGCAGGCATACCGTTCCGCGCCGGCGGAAAACCAGATGACCGAGGGGGTCATTTGGAAGAGTCTGCTCCGCTTTTTCTTTCCGATTCTCATGGGAACGCTGTTCCAGCAGCTGTACAACACGGTGGACGCGATCATCGTGGGGCGGTTCGTGGGCAAGGAGGCGCTCGCGGCGGTGGGCGGTGGCACGGCGGTCTACCTGAACCTGCTCATCAGCTTTTTCGTGGGGCTGACAAGCGGCGCGGGCATCATCATCGCGCAGTTCTTTGGCGCGCGCGATGAGGGAGAGACGGGGCGGAGCGTGCATACCGCGCTCACGATGTGCTTTTTCGGCGGGCTGGCGATGACCATAGGCGGGCTGCTCGCCACGCCGTGGGTGCTGCGCGTCACCAAGACTCCGGCGGACATCATGGGGCTGTCGCTCACCTACCTGAACATTTTTTTCGTGAGTATGGTGCCGATGTTCCTGTACAACATGGCTTCGAGCATCATGCGCGCCACCGGGGACGCGAAAAAGCCGCTGTACGTCCTGATTGCGGCGGTGTGCACGAACATCGCGCTTGACCTGCTGTTCGTGGTGCGCTTCCGCTGGGGCGTGGCGGGCGTGGCATGGGCGACGGTCGCGTCGCAGGCGGAGAGCATGGTCATCTCGCTCGTGCTGCTCGCGCGCGCAAGGACGGCGGTGCGGCTGCGCGTGCGGCGGCTGGGCATTACGCCGCATATCCTCGCGAAGATGCTGCGGCTCGGACTGCCGGGCGGCATCCAGTCCACGTTCTACTGCATGAGCAACATGATTATCCAGACGGCGATCAACGCGTTCGGCACGGCGACGGTCGCGTCCTGGGCGGCGTTCGGCAAGATCGACGCGGTGTTCTGGACGATGGTCAGCACGATGGGCGTTGCCGTCACCACGTTCAGCGGGCAGAACTACGGCGCGCAGAAATACGACCGGCTCAGACGCTGCATGTGGCAGGCCATGCTGATGACGCTCGCCATGACCGCGTTCTGCTCGGTGGCGTTCCTGTTCACGGGGCAGTACGTGTTCCGCCTGTTCGCCACCGACCCGGACGTGATCGCGGGCGGCATGGTGATCCTGCGCTTCCTCGCGCCGTGGTGGATCAGCTACGTGGCGATTGAGGTGCTGTCGGGCATTATCCGCGGCGCGGGCGACAGCTTTGTGCCGATGGTCATCACGCTGTTCGGCGTGTGCGCGCTGCGCCTTGCCTGGCTGTTCACCGCCGTGCCGCGCATGAACACGATTACCGCCGTCCTCGCCTGCTATCCCATCACCTGGTGCGCCACGTCGGTGCTGTTCCTCGCCTACTGGTTCAGCGGCAAGTGGCTCAGAATGCCGGAACGGACGGTGCCAGCGCGTCGCCCCGCTTGAAAGCGGTGGGAACATCTTGGGGGAGAGAGAGACCTCTACTCGGAAGCGTGGTCTCTCTCTCCCCCAAACCCCCACTCTCTTCCAGCACCGCTTAGGGCGCTGCCCTAAGAACCTGCTAACGCAGATGACGGCGGCGCAGGGCGCGCCGTAGAGGACGTGAAATGCGTGGAAATTCTTTCACAGCATTCGACAACATGCTGTCCGAGGTCTCCGACACGTTCACCGCAACCGACAAAGTGCTGTCCGAGGTCTCCGACGCGCCCACAGCAGCCGACAAAACGCCGTCAGAGGCATCCGACGCGTTCACCGCAACCGACAAAATGCCGTCCGAGGTCTCCGACACGTCCACAGCAGCCGACAAAGTGCTGTCGGAGGCCTCCGACGCGCTCACAGCAACCGACGAAACGCCGCCAGAGCCCTCCGACACGTCCACAGCATTCGACAAATACAAATTTTGCACAACAAATTTCTTGCCAGCACTCGACAAATACGAATTTTGTACAACAAATTCGTTGCCAGCAACCGACAAATACGAATTTGACGCAACAAATTCCTTGCCCGCACTCGACAAGTACGAATTTGGCGCAACAAATTCGTTGCCAGCAACCGACAAGTACGAATTTGGTACAACAAATCCCTTGCCAGCAACCGACAAGTACGAATTTGGCGCAACAAATGCCCTGTCAGCAACCGACGAATACAAATTTGGCGCAACAAATTCCTTGTCCGTGTTCGACAAGTACGAATTTGGTGCAACAAATCCCTTGCCAGCACCCGACAAACACGAATTCGGTGCGGCAAACGAGTGCGGACGTGCGTCGTTCCAGGCGGCTTTTCCTGCCGCATCTTCCTATAACCGGGAAAAAATGCTATACTCGTGTCATTATGGCGTATCCTTTTCAGCACATTGAGCCAAAATGGCAGGCATATTGGGCGGAACACAAGACGTTCCGCGTCACCGAAGATCCGCGGTTTCCCAAGGACAGGCGCGCCTACGTGCTCGACATGTTCCCGTATCCGAGCGGGGCGGGGCTGCATGTGGGGCATCCGGAGGGCTACACGGCCACGGACATCTACTGCCGCTACCTGCGCATGAACGGCTACAACGTGCTGCACCCGATGGGCTACGACGCGTTCGGGCTGCCCGCCGAGAACTATGCGATCAAGACGGGCACGCATCCCGCCGAGACCACGCTCAAGAACATCACACATTTTACCGAGCAGATCAAGGCGCTCGGCTTTTCCTACGACTGGGACCGCGAAGTGCGCACCTGCACGCCCGACTATTACAAGTGGACGCAATGGATTTTCTTGCAGCTGTACAAGCGCGGGCTTGCCTACGAGGCGGAGACGCCGATCAACTGGTGTCCGTCCTGCCTCACCGGGCTTGCGAACGAGGAGGTCAAGGAAGGACACTGCGACCGCTGCGGCGCGGAAGTGACGCACAAGACGATCCGCCAGTGGATTCTGAAAATCACCGCCTACGCGGACCGGCTGCTTGAGGACCTTGACGGGCTTGACTGGCCGGAGAGCGTCAAGCTGATGCAGAAAAACTGGATCGGCCGCTCGGAGGGCGCGGAGGTCGATTTCTTCATTGCCGGCAGCGACGGGAACGCCACCGACAACAAGCTGACCGTCTACACCACGCGCTGCGACACGCTGTTCGGCGCGACCTACATGGTCGTCTCCCCCGAACATCCGCTGGTTGACGCGCTCACCACGGCAGAGCAGCGCGCCGCCGTGCGCGCATACGTGGACGAGGCCGCAAAAAAATCCGACCTTGAGCGCACCGACCTTGCAAAGGACAAGACCGGCGTGTTCAGCGGGAGCTACGCGATCAATCCCGTCAACGGCGCGCGCATTCCCGTGTGGATTGCGGACTACGTGCTTGTCTCCTACGGGACGGGCGCGATTATGGCAGTGCCCGCGCACGACACGCGCGACTGGGAATTCGCCAAGAAGTTCGGTCTGCCGATTGTCGAAGTCCTCAAGAGCGGGTGCGACGTGCAGCAGCAGGCATGGACGGAGGACGGCATCCACGTGCATTCGGGATTTTTGGACGGGCTGAACAAAAAGGACGCGATCGCGAAGATGCTCGGTTTCCTCACGGAAAAGGGCATCGGCCGGAAAGCCGTCAACTACAAGCTGCGCGACTGGGTGTTCAGCCGCCAGCGGTACTGGGGCGAGCCGATTCCGCTCGTACACTGCCCCCAATGCGGCACCGTTCCCGTCCCCGAAAACGAGCTGCCGCTTGAGCTGCCGAACGTCAAGACTTACCAGCCGACCGGCACGGGAGAAAGCCCGCTCGCCGGCATCACCGACTGGGTGAACTGCACGTGCCCGCAGTGCGGCGGCAACGCCCGCCGCGAGACGAACACCATGCCGCAATGGGCCGGCTCGTGCTGGTATTATTTGCGCTACCTCGACCCGCACAACGACACGGCACTGGTTGACCGCGACATTGAAAGATACTGGATGCCTGTCAACCTGTACGTGGGCGGCGCGGAACATGCCGTGCTGCACCTGCTCTACAGCCGATTCTGGCACAAAGTGCTGTACGACCTCGGCATCGTAAGCACGAACGAGCCGTTCAAGCGGCTGATCAATCAGGGCATGATCACGAGCTTTGCGTTCCAGAACAAGGCAAAGTCGCTCGTCCCCACCGACCAAGCCGTGGAGACTGCGCCCGGCGTGTTCGAGGACAAGGACACGCACGAGCCGCTGGAGCGCATCATCGCCAAGATGTCAAAGTCGCTCAAGAACGTGGTGAACCCCGACGAGATGATACAGAAATACGGCGCGGATTCCGTGCGCATGTACGAGATGTTCATGGGACCGCTCACCGTCTCCAAGCCGTGGAACACGCAGGGGCTGATCGGCGTGAACCGCTTCCTGGACAAAATCTGGGCAATCAGCGAAAAGCCGATGACCGACACCGACATCACCGGGAAGCTGGACAACGAACTCGCCGCGCTGCGCAAGACCTACGCCAAGACCGTCAAAAAAGTGACCCAGGACACGGGCAACCTCGACTTCAACGTGGCGATCAGCCAGATGATGATTTTTATCAACGAGGCAAGTAAAGTCGCCGCGCTGCCCAAGGCGATGTGGTCGGGATTTGTGCTGATGCTTTCGGCTTACGCGCCGCACCTCGGCGAGGAACTGTGGCAGAAACTGGGCAACACGGACACGTGCGCCTACGAGCCGTGGCCGACCTTTGACGAACGCTACGCTACGGAAGACACAAAGACCATCGTCGTGAGCGTCAACGGCAAAGTGCGCGCCCGGTTCGACGTTGCCGCCGGAACGGACAAAGACACGCTGGAAACGCTCGCCCGCCAGAACAAGGACGCGCAGAAATACACGGACGGCAAGGAAATCGTCAAAGTGATCGTCGTGCCGGACAAACTGGTGAACATCGTGGTGAAATGAGCGGCGCGGTTTCATAATGAACACCTATGGAAACGCCCGCACCCGCAAAACGCAAGAGAGACTGTGCGCCGCGCTGGTCGCAATTTTGACGGACGGCACGAAACGGCTGAGCGACATTACCGTGCACGAACTGTGCGACACGGCTGACGTGCACAGGAGCACGTTCTACGCGCATTTTTCGGGCGTCGTGCCTTTTGCGGAGAACGTGCTGACTGAGCGTTTCGCAAAACTGAACGAGCCAATATCGCGCTCGATGAAATTCGCCTCGAACGCTGACTTTGAAAAGCAGCTTTCAGCGCACATCGTGCGGATTTTGGGCATTGTGCGCAAGAACCGCGTTCTCTGCCGCGCCTACCTCGCAGACCCCGCCACCCGTGAACGCTACGCCGCCTGCCTTGAC
>JAAVAM010000060.1 GCA_014804085.1 Treponema sp. | reverse complement strand
TCTCGAA
Organism: Treponema sp.; assembly: GCA_014804085.1. Lineage (GTDB taxonomy): Bacteria > Spirochaetota > Spirochaetia > Treponematales > Treponemataceae > Treponema_D. Next base: position 13,572 of record JAAVAM010000060.1, on the reverse strand, counting down.
AAAACCGTCGGTTTAAATGCCCCAACAGACAGAGGAGGATTTTTATGAAAAAAATCGTAGGCGCGGTGCTTGTAGCGGGGATGCTGGCGAGTGCCGCAACGGCCGACATAGGATTTTCCTACAAAGGCTCGAACTATTTCACGCCGTCGGGCGGAAACCTCGGGTACAACCACGGGGACCGCAAGGACTGCATGAGCGTGACGTTCACGAACGAGGCGGGCGGCGTGGTCGTTGACTTCGACGTGGAGGAGACGGCGCTGGCTGAGGACGAGTACTACGGGTGGCTCAACTTCGGGTTGCCGGTCGGCTCGCTGCAGGTGACTGCGGGCGTATGGAAAGGACGCTACGTGAACCGCATCCGCGCGGATCAGGGAGACCTTGATTCCGAGGACTTCGAGCTGTACAAGCCGGGTGTCATCAACGGCACGGCGGGCAAGGACAGCGACAACCTGACCGGGGGCAACATCGGCGTGGTAGCGGCATGGACGCTCGCGGACAAGCTGCCGGGCGTGCTGATCGCGAAGCTCGGTCTATTCAAGAGCGGGTGGAATCCGGACGCGGACAGCGTTACCGTCAACGCGGGTTTCACCGGCGAGCTGGCATACCGGCAAGACGGGATTGTCAACGTGAACCTTGCGGTGCGCTCGCTCACCAAGAACAGTTACAGCTTTGGCCTGTGGGCAAGCCCGCTCATGGTGGACAAGCTCCAGCTGACGGTAGGCGGCACGGTCGCAATGGTAAAGGACTATGACAAGGACGCGGCAGAATGGAGCGGCCGGGGCGTTGAGTGGGGCGTTGACCTGCGCGCGCGCTACAAGGTGACGGACTCGTTCAGCCTGACCACGATGAACAACATATCGAGCGGCTACCACGGAAAGGTTACCGGGGAAGACGGGAAGGTCGTCGTCCATGAGGACAACGTGCTCATCCTGTGGAACATGCTGAACGCCACCTACTCGATCGCGGACAACCTCACCACCGCGCTCACCATACAAAGCGTGTGCGAGGGCTTTGACAGCGACCATGAGGCGGACTGCAAGGGCTTTGACATCACGGTGTCGCCGTCGCTCGCCATTAAGGCGACCGAACGCGTTGCGGTCACCACGTCACTGCGCGCGGTGTTCGAGAAAGTCAATTTCACCAACGACTGGAAAGATGTCATCGGCGGCGTGAATTTCACGATCCCGGTCATTTTCACCTACAGCTACTAATACGGGAGTAACAGACAATGAAAAAGATAATAAGCGCGCTCGTATTGGGCGCGGCGGCGGCAGGGTTCGCGGCGGCCGACATTTCTATTGGGGCGAACTACCGCAACGGCATTGACGTATTCAAATACGTGAACAAGGGGCTGGACGGACGCGTCACCGACGAGTACGGCAACGTGTACCTTGACTCTGGGTATGTGGACAGCGGTACGACGAAGAGCCTGTTCAACTTGACGGGCTGGAACAGCGGCAAGGACAGCGTGTCTCTCAACGCGAGCGGCGACGTGTTCAGCTACAAGGCGACGCTCCAGCCGACTGCTGGAAACGATGCCATTGTGTTCCACATCATGGAGATCGGCGCGGAGGCCGGGAACTTCACGCTCAAGGCGGGGTGGAACGGCGACGGCGTGATGAACTACCGCGCAAAGAAGGACGCGGACGCGGGCAACGAGGAAGGAAAGGTCTTTGAGGCGTTCAAGCTCGGCTCGGCGTTCGGCACGGACGCGACCTGTTCAAACAACCAGGTAAGCTTCAACACGGGGCGCAACTTCTATGCGCAGGCAGGCTATGCGTTCGTGTTCAGCGACAGCGCGAACTTGCAGGTGAAAGCGGCGATCATGTCCGACCGCAAGTGGGACAACCCGGGCATTGCCGCATGGGGCAACAATCCCGGCTGGAGCGTGTTCGTCATGCCCAAGGTGAAAGGTGTGTTTGACGCAGAGGTGTTCGCGAAGGGCTACCAGGACGCAAAGGACAAGCAGACGCTTATCTTTGGCGCATACGGCAAGCCGCTCGGAATCTCTCACCTTGCGGACGGCAGTATCGGCGGCTCGGTGCGCCTGTACGACGGCAAGCTTGAGGAATGGAACGTTGACCTGCGTATGTACTTTGAGGTGAACGACAAGCTTACGATCACCACGCACAACAAGTTCGCCAAACTGGTGCGCAACGCCGACCATAGCAAGGCGACCACTGACGGGGCGGCTACCTACGGGCTGGCAGGGCTGACATCTCCGAAGTCATCGCAGGCATTGTGGGACATGGTGTCCGCGCGGTACAAGGTGAACAAGACGGTGACGCTCGTCGGCACGGCGGGTCAGCTGACCGATCTTGACCGGGGTTTCAACCAAGGTCGCGATTCGGCGGACGGCACGATAGTGTATGTACATCCGCATGCGCAGTTCTTTGCGAACGGCAAGATCTCGGTGGTGGCGGGCGTACTGTTTGCAGCGGGCGGTCTCGGCGCGGACGAGGGCGCGAACAAGGACGTGGACTTCCTGGTGAACGTGCCGGTGCTGTTGCGCGTGAAGTTCTAGTTTCTGACGATTAAGGAGAAAGACATGAAAAAGATATTGAAGACGGCGACAGCCGCACTCGTGGGTATGCTCGCGTTCGGGCTTGCCGCGTGTACTGACGGGGACGGGGACTTTGTACCCGAAAACCCGAAGTTCTATAAATTGCTTAATGATGAAACAACCAATGATCCAAATGTCACAGCTGTGTGGAATTTTGAGGCTAGCAATTTATGCGATGCCTCTTCTGCCGAGGGAGGAATTGTAGGTGTTTTTGATCCATCAAATGGGAAAGGTGCAACGCTTGATTTTACTAACATTGTGGCGAAGTATACTGTGGGGAAAGGTTTGCAATTAAAAGCTAACAGTTCAAAACTCAGCGGTTTATCTGTTGGCGATTTGCACTTTACACTTACATTAACAGGTCAGTCCAATATTCAAATTACGGCAGCGGGTTCTGGCAGTAAAGATCCTAAGCGTCTTGTTGCCATTGCACGCAAAGATGATCCCAGTACGATACTTGCAGGAAAGGACAATTTTGAATCAAACTACAATGAAGTAGTGACCATTGAGGGGGCGGATGCAGGTGAATACATCGTGTATGTAAATGGGGTCATTGTCCACAAAATTGATGCGGACGCGACATCTTTGGTTACAAGAGCGACTCCTGTTGAGGGATTAAAATTTGCTGAAAGCAAGTACAACGAGAATACATTCATTATGGAAATGAATGTATGCGAGATTAAAGATGTTTTGGCACTGCAAACACTTTCTAATGGTAAATACACAGATACTAGTTTAGCAACATGGACGATTCTTGGCGATGAGACTGTCGCAAAAATAGTCCAGGATGCGAATGGTACACCGAAAATATTGCCGACCGCAAGCGGTGAGGCGATTTTGTGTGCACGTGTCGGACGTTTTACCGCAAATGTGAAGATTAGCGTAAAAGGGGATGCCAAACTCGAAGTTGATGCTCCAGAAGAAACACAACTTGAAGTATCTACAGGCTATATGCATCTTACAGCTAAAGGAAACGATTCTAAAAGCGCTGTTATTACTGATTACGTTGAATGGAGCAGTTCAGATCCGACCGTTGCAACCGTGGATAAGGGTATGGTTTTCCCATTAAAAGAGGGAACTGCAACTATTACGGCAAAGTACACGCTTGGTCGTGGAGAACCGCAGGTGAAAACCCAGGAAATTACCGTTACCAAATGTGATAAAACAATAATCACGTTGCTTGATACGAAAGACGAAGAAGCTAAGAAAAAGTTTCCCGCGCAAGGTACCACAGGTGCAATGGTCGAATTATCTGAAATGTTTAAAGACTGCCTTACAGTTGGAAATGATGATGTAGACTGCACTATTGATAACTTCGTCCTAGCAACTGACTGGCACGTAAAACTAATAACATCAAATGTTGACGACACGCAGTATCCGGGAATCTTGTTTACGCAGACGAGTAACAAACAAACTCCTGAAAATCCTTCGGGAAAGCTTGTAACATTTGATGTCGTTATCACCCCGAAAGGGAGCAAGGAGCTTAAACTGACGAATGTTACGGCAAGTTTCCGAGCGAATAAGTACACAATCAAAGGAGTGGAGATTAAGAAAGACACTGAATCTGTAGCCTCTGCTTCAAATGCAGCAGACAAAACAAGTGCAGATAAAGATTGGCGCGATACAAGAATCAGTTTAGAAAAGCCACTTATAATCTCTAGCAAAACAACTTTAACGGTTGCTTTGACCTATGAGCAGTTTACACTTGGCGATCAGTTCTCAGTCGGTGACATTAAGTTGTTCTTTGCAAAATAAAACTAATCGCCCGTAATCCGAGCCTACCGTGTGCCACAGCGCACGGCAGTTTCCCCCGCAACCGCGGGGGATTTTTTATTCGGCAAGAGCAAAGCGCATACCGAACCGGGCTAGGGATTGGAGCGGCGCGGAGCGTTCCGAAGCGAAGCGCAGGAATGGAGCGGGAGCGGAACCGCGTAAAGCCCGACCCGCTTGCGGGTAGCCCCCGGCGGATATGGCGCATAACAAGGAATTGTGCTATACTAAATATCATGCAAAACCACCGCAAGCCGTTTCAAACTGCCGCCCAGTTAATACAAAAAATGAAGACTGAGAAAGGGATAACGTTCCGGCATATTTCGGAATCAGAGGCAGAACGCTACCTGCTGGACATAAACAATTATCTTCGGACTGCCTCGTATAGAAAAAACTACCCGAAATATTTGAACGGAAGCAAAAAGGATACCTATATCAGGCTTGACTTTGCCTATTTAAAGGAACTGTCCACGCTTGATTTTCATTTCAGAAGGGCTGTTGTTCAGATGTGCTTTGATATAGAGCATGATATTAAAATAACTATGCTCAAATATATAGAGCAGACACCCGCAGTGGATTCCTACAAGATAGTCGAGGATTTTATAACAAACAATCCGTATATCTTAAAAAAACTGGAGGCAACAGTCTATGCACCTTTTACGGCGGATTTGTTTCAAAAATATTTTACCGTTCAAACCAGTGTCAATCCAAATACCCATAGAAACGAGAACAGGATTGATGCCTATGATGACTGTCCGTTATGGGTTTTCTTCGAGCTTATCACATTCGGCGATTTGCTGAAGTTGTATCAGTTTTTTTATCATACAACTCAGACAAGACCGCCTGTTTCCGAAAAACTGCTCAATTTGGTTAAAAGTCTCAGAAACGCCTGTGCGCATAACAACTGCATTTTGGCGAACATGAAGCACGGAACTTCATCAGTTCCGCCCGAAATAAGCCAATATGTTGCAAGAATACAGACAATATCAACGGCTCAAAGGCAAAAGAAACTGACGTGCCGGCCGATACTTGAATTTGTCACTCTCGTCTATGTATATAAAAAAGTCGTGTCGTCAAACATACAGACGCATGGCATTAAGAAAATCAAAGCACTGTTTTTTACACGGTTCTTGAAGAACTGGAGATATTTCATCTCAAACGATTTGCTTAAAAGCAATTATCGGTTTGTCAGGGAGATTGTGAAGCATATCTGATATTTTTATTGACAGATTGGGCAAACCATTGTATATTGTCGATAGAATCAAAAAACATCCGTGTTTTTGTAAGAGCGGCGTTGCGACGGCGCTCTATTTTTTACACACAAAGTCGCCCTACCCCATGCGAGTATCCGCCGCGCGGGCATTGCCCCCTGCCTTTCCTACGCTTGTAACTTTTAATTGTCAAGATAATCATCGACATTATTCTGCGCCTTCGCCGTAGACGGAAAGAAGACGATGAGTAAAAAATAACCCGTCCTGTCTAGCCCACAGGACGGGCGGCTTGACGTGAGTCGAGCAAAAAATTCTGTGAGGCAATCCGCTTTGGAGCGGGTGCACTCTTTTCACTTATATTATACCGCAATCCCGTGATAGTCAAGCGCGCGTATCGTCGGGAAAAATGTAGTTCTCTGTTAAATCACCCGCTTTTCTAGCCAACGGCCGTGGCGGAAGCGCACCACAAAGCAGAGCGAGCGGAATATCCAGTCGATGTACATGCCGAACCACACGCCGTAGAGCGCAAGGCCCGTGTTTTCGGGAAAACGGCGCAGCAGGGCAGCGGCAATCACATAGCTGAACAGGACGCGGAACAGCCACATGCTGACATTGCTGACAATCATCGTGAACTTTGCGTCCCCGGCGGCGCGGAGGCTGTTGGGGAGCGTGAACGCGAGCGGCCAAATGAGCGCGTTTCCTACCATGCAGGTGCGGATAACGCCGGCGGCAAGCCGTTTTGCTTCGGCAGAAATATTGAACACCGACACGATCTGCGGCGCAAAAAGCAGGATAATGAGTGCGAGCGCAATCATGGCGGCATACGTCACGCGCAGCAGGACACGGGCGTAGCGTTTTGCCTGCGCCTTTTCGTCCGCGCCAATGCACTGCCCCACCACCGTCACCGAGGCAAGCCCGATCGCGCTTCCGGGAATGTTGGCAAAACTTGCCACCGTGTTGCAGATCGCGTTCGCCGCAATCGCCGCCGTCCCGAATCCCGACATGAACACCTGCACCGCCAGCTTGCCGATGTGGAACACGCTGTTTTCAATACCGCTCGGAATGCCCACGCGCAGGATTCGGCGCACCATCATGCCGTTCCACTCTGGGCGGAAAATGTGGTCAAAATAGATGATATTCTTGTCCTTGTCGCACAGCAGCACCACCATCACCACCGCCGCAACCAAGCGGCTCGCGAGCGTGGCAATGCCCGCCCCCGCAACGCCGATTTTCGCCCCGTAAATGAGCGCGGCATTCCCGCCGATGTTGGTCAGGTTCATCAGGATGCTCACTTTCAGGCTCAGCTTGCTGTTTCCCATCGATCGGAACAGCGCGGCGCACGAATTGTACACGGCAAGGAACGGAAACGAAAGCCCCACCCAAAAGAAGTAGGTTATGGCACTCTGCAACACGTCGGCTTCGCTTTTTCCGTACATTTTCGTCAGGATCTGCGCGCGGAACGGTACGCACAACGCGATAATCAGCAGCCCCGCAATCACCGCAAGGTTCAGCAGCTGTTTTGCCGCCACGCACGCATCCCGCGCGTCCTTGTGTCCCAAATACTGGCTCGAAACCACCGCCCCGCCCGTGGCGAACGCCGCAAACAGCTGAATCATCAGCTGGCTGAACTGATCGACCAACGAAACGCCGCTCACCCCCGCCTCGCCGATCGACGAGACCATGAGCGTATCGCACGCGCCAATCGTCATCGCCAGAAACTGCTCCGCCACCAACGGCAGAATCAGCCTGACCAGATATTCACGAGAAAAAAGCGGCTGTCCGGGAATTGCAGAACGTGGCATTGTCCAAAAAGTATACTTTACCGCACCGAACGCGTCAACCGAGCCGAAGCTTCCGGGGGCGCGCCCCTTGCAATCATCATATAATTCGGCAATAATGAAGCTATATTATATCGCGTCCGCACACGCGGACGACTATGGAGAAACGTATGGATTCTGTGCTGATTGCCCGCATTGCGGCGTTCGTTCTGTACCTCGGTTTTATGATTTATATCGGCTTGCGCAACATGAAGAAAAATACGAGCGCGGGCGATTTCTTTTTGGGCGGGCGGCAGGTCGGTCCTTGGGTGACGGCGTTGAGCGCGGAAGCGTCCGACATGAGCGGGTGGCTGCTGATGGGATTGCCCGGTCTGGCCTATCTTGGCGGCATGAAAGAGGCGTTCTGGACGGCGGTCGGCTTGGCGGCGGGAACGTACCTGAGCTGGCTGATTGTGGCAAAGCCGTTGCGCAAGTGTACGGCAGCGTTCGGCAACGCGATTACGATTCCCGAATTNCTGACCAACCGNTTCAACGACCGGCGGCATCTCATCGCCACGATTATGGTCGTGTTCAACCTGCTGTTCTTNACGATTTACGTNGCNTCCGGCTTTGTGGCGTGNGCCAAGCTGTTCAANTCCGTGTTCGCCCTGCCGTANCANGNGGGGCTGGTCATCGGCCTGGTGGTAATCCTNGCCTACACGATTACGGGCGGNTACCGCGCGGTGTGNTCNACGGACTTCGTGCAGGGNGCGCTGATGTTCGTCGCGCTCATCATTACGGGCGCGGTCATGCTTTTNGTGCTCGGCGGCCCGACGGCGGCGTGGGAGCAGGTGCAGAATTTCAGCCAGCGGGCAATGGCGGGCGAATTCAACGGCGTGAGCGAAAAAATGCAGGACGCNTTCACGCGCAACCAGCACTTTGGCGCGGTGGCGGTNATCTCNTCGATNGTGTGGGGCTTGGGCTANTTCGGNATGCCGCATTTTATCGTGCGNTTNATGGGAATCCGCTCNGCAAAGGACGTGAAAATCTCGCGGCGCATCGCGATCGTNTGGGTCATCATNGCGCTCGGCGTGGCGGTCATCGTCGGATCGCTCGGAACGGTGTACCTGCCGCAGATTCTGAGNACGTCCGCCGCCGAAACGGTTTTCAGCGAGTCAATCAANCGGATGTTCCCCGCGTTCATCGCCGGNATTTTNCTGTGCGCCATTCTTGCGGCGGCAATGAGNACGGCGGACAGCCAGCTTNTGGTCGCCTCGTCGTCGTTCAGCCAGGACATNTACAAAGGNNTGCTGAAAAAGGACGCGACGGACGAGGACGTGCTNNNGGCAAGCCGCGTCGCCGTGCTTGTCATTGCCGCNCTCGCGTTCTGCATNTCGCTCAANCAGAACAGTTCGATTTTCTCGCTCGTCAGCTACGCATGGGCAGGGTTCGGCTCGACGATCGGCCCGCTNATTNTGCTCGCGCTGTTCTGGAAACGGACGACNCGCAACGGCGCGCTNNTCGGGCTNATNGTGGGNGCGGTTACGGTCATCGTGTGGCACTCGCTCAGCGGCGGCATTTTTGACGTGTACGAAATNCTNCCCGGATTCGCGTTCTGCCTCATCGCCNCCGTCATCGTCAGCCTNTGNGGNAAGCCCGACGAAGATACCGTCCGAAAATTCGAAGCCTACCAGATACTCGCCGACTGAAANNCCGTCCGCCCGTGCCGTCAAGCTTGGCGGCGCAGGCGGACGACTTTGCGCACGAGGAGCGGCACTTCNAGCAGCATCATTGCCGTCCAGCCGATGCCGCAGGCAAAGGCGACTCCCGCAATGCCNAAACGCGGGGCGAGTAGGAGCGAAAAGCCCGCGCGGACAATCATCTGCGTGGTGGTCGCGGCGACGGTGGTCTTCATGTTGCCGCAGCCGCGGAAAAANCCCTGAAANCCNTTCGTCAGCGCGGGCATGGTNTACAGGCANGCCATGATGAGCAGGTACTGCNGCCCCAGNCGCAGGACTTCCGCCTCGCCGTCTCCGGCNAACAGCCACATCAGCCGGGTGCGGAACGCGATGACCGCCGCGCCAATCAGNACGCCATANGCGAANGAAATGACCANNCCTTTGCGCANCCCTTGCAGCATCCGCCGCACGTTCTTTGCGCCGTGGTTCTGCGCCGTGAACGTGGTCATCGCCTGCCCGATGCTCTGNTCCGGCTGATAGCAGAAATCGTCGATTTTTGTGCCCGCGTTNAACGTGGCGATTGCGTCCACGCCCAGCGGATTGACNGCGCTCTGCACGAGCAGCTTNCCCACGTACAGCACCGTCTGCTGCATGGCGGTGGCGAGGCTGTAGCTTATCGTCTTTCCCATGAGCGCGGTGTCCACCCGGCATTCGCGCGGGCGCACGGCAATGAGCGGCTCGCGCCGGTACACGTANCCGACGCANAGTACGCATGAAATCGCCTGCGCCGCCACCGTCGCAACCGCCGCGCCCGTCAGGTCAAGNCGGAACACGNCGACCAGCACGAAATCAAGTATGCCGTTGAGTACNGCGCTGACTGCCACGCACAGAATCGGCGTNCGGCTGTCGCCNACGGCGCGCAATGCGGCGGCAAACATATTNTAGAAAAACGTAAAGATAAGCCCGCAGAACACGATGCGCAGGTAATGCGCGGACGGCGCGATCAGNTCTTCCGGGGANCGCACCAAACGCAGCATCGGCAGGGCAAACACAAAGCAGACCGCGCTCACGAACAGCGTGAACGCAAAGCCGATGACTATCGTCGTGCTGATTTCGTGCTTGAGCTTCCGAAAGTCCTTTGCCCCATAAAATTCGCTGATCAGCACGCCCGCGCCCCAGCTGATGCCCACGATAAAAAAAATCATGATGTTCATGATCGGGTTCGCAATGCCGACGGCGGCAAGGCTCGCCTTTCCCGCAAAGCGACCGAGGATAATCGAATCGACCGCGTTGTACGTGAGCTGAAAGAAGTTCCCCAGAATGAGCGGCACCGCAAAGCCGACCAAATGCCCCGCGATGTTCCCCTGCGTCATGTCCTTCATAGCGGACAGCTATCGTTTTCCGAGTTCGACCGAACGGGCGTAGGCTGCCGCCACGGCTTCTATCACGCTGTCCCTGAATCCGCTGCGCTCCAACGCCGCCACGCCCTCAATCGTCGTACCGGCGGGCGAGCAGACGGCATCCTTGAGCGCGCCGGGATGCGTTCCCGTCCGCAACGCCATTTCCGCGCTGCCTTTGAGCGTCTGCGCGGCATACACATACGCCTGCGCGCGCGGCATTCCCAGCCGAACCGCCGCATCCGCCATCGCCTCAATAAACATGAACGCGAACGCCGGTCCTGACCCGCTGACCGCAGTCACGCAGTCCATCAGCTTCTCGTCAACCCGCTCCACCTTGCCCGCCGCCGCAAGCAGCGACTGCGCCGTGGCAACGTCGTCGGCATTCGCCCCGTCGTCCGCGCTCAGCGCAATCATCGCCTCGCCGACCGCCGCGGGCATATTCGGCATGATGCGCACGATTGTCCGCACCCGACCGAGCGAACCGGCTATCGCCGCCAGTTTTACGCCCGCCGCCATAGAAACGACCACAGCATCGTCGGAAAGCGCGCTGTCAATATCGCGCAGCACCTCGTCCACAAACGCGGGCTTTACCGCCACGAACACGAACTTCGCGCCCTTGACCGCCTCGGTATTGGAAACCACGGCATTGCAGCCGATTTCCTTGCTGAACGCCAGCGCCTCGTCAAACGTCCGCGCACTCACGGTGATTTTTTTCGGCTCAACCACCTTCGCCACCGCCCGCATGAGCGCCCCGCCCATCACGCCGCACCCAATGCAAGCGACATTCACGTCAATGTTCTCATTCATGTCTTTTATTGTAGTGATTCGCCGCGTGTGTTTCAATTAAAAACGATAAGTAAAAAATAGCCCGTCCTGCCTTACCCACAGGGCGGGCGGCTTGTTTTATCGCAAAAATCGCGGTATACTGACACTCGTAAAAAGGAGGTGTGCGTATGTCGTATGAGGTTTTGGAACGGCAGATCCGCGCGCTGCCGGAAGAGGCACTGCCGGAAGTCGAATCGTTTGTGACGTATATACAGTATAAGTTCGGGAACAAGCGGTCGGTTGATATGGATAAATTCAGAAAGGACATGGCGGCATCGCAGGCATGGGCAAAAAGCGTGGGCATGACCGAGCAGGACATTACGGACGCGATAAAAGAAGTCCGCGCGGCGAACAGGGTGCGCGTACAGGCATGAGGATTGTCATTGACACGAACGTGATTGCATCGGCAATCTTCTTTGGCGGAAAACCCGACCGCCTTGTGAGCCTTCTCATGGCAGGCAAACTGGAAGCCTATGTCTCAGATGCCATTATTGCCGAATACCGCAGAACCGAGGGGCATTTAGCGCGGAAATATTCTGCCCGCGAGACTTCCGCAAGCCTTGACGACATTCTGGAGCAGTGCAATTGCGTCTCCCCGGCGCAAACAGTCTCCGTCTGCCGTGACAAAGACGACAACAAATTCATTGAATGCGCGCTCGCGGGAAAGTGTCTCTACATCGTGAGCGGGGACGCGGACTTGCTCGACCTGAAGTCATACGCCGACATTGAGATTATTACGGTGGCGGAGTTCTTCAGCCGCTATGGGGAGCAGTTCGCCGACTAGCCTGCCGCGTTGCCACAGAGGTATCAGAAAAACCAAAAGCCACACGTGATTTGCCCGCGCGTGTCGCCGAACGGACAAAAAAAGCACTCCTTGCGGAGTGCCTTTTTTGCTTGCGCGTTATGCGGTAAGATTTACCACTTTACGCGGAAGATAACCGGAATGTCAACACCAATCTTGCTAGCATCTTCAACTGAACAGCCGCTGATTGCGACACCTGCCCACAGCGAGGCTTTGCCCTCGGGTTCGGGGAAAATCTGAATGCCGGGGGTTACGCGCCATTCCGGACCGTATGATGTGTCGTCATTATCAACCTTTGACAGCGGCGTAATAAGCCCGACGTTCAGCGTGGCAGTCAGCAGATCGTTGACCTTGTAGCGACCCGTGAGGTGATTCCACATGGCAACCTTAAGGTATGGAGAGTTATCCTCAGTTTTTCCTATTTGAGGACCTTCTCCCGCTTTAAGAATACCCTGCTTCCCGTCAAAGCCGACGATACCACCACTGATTTTACGTCCCGCATCGTTTGTCGTTCCCGAAACGTTCGTGTAGAACGTGATTGAGAGCGGATCCATCACCTGATAGCGCATACGGAGGTCAACACCCCAGTCCGTGCAGTCATCTGCGCCGTTGAGTTCCACCGCACCGCCCACGTTGAGCGTGAGTGCATCAAGGATCTGCGGCATCACGTACAGACCGAACGTGTTGGTAACATCTTCCCCTGTCTTATGGTTGAGCTTGTAGATGAGTTCCGCGTTGAGCACGTCTTTCACCTTGAGCTGTGCACGTGAGGCGAAAGCAGATTTCCATGATGTTGTCGTCTTTGTGTTGCCATCGATTTCCGCAGGTGGAACGTCAAAGTCATCAGCCTGCACACCGCCAACCGTGAGCTTAAGGTTTACCGTTTCGGTAACGTCAAATGCGTATGAGGCAAACCCGCCCAATGCTTTTTCTCCGTTTCCAGACGTAAGGTCGTCAACGAATTTGATGCCTTTCCCTCCGTTGAAGATAGAACCCAACTTGAATTTCTCAAAGTCAGGTCCTTCCGAAGACTGGGCATCATGGTCTTTCTTCACGCGGTAGTTGCCGTCCGCATAGCCGTCGCCCCAGTTTCCCACATCGAACTGCAACGTGCCGGGACCGACATTGAACTTCATCCAGCCAGAGAACTCCTTGGTCTTATTGAAAGGCGTTGAGCTGCCGTCAACATTCGTAGCCAACGTAAGGCGCGCGCCGAACATATCGCTCTTTATCTGAATGTCGAGGTTATCACTTGACTTGCCGCCATAGCCGTTCCAGTTCATCCAGTTCCTAGTGTTATCCTTGTGTCCGTTGCCGTCATCTGCGTTTAGCAAAGAGAACGCGTCCAAGCGAGCACGGTAATTGAGTTTTACACTTGCGTCCGCAGCGAATGCTGCGCCCGCAACCAACGTTCCTGCAAGTATTGTGGTCAAGATTTTTTTCATAAAAAATCCTCCTCTGTCTGTTGGGGCATTTAAACCGACGGTTTTTTCGAGAAAGTGACTGACGCGGCACAGGATGCTCGCCACAGACTGAGATTCGTTCCCGCCAACTTGCGGGAACAC
>JAAVAM010000050.1 GCA_014804085.1 Treponema sp. | reverse complement strand
CTGATTGACCACCGCCTGAAAAATGGATGCGGCGATGTCCTCGCGGCGCGCGCCCTCGTTGATGAGCGGCTGCACGTCCGTCTTGGCAAACACACCACAGCGCGCCGCAATCGGATAGACCTGCGTCGCGCCCGCCGCCATGGCGTTCAGTCCGGGAGCGTCAGTCTCCAGCAACGCCGCCATTTGGTCGATGAATGCGCCCGTGCCGCCCGCGCACGTACCGTTCATGCGCTGCTCGATGCCGCCCGTAAAATACGTAATCTTCGCGTCCTCGCCGCCCAACTCGATTACCACGTCCGTCTGCGGGATAATCTTGCGCACGGCGGCAGTCGCGGCGACCACTTCCTGAATGAACGGAATGTTCAGCCACTGCGAAACCGAAAGCCCGCCCGAACCCGTCACGCGCACGCTGACCGTCTGCTTTTCGCCGAGCGGGAATTTCCCCTCGACCGCCTCCAACGCTTTCGTCACGACCGTAATAATCGTGTTGCGAATATCGGCACGGTGACGCTGATAGTCGCCGTACAGCATCTTCCCGTCATCATCAAGAATCACCACTTTTACCGTGGTTGAGCCGACATCGATTCCCATGCGAATCGGTTTTACTGCCGGCGTAAATTTCGTATCGTTATCCATAAAAAATCAGCCCTTACTGTCCTCAAAAAATGCTTTCGCACTGCATACAAGCATGCTCTTTCTAATAATACCTACCTTTCGCGGAATTTTCAACTAAAAAAGAAAAAGCCCGTCCTGCAAGCAAGACGGGCGTAGCGCACACAGGCGCGATTACAGTTTCCGGTCGTCCAGATAGATGTGGTGCGGCAGACCGCTGACGTAAATCGGGGTCAGCTCCGCCTGCACGAGCGGCATCGCGTACTCGATGAACGCGGGGAGCATCTGCGTGTGGTCGGCGTTGACCCACTCCATCGGCACTTTCTTCTCCAAATTCGCCACTTCGCTGATCGGGTGCAGTTCCGTGGTACACTGGTACGGATGGTTTGAAATGCGCTTGATGGCGACCATTTCTCCCGTGTGTCCCTCGAACGCCGCCTTGACCGCCGCGCCGCCCACCTGATACGCCTCGGTAATATCCACGCGGCTCGTCAGATGACCCGCGCACCGCTGGAGCGTGGAAAGCTCGATTGAGCGCGTCTTGGTGTCCAGCTTGCGGGCGACCGTGTTCGCCAAGAACCGCGCCGTACCCGTCAGCGACTTGTGCCCGAACGCGTCAACCGCATGCTCGTCGTCGGCAAGCTCGCACACGTAGCGTCCGTCCTCCAATTTAACGCCCTCGGAGACGGCAATCACGATGCTCGCCTTGTCCTTCTGCATCTTCGCCACTTTCTCCACAAAGCGGTCCACGTTGAACGGCACTTCCGGCAGACAAATCATGTCCACGCCCTCGCAGTCCTCCGACTTTGCGAGCGCGGCGGCGGCAGTCAGCCAGCCCGCGTTGCGTCCCATGATTTCCACGATCGTCACATAGTTCGTGCCGTACACGGTGGCATCGCGGATAATCTCCTTCATCACCACGCCGATATATTTTGCCGCGCTGCCGTAGCCGGGCGTGTGGTCGGTGACGCACAGGTCATTGTCAATCGTCTTGGGAACGCCGATAAAGCGGATGTCCGACCCGATGTCCTTGCCGTAAATCGCCAGCTTGTTGATCGTGTCCATGGAATCGTTGCCGCCAATATAGAAGAAATACCCGATGTCCAGCTTGTTGAGCAGGGCAAAAATCGAATCGAACACTTCCTTTGCGTTCGGGGCATCCAGTTCGGGCAGCTTGTAGCGGCAGCTCCCCAAGTAACTTGACGGCGTGCGCTTGAGCAGCTCGATGTCGAGCGCGCCGTGCAGCTTCTCTTTCAGATCGACGTAGCGCCCCTGCAACAGCCCCTGAATGCCGTGCACCATGCCGTACACGTGCGGCGCACCCCGGTCGCGCGCCGCCTCAAAAACACCGGCCAAACTCGCGTTGATAACGGATGTCGGACCTCCAGACTGCCCGACGATTGCGTTTTTCATAAAAATCCCCCTAAGATTTCGCGTTTCGCTTTCTTCTGTCATTTATTCTAGCACAGGATTTTTGAAAAAGCGAGAAAAATCATGCAGGAAAGCCGCGCGGGGCGATTTGCCCGCTCTGCGCGGCGGTCTTGAGGGCTACGCTGTGGAGGTGCTGGCGTTCGGTGGGATGCCGGTATGTTTAAAAACCGTGCGTAAATTACTCACTACAAAAAATTATAAACCTGCTACAATACCATATTTTGGGGAATGCCCCGTAAACGATGAAGCATTACACGAACGCTCTTACAGGACGAAGTTCTCTCGCGATATGGCGCACGGTTGCCGTGGACGGGCGACCGCATTCTGCCGCGCCGTTCTCCGTGCGGAACGTGGCGGAGCGCGATAACCTGTCAATAATTACCCCCCCCCATATTTTGTAGCACCGCAGGGCTTTTCCGCAACGCCGCGCATGTTGGCGCATGGCGGGATGATTTTCCGCTTGGAAGCGGAGGAACTGTTCTTGGGAGAGGGGAAACCCTCTACTTCCGAAGCGGGGGTTTCCCCTCTCCCAACCCCTCACCCCTTCCCAGCACGGCTTGGGGTTGCACCCCAAGGCCCCGCTTGCGCCGCTTACCGAGTTTTTTCCGCGCTCAAAAATACTTTCGTGGCTTTCCCTGCACGTTTTCATGCTTCAAAATCACTTTTATTGCTTCCCCGACGTGTTTTCCATGTTCAAAAGAACTTTTGCGCCTTCCCCGGCGTGTTTTCAGCGTTCAAAAGAACTTCTGCGGCTTGCCCCGGTGTGTTTTCGGGCTTCAAAAGCACTTTCGTTGCTTTCCCGGCGTGTTTTCCGCGTTCAAAAGTACTTTTGTTGCTTCCCCGACGTGTTTTCGGCGTTCAAAAGTATTTTCGTTGCTTGCCCAACGCATTTTCGGGCTTCAAAAGAACTTTTGCGGCTTGTCCGGCGCAATTTCTGCGTTCAAAAATACTTTCGTTGCTTCCCTTGCGCGTTTTCGCGCTTCAAAAGTACTTTCGCTGCTTCCCCTGCACGCTTTCATGCTTCAAAAGTGCTTTCGTGGCTTTCCCGATGCGGTTTCGGGCTTCAAAAGCACTTTTTTCATTCGGTTCACACAAAAAATCATCATANAGTGAGGAGTTTTTATGGCAAAGGTTGTGAAAGTTATCAACAACGTGCGCACGACGGAGCTGGACGCGCTGTCGGACGCGATGGAGCGCGAGTACGCGGCGGCCTGTGGCGACGGCNCGACGGCGGTGGNNANGGATGCGGTGCTNAANNCNCAGTTCGGGCAGCTNGNGGATCTGAGCGCGCGGAACACGACGGCGATCAGGCAGGACGCGGTGGCATCCACGCTGGACGAGGCGGATTCGGCGCGGGACGTGGCGACGCGCGACCTCTTTACGCTTGCGGGCGGGTACACGGCTAGCCCGTTCGCTGAGGTGAAGTCCGCGGCGGT
This sequence comes from Treponema sp., assembly GCA_014804085.1. Taxonomy (GTDB): domain Bacteria; phylum Spirochaetota; class Spirochaetia; order Treponematales; family Treponemataceae; genus Treponema_D. The sequence goes on along the minus strand of JAAVAM010000050.1, from coordinate 7,076 downwards.
CGGGGTGTGCGCGGTGCTGGACAAGTACGGGCGCGGCATGACGGGCAAGAATTATGCCGACCAGACCGCGCTCACGGAGTCATTGCTTGAGGACTTGGGCGCGGAGAAAGTGGCGGCGCAGNTCAAGNNGCTTTCGGGCGTNGCGGANCTNGTGGCGAGCCTTCGNGAGGCGCAGGANGNNTTCGCCGCCGCGCANGACGGCTACGTCAGGGCAAAGGCGGGCAAGGGAGAGTCGGCAAGCTCGCTCAAAAAGCCGATTGTCGCGCTCATCAACGACAATATCGTGCCATACCTGAACATCGTGGCAGCGATGGACGGCTATGCGGAATTCGTGGCGGCGGTGGCGGGGAACATCAAGAGCACCAACGACACCGTGGCACGGCGCACGGCGGGCAAGAAAAAGGAAGAAGCATAAGCCGTGCTGGAAGAGAGAGGTGGTTGGGGGAGAGAGAAAGGCATTCTAAAGAATGCTGACGCTTCGGAAGTAGAGGTTTCTCTCTCCCCCAAAGAGTTCCCCCGCTTCCAAGCGAGAAAAAAAGTCGGCGGACAATAAACGCACAGGAGTTTTTATGAAAAAGAAATGGATTGCGCCGCTTGCGGCAATGGCGGCGCTGCTGCTCGCCGCCACGGGCTGCGATGACGGCATGACGGGCGCCATGGCGGCGGCAGTGATTGCCGGGCAGAAAGATGTGGCGGTGGAGGACATCATGCTCGACCGGGAGACGCTCACGCTCAAGCCCNGCACGGAGTGGCAACTGACGGCGACGGTAACGCCGNGCAACGCCNCCGACAAGACGGTAACATGGNNGTCGTCCAATNNNTNGGTNGCGNNGGTGGNCGATGACGGNACGGTGAGGGCGGTCGGAACAGGGTCTGCGACCATCTACGCGCAGGCGGGCGACAAGACGGCGANGTGCCGGGTCACCGTGAAGAACATACTCGTCGAGGTGGAGCNCGTCACGCTCAGTGAGGAGACGCTCACGCTCATGTACGGCGAGACGGCGACGCTGACGGCGACGGTAGAGCCGGACAACGCGGACGAAAATACGGCGATGTGGTCGTCGTCCGACACGGCGGTCGCNACGNTGGATGAAAACGGCACGGTCACGGCGGTCGGCATTGGCACGGCGANCATCTACGCACAGGCGGGCAACAAACGGGCGGCGTGCCTGGTTACCGTGAGATTGCCGGATGCGGAAGCAGAGGGCTTTGAGATAANCGTGAACGGCACACTCACGAAATACACCGGGACAGACACGGACGTGAAGATACCCGATGGCGTGAGGACAATCGGGAACTCCGCATTCAAGGGGTACACAAGCCTCACGGGCGTGGAGATTCCCGAGGGCGTGACGAGCATCGGGTATGGCGCGTTCGAGGGGTGCACGAGCCTCACGAGCGTTACGATACCCGCAAGCGTGAAGACAATTGCCCAGGGCTCCTGGGGCAGCATTTCCGCGTTCTCCAACTGCGAGAACCTTGACACCGTAACGTATCAAGGCACACTCGCGCAATGGTGCGCACTAGCTAGTAAAGGCGGTCTTATGTCTTATGCAAAGCACGTGACCATGAGTGACGGCACGGACTTGAAAACCATGACCAACCTCGTCATACCCAATGGCGTGGAGAGCATCGGGTACGAAGCGTTCAAGGGGTGCACGAGCCTCGCGAGCGTGACGATACCCAAGGGCGTGACGAGCATCGGATGGTACGCGTTCTCTGGGTGCACGAGCCTCGCGAGCGTGACGATTCCCGACGGAGTGACGAGCATCGGGGGCAGCGCGTTCGAGGGCTGCACGAGCCTTACGAGCGTGACGATTCCCAACGGCGTGACGGAAATCGGGAGNAGCACGTTCGAGGGGTGCACGAGCCTCGCGAGCGTGACGATACCCGATGGCGTGAGGGAAATCGGCGGCTTCGCGTTCGAGGGATGCGAGAGCCTCACAAGCGTGACGATTCCCGATGGCGTGACGAGCATCGGGGTCAGCGCGTTCAAGGGGTGCACGAGCCTTACGAGCGTGACGATACCCGATGGCGTGACGAGCATCGGGNGGANCGCGTTCGAGGGCTGCACGAGCCTTGCGAGCGTGACAATCCCCGAGGACGTGACGAGCATCGGGCAGGAGGCGTTCTATGGGTGCACGAGCCTCACGGACGTGACGATTCCCGACGGCGTGACGAGCATCGAGAGCAGAACGTTCTATGGGTGCACGAGCCTCACGGACGTGACGATACCCGAAGGCGTGACGAGCATCGGGGTCAGCGCGTTCAAGGGGTGCACGAGCCTCACGACCATAAACTATACCGGCACGGAGGCACAGTGGAATGCCATAACAAAGGGTAGCGATTGGAATAAAAACATAAGCAACTATACGATAACGTACAACTACAAGGAGTAACCGGGCGGCACCCGCAAGCCTTGCGTCGCAGGGCTTGCGTACCGGGTTTTCGTTGAAAACTCGCGCCCATAAGACAACCTTCCCGCGCAAAACCAAACGGCGCGGGAAGCATAAAACATAAACGGGGGGAAGGCGGGAAGCNTCCCCCAAGGAGAACACTATGGCATGGACAAAGCATTTCAGAGGAGTAGACTACAAGAAGCGGGCGGAGTACCTGCACAATTACCTTAGGCAGCTGCCAGATGAGCTTGGACAGAATAAAAGCAAGAAGTCACTCACCCCGTTCGCACACGGATACAAGGANGTGCTCTCGTTCATCGTGGGAAGCCTTTGTGTGCGCAGCGAGTACCGCTATATCTCCAAGGGTGCGAGAGAACATCTCAAAAAGAANGGCATNGACGAGCCGGTCTACGACCATGTATANACAAANAATNACACAANGAGTACAANGGTCTCACCCACGAGCACACCATCCCCGTGAGCGTCATCGTGGAGCACCTCGCCACACTGGACAAGGCGCAGCTGACGGTGGAGTACCTCACGGACTTCATAGAGAAAGTTTCTGGCATCGCGCTCATAACCACCGAAGAAAATAAAGAACTGAACAAGAAAATGAAGGACAAGCTGCCGTCCGGTACAACGCTCGACGCCATTCTGCAAGGCAAGAAACCGCACTCCGCCCGCTATGACGCGGCCGGCATCAAGATGGCGGATACGAACCACGGGGCAAAGGCATAGCGCGAGTTTTGGAAGCAAGACAAAGGCTTGCTTCCAAAACCCGGTAGTGAGCGTTGCGGGGCAGTCGCGTAGACAGCGGGGGCGGATTGCGGTACAATACGGTATGCCAAAAGACGAACTGCTGGACAAGGCGATCCGCCGTGTGCCCGATTTTCCCCGGCCGGGCATTTTGTTTTATGATATTACGAGCGTGCTGACGCGGCCGGAGGCGTTCCGCCATTGTATCCGCCGGATGCTCGACATATATGCGGACGCGCANTTTGACGCGGTTGCCGCCGTTGAGAGCCGGGGCTTTCTGTTTGCCGCGCCGTTCGCGCGGGAACGGGGGCTGCCGCTCGTGCTTATCCGCAAGAAAGGGAAGCTTCCCGGCGACGTGTACCGCTGCGCGTACTCGCTCGAATACGGCACGGCGGAAATCGAGGTGCATAAGGCCGACGTGCAGGACGGTGCTTCGTATCTTCTGGTGGACGACCTGATTGCCACGGGCGGAACGCTTGCCGCCGCNAGGAAACTGCTTGCGATGGGCGGCGGCACGGTGAGCGACGTGTTCGGCGTTATCGGGCTGCCTGCCCTGCGCTATGAGGACGCGCTCCGCCCGGCGACCGTGACGACGCTCATCACGTTTGACGGCGCATGAGCGCGCTCGTCCTGCTTCCCGGCGAAATCGGCGCGTTCAGGGACGACATCTGGTCGTTCTACCGTGCGCACGGGCGTGATTTTGCCTGGCGCGGCATTTCCGACCCGTATGCCGTGCTCGTTTCGGAGATGATGTTGCAGCAGACGCAGACGGCGCGCGTCATCGCCAAATACGACGAATGGATGCGCGTGTTTCCTACCGTGCAGTCGCTTGCCGCCGCCGCGCTTTCTGACGTGCTCGCGCATTGGGTGGGGCTTGGCTACAACCGTCGCGCGGTGTTCCTGCACAAGGCGTGCAAGGCGGTCTGCGCGGAGTATGGCGGCTCGTTCCCGCGCACGCAGGCGGAGTTGCGGTCGCTTCCCGGCATCGGTCCGTACACGGCGGGCGCAGTGGGTACGTTTGCCTACAATCAGCCGAACGTGTTTATCGAGACGAATATCCGCTCGGTGTTCATCCACCGCTTTTTTTCGGACAGCGCGCTTGCCGACGGGGAACGGAAAATCGACGACAAGGAAATCGTGCCGCTTATCGAACAGACGCTGGACCGGACGAACCCGCGCGAATGGTACTACGCGCTCATGGATTACGGCGCGGACTTGAAGAAAAAAGGGGAGAACCCGTCGCGGAAGTCGCGCCAGTACGCGCGGCAGTCCCGNTTTGAAGGCTCGCTGCGGCAGGCGCGCGGGGCAATCCTGCGCCACCTTGCCCAAAACGCGGCGGCCTCGCTCGATCAGATTGCAAAGGCCGAGCATATCGACATCGCGCGGCTGGAGCGTGCCGCAGACAAGTTGCTTGCCGAGCATCTGGTTGCCGTCCGTGACGGTCTGTTTCGTATTGCGGATTAGTGCCTACAGCCGCTCGATCATCGTGTCGAACTGGTCTTTCAGCTCGCGCTTGATTTCTGCCTTGTCCTTTGAGATGTCGCAGATGAATAAATCGGCGGGCGTGACCTTGAGCGCGTCGGCAATCCTGAGAATCATGTCGAACGACGGCTTTGCCTTGCCAGCCTCGATGCCGCCAATCGTGCCGATGGCGCAATCACAGCGGATGGAAAGTTCTGTCTGCGAAACGGATTGCCGACGACGGTAATATTTTACGTTCTGACGAAAGGCTTTGGAGTAATCATCCATTTCTCTCACTATAATCGAGAATTTTCTTTAAAAAACTAACTGTTTTCGAGATGAGCCTAGGGTATTCTTTGTATAATCGAGAACGGGAGGAAAATTCCGCCGTGCGGAAAAGACAGGCTGCCGGCGTTCTCTGCGGACGCGGGCGCAGCCTGTCCGTCCGTGCTAGGCGGCGGTTTTTGCCCGGTTGCGGGCGTTCTGTATCAGCTGAAACATCACGAGCACGGCGATGATCAGCAGCCCCACGATGTCGGTGCGGCTTTCGGGGATGATGCAGAGCAGTCCGCCCACGAGGAACAGCACGCGCTCCGCCATGCCCGTCCTGCGGAACACGTAGCCTTCGAGCGCGGAGCTTACGCCGAACATGCCGATGAGCGCGGTGAACACAATCCAGATGACGTTGCCCACGGACGCGTTGATCATCAGCATCTGCGGGTTGAACACGAACATATACGGAATGATGAACGCGCCGACGGCGAGCTTCGTCGCCTGGAACGCGGTTCGGATCGGCTTTGCCTTTGCGATTGCCGCGCCTGCAATGGCGGCGAGCGCGACCGGCGGGGTGACGTCCGCGATGATGCCGAAGTAGAACGCGAACATGTGTGCGGCGAGCGGCTCAATGCCCAGCCCGATAATCGCGCCCGCCGTAATCGTGGACGTAATCAGGTAGTTTGCGGTCGTCGGTGCGCCCATGCCCAAAATAATAGAAGAAATCATCGTCAGGAAAAGCGTGATGAACACGATGCCGTGCGAGATAGAAATCAGCCCCGCGCCGAATTTCAGCCCGATGCCCGTCAGCGTCACGATGCCGATGATGATTCCCGCCATGGCGCAGGCAATCGCCACGCTGATGATGTTCCGCGCCGCCGCGCACATGATGTTGACCACTTCGTTTATCGTGAAGGTCGGCTTTTTTCCCTGTGCCATGTCCACGAACGACGACACAATGCCGATCAGCAGTGCCGAGACGATGCCCATCAGCGCGGCGTAGACGGCGGTGCGCCCCATGCACAGGAACACGATGATGACCAGCAGCGGCAGCACCATATATCCTTTGCGCAGGAACAGCGGCAGGAATTTGGGCAGCTCGTTTTTGGGCATGCCTTTCAGCCCCAGTTTTTTCGCCTCAAGGTGGACGGTGATGAAGATGCCCGTAAAATAGAGCAGCGCGGGGATAATCGCCGCCTTTACGATCGTGATGTACGGCATGCCGAGGCTTTCCGCCATGAGGAACGCCGCCGCGCCCATGATCGGCGGCATGAGCTGACCGCCCGTGCTTGCCGCGGCCTCGACCGCACCCGCGAATTCGCCCTTGTAGCCCAGTTTTTTCATCATGGGAATCGTAAAACTGCCCGACCCGACGGTGTTCGAGACCGAACTGCCCGACACCGTGCCTAGAAGCGCGCTTGAAAGCACGGCGACTTTTGCCGGCCCGCCGCTCGCGCCGCCCGCGATCGCGTTGCACATGTCGATGAAGAACTGCCCGATTCCCGTGCTTTCGAGCAGCGCGCCGAACAGGATGAACAGGAATATGAACGTGGAGCACGCGCCGATCGGCGTTCCCATGATGCCTTCNGTGTTNAAGAACAGGTGGCTCACCACGCGCTGGAACGAATAGCCCCGGTGGTTGAGGAATCCCGGCAGGTACGGCCCGGCGAACGCGTAGCAGATAAAAGCGACCGCGATAATCAGAATGGGCAGACCCACGATGCGGCGGCAGCTTTCGATGAGGACGAGGATGCCGATTGCGCCNACGGTGATGTCGAGCGGCGTNTATGCGCCCGCGCGGCGCACCAGCTGCTGGAAATTGATGACNATNTAAATCCAGCACGCCGCGCCNACAATGGCGAGCAGNANGTCATGCAGGGGCAGCGTGTTGCGCGGCAGGTGCTTGAACGCGGGGAACAGCAGGAANGCCAGTGCCTGNACGAACGCCAAATGGCTCGCCCTCAGAATCTGCGCCGGAATCCNGCCGGAAAGCGTNGCNTACAGCTGGAACAGCACGAACGCCACGGAGATAATCACGGTGATATGCTGCCGCCAGCAGGTGTGCTCGCGGTAGGACTGTTCCCGGTCAAGATCCTTCATCAGCTCCTTAATTTCGCTTTCGTTGGTGGTGAGCATCAGGTCGTCAAGCCCGGTCGTCTTTTTTTCACTCCCTTCGTTTTTTGTACT